>JAJSAL010000179.1 GCA_024274705.1 Spirochaetota bacterium
TAAAATTCAATGCGATTAAATTAGCAAAAGAACCAATTATCAATCCGTTCCCTCCTATATTTACACCGTAAGCAATAATTTTATAATTAGAAGAATAATGTGATAACAAAACTGTAGTTGGAACATTACTTCAGAACTCGTGTAATAAGGCCAAATCAGTGTTTTTCCCGAACACTGAAAATGAGCCTGTGATAGTCGAATCCTAAATCAATGTCTTTATGCTCATTGAGAAAATCGCAGAGTAAGACTAATGCGTTTTGCCTTTTTTTTGAACGTTGAAATGGAAACTCGACATATAGTGTATCATCTTTTCGACGAACATACGCACGACTATTCAAGATCGATTTTACAAACTTGTTTATGTCACGGAGATCCTGATAGCAGGGTTTCACTATTTCCATGATCTCACGCTTAGCCCAGATAGCGTTCATTTTAAGCCAGTCGAAAAACAGTTTCTTCTCATCGCATAACCTGACGATTTTCTCTTCCTGTATCCTGCCAAACAAGTTTATCTTTTTCGGCAAAGATGCCCGTCTGTCAATCAGATTATTTATCCTACGTTTAACACCCGCGTATTTTCTTTTCACCCCTATAAGCTCTTTTTTCTTCCCCGCCTTCTCAAGGGACAGTATCTTTTCCGCCAGTTTCTTTTTTTCCGCTTTAAGCTTTGTCAGTTTTTTGTTTTCAGCTCGTATCTCAGGATTAGCAATTTCTCGAATTATTCCTTCATGTGGGTCCTCCAACCCCTGCTTATATAAAAACTCTTCGGTGTACTCTTCTTTGCCGTATGAATGTATCCTGTCTATCCCGTGACCTTTCAACTCCTTAAACATATTTTCCTGCGCTCCCCATCGCCGTGTCAGCGCCCTCACCACTTCTTCAGTAGGCAATTCCCTATCATTGGTGAGCGCCGGAGACACCTTATTCCCCTTCCGTATCCAGACTTCCCGGAAGGTCGCCGTTTTCTCTTCCACCTGGAACTCTCTCGTCCTCTCCCATGCATAGAATGTACGCTCCTTTACCTCACCATAACTGTTCGCTTGGTGCTCTACTACTACTTCTTTCCATTCCTTGATCTTCGGTACCACCCGCCCATCCGACCGCCAGCAAATAAACCGTATCCTTTCAGCTATACCCACACAAAACTCTTTCGAGTATCCTCCACGGTCAAAGATTTCCAAAAGCTCCTTCTCGGCTGCCCCATAGATTTCCCGGAGCTTCTCATCAATATCAACGATATAATGCCGCATCTTACGATATCCGTCAGAAATCGCCGCGTACACAGGCAGTCCATTTCTCTCGTGTACAAAGAAATATTCCCTCCCATGCATAGCCAGCCTCTTCTGCGGATAATACCCATGCAGGGTTTTGCTGCTCCCATGATACGGCATGAAATGTCCATCAATGTACACAACCCGGGAAAATGCTAATTTCTTTTTCACCTGCTTCGCTGTCTCAAGCAGTACTTCCCTCATATTCATCTTATCAACAATTGCCGGAATCCGTTTCCGATACAAAGATAGTGATGGCAGCTTATTCTTCCCCAGTATCCCTCCCATCTCGTAGCTTGCAAGATGCTGAAAGTCCTGTTCGACTGTCACGATCTCCCCGGCATTCAACAGGGCAAAGGTTAAAGCCAGTTCCTGGTTACTGTAATGATTTTCCTCTTCAGTGTTATCCGGAATATCTGTGGCTAATCCATAATCATCCATGAATACCGCTGCCGCTGCCGCTCCCCCATGTTCAACACATATTTCTTCACCTTCAGGTATCTCCTGTATGAGTTCCGGTTGCGTGTTGCCATTGTCAGCATGTTTTTCCTCATTCTTTTTTTTATTACGCCTTTCCCTATCTGCCACTTCCCTCGCGCGGTTTTTCCGTTCTTCAAGATTATTCTTCTTCTGTTTTTCTCTATCCGCTTTATATTTCCTCAGAATGGAATGGAGAGCGCTTCGAGAGATACCCTTGTTAAAATCCCCTTCCTGTACTTTTTTCTCTACCGCTTCCAGGATTTTCCTCTGGTATCCCCGCGTGTTTTCCAGTTCCACATAGAGCTTTATGACGAAAGTTCTTATTTCTTCTTCAATTCCTGCTGCGCCATGTTTGTAGTTTCTTAATCCGTCTACTCCCTGCTCTCGATAGACTCTTGAAACATTCGTAATTGTATTGCGGCTCACATGAAAAAACTCGCAAATCGTTTCTTGTACTACCTTTATGCTATCCAGTAAGGCAATGCCAAGATATTTGCTAAAAAGATTGTTCCTGTTAAATGAATAATATAATCTGCCACCCCACAAGATCTTTACATTTCCTTCATCGTCTTCGGTAGAATATATCAGACCATTTGGTCCTAGAAATTGTTGAACATATACCATAGATGTAGTCTATCAGAAAAAACAAAATAGGTAAACATCTTGCACAAGTCACAAATACTGTCTCAGCCTATTACACGAGTTCTGAACTTACAGCGGGTGGAATGGAATGATCTACATAAGGGATATAACCGCCTGACTTTAGCATCTCTGCAGTTGTACATAGAGTACTATCAATTGAATTTTTTCCTTCTGTTAAAGCATATTTGGGCACTCCCCCCATCATATGAAGTTCCGGAAATTTTTTCTAATAGCGAGTATATCCATACCTGTACTTGTTTCCATGGGATAGAGACCCGTAACGCCTCCTTCCAGAAAGAGAGGAATCAACATTTCACAGTCACCATCTGTATCAACAAAAATAATATTGATTCCTTTGTTATTAAGAAATCGAGTAATTCTTTTATAATACGGAAGCATGAATTCTCTGAACATCGTTGTAGAAATCATCGATCCAGTTCCCATTGAAACATCTTCAAAGAATTGAACCATATCAACTTCTACCTGTCCGATAACTTCTTCCCATATGTTGATCCATAGTTCTGTAAAAGTATTAAGAATATTATGTATTAGATCCGGAGTGTCATAGTAAGCTAAAAATAGATTTTCATACCCCATTATATGAGACAGCGTTCCAAAAAAACCATGAGGGTATCCTCCCAATGTAAGCGGATAATCCCGTGTCCTATACTCTTCAACAATAATGTCCCAGTTCTTAGGGAACCTACAACTAATATCATTATTATTGAGTTTCTCGGATTTAATTTTACTCCAACTCTTCCAATCTTTTATTTTCCATTCAATTGCAGTTGGCATTGTAGCTTCTTCTTTCTGATAAATTCTTGTAATCCCGTCAATATCTGTATATTTAAGAATTTTTTCAGTTTCATCTAATATTTCTATTTCATACATAGGACAGAAAAGTTGGTTAACATCGACAAGAGTGATGCCTTTATCCAGATTAAAAAAAATTTCCACATCTTTTTCTTTTGGAACACCCTGTGTAGGCCAGTAAACACCGCCACCAAACACTGCCTGCCCCTCCGGAATAACACCTCTATCTATCTTTTTCATGTTTCTTCTGAGCGCAGCGAGGTATAGAGAAGATGTGGGCGTTGTAATATCTTCAGGTAGTTAAATAAATTTTTCTTTTGGTAGACCTTCTTGATACCACCTGTTCAGTGTGGCACTCCAATAGGCATATTCCCACTTTAATGATTTTACTTGATTATTAAACTTCATTACTTCAATAAATTTCTCACGAGCGTTCATCGATAGACCTCACATAGAATACGTACACAATTCAGGTTTAACGACATCCCTTAACCTTTTTCGGAAATACTGGTAATTTTCATAACTGATATCAGGGGGATAGGCATGATCAACAAAAGGAATGTAGCCACCTTTTCTTATCATTCTTTTTACCTTAGTGATTTCTTCATCGATCTTATTTTTGTCCTGAAGTGCAATTTTATCAATTCCTCCTAGAATCTGAAACTCCGGATGATTTTTTCTTATTCGTTCAATGTCATTCCCCGCACGAATCTCAAATGGCAGCATACCGGTAATTCCTGCCTGTTTAAATTGCGGAATCAAATCCTCGACAAATCCATCTGAGTCGACAATATGATGCTTCACACCTTTGGATTTTGCAAAGCCTATCATTTTTTTATAATAAGGTTTCATATATTCATTAAAAATATCAGGGCTTATTAGAGATCCCTGCTTCCCTGCCATATCTTCAAAAAAATAGCAGACATCAAAATCAACTTTAGCCGTAATTTCCTCAGCTAAAGATAACCACAAATCAGTCATGTGTTCTGCAATAGTTCTTATAAGATCAGGCTTATCGTAATAAAAATAATATATTGCCGGTTCACCTATTAAAAATCTCATCGATCCAAAATAACCTATCGGGGATCCGTATAATACCAAAGGATACTCCCTGTTTTTTAATTCTTCGATATAAGCGGATAGACACTCGACTGTATATCGCTCTGATAGATTATCAAGATTGAGCTTTTCTTCTTTTAGCTTTTCCCAATCCTTTTCGTCTTTTACGGGATATTCAAGCCAGTGAGGCATACTCCTTTGATCTTTATAATTGAGGCAACGTATTCCCTGGGTGTCTACATATTCAATTTTTTCTTCATCTTCATGCAGAACTACATAATCAAACCGAGGACAATACCACCAGTTAATTCGAAACGGTGAAGGCCCGGGATCTAGATCAAAAAGCCGGGAAAGGCCCGATGCATAAAGCACATTAGGATCGAAACTCGACATGGGGTAAGTTAGCCCTGGTCCATTGATAAACTCCCCGTACAGATAATCTCTTTTCGGCCCAAGAAAGTCTATATCTACCGGGAGTCCTTCTTTTTTCCAACGTGATATCGTTCCTCCCCAATAGCCAAAGTCCCAGTTTAAATTTACCTTTTTCTCTTTAAAATTCAGTATCCGTAAATACAATTCTCTCACGTTAACAGCTCAAGGCTCCTCAAGTACATATAACCACTCATGCCTGATCAACATCTATTCTTTTATAGCTCCGCTGGTAAGCCCGGAAATGAATTGCTTCTGAAAAATGAGATATACTACAATAACCGGAATAATTGCTGCCATTACTGCAGTTGCTACAATATTCCAAGGAGTCATATATTGCCCCTGGACTTTTGTGATTTCCAAGGGGAGAGTATAAAGATTAGCCCTGCTCAGAAGCACAAGTGCAAGGGGGAACTCGTTCCAGGTAAACATAAACTGAAATATGAGGTTGGCACCTATAACCGGTCCCGATAGAGGAAGAGCAATCTTCATCAGTGTTTTAAAATTAGATGCACCTTCGATTTTTGCAGCTTCGATCAAAGCATTGGGAAGATTTTTAAAAAATCCAGTAAATAAAAAAGTAGAAAGCGGTATTCCCAAAGCAATGTACGGAAAGATAACACTTAAAAGGCTATTCTGAATACCAACTATTTTAACAATTCTGAAGAGTGGAAGCATAATAACCTGAACTGGTACCATCATACCAGCTAAAAGAAAATAGAATAAGGCGTCTCTTCCTGTAAACTTTATTTTCGAGAATGCGTATCCGGCCAATAAAGAAACAACAAGAATGCATATGACCGATACGACTGTAACGACCACACTATTCTTAAGAGCATTGAGAAAAAACACCTGAATATGTCTATATGGAAACTCGCCCTTAAAGAGATATACATAATTATTAAAAGTTATTTCTTCTATCGATTGAAAAAATAAATTCTTATATACAGCTTTGGTTTCACGAAAGGAAAGTGAAATCATCCACGCGAAAGGAAAGATTACAAAGAGCATCCATACATACATGACGATATACTCAAAAAGAATATGGACCTGAAAACGTGGTAGTTTATTGTGTACAATTTTCATTTTCACCTATTATCCTTCACCTTTGATCGTTCCTTTGATTCTTAGCCATGAAAAAAATAACATAATAAGCATCATTATCACTGCAACCGCACTCGCATAGCCATAATTGTGAAAGCTAAACGCCTGATAGTATAAATACGATGTTAATACTTCTGTTTTATGTGCCGGACCACCGGAAGTCATAATGTAGACAAGATCAAAAACTTTGAATCCGCCGATAATGTTTATTACAACAAGAATGGCGATTGCTCCCTTCAACAAAGGCAACTTGATAAATCTAATAATCTGCCAGGGTGTAGCACCGTCTATATCAGCCGATTCATAAAGTTCTTTAGGAATTTCGCAAAGCCGTGCGAAATAAATAACTAGATTCCAACCGGCACTCTGCCATACAGTCGTTATAATAATCGCCATTAACGCCAAGCTTGGGACTCCAAGCCATGTCCGTTTAAGAAATGGTAATCCAATTCCTACAAGTATCATATTCAATGCTCCAAATGGAGCAAATATTCGTTTAAATGCAGACCCGATAAGAACAGTAGGTAAAATCGCCGGTATAAAAAACAGAACCCGCAGGAAGTAGTTACCTTTGATCACGGCTCTGTCAATGATGATCGCAAAAACAATTGCAAACATGTTTATTAACACTATGATAGCTACAGTATATATGGTCGTGTTGGTCAGCGATAGCAAAAATATTCGATCACTAAATAGCTTTATATAATTGGCAAATCCGATAAATGAACTTTCCTGGCTCAGTGTGTTTATTTCGAACAGGCTGGAACGGAATACACTAAATAGAGGAAATAAAATAAATCCGCAATAAAAAAGGAATGCAGGTAAAATAAACAAATATCCATCACCATTATTGACTGAAAGCTTGCTTCCCTTCATTCCTTCTCCAAAAATAATAGTATAGATAAAGAACCTGTCAAAGACAGTCGACAGGCTCTTTATCTTTTAGATTGTATCGTTAAAATTACTATTTATACACACTGTCACTAGCGGACTGCACCATATCAACTGCGCCTTCCGGTGTCACATCTCCAGCCATTAGTGATTGAACAGCTATAGCTACTTCCCGGTAAATTTCAGGTGTATAGATAAATCTGTCTACCGCGAACCCCTGTTGACTGTTCACCTTGTCCGCCAACGGATAATCACTCGAAACCTTTTCTTTCAGATCTCCAGCCGGAGCAATACCATTTTTAAACATGAGCTTATAAGTTTCCTGGGTTGTTAGTTCTTTCAGAAGATCCACTGCGAACTCAGGGTAATCAGATTGGCTGGACGCACACCACACAAGTGCTGTACCACCGGTGAGAACCTGTTTCCCCCCTGGCATCGCTGGCCACCATATTGCATCCGAATCTATTTCTTTCGGAATATCTTGGATCATGAAATTACCACCGGGCCAGAGCATGATTGTGTTACCCTGCATCCATACCGGTAATGCATCCTCATGGTAGTTCATCGCTGATGCACCCTCCATGAATACACCTGCATCGGTGAGCCGTTTTATTTCACTCATTGCTTTGATAAAAATATGGTTGCCTTTCCAGGAAATTTCGCCGGCATCGGCTTTTTTAAGTTGTTCGCCGCCCCCTTGCTGGTGGACAAATACCATAAAGAGATCGACAGCACCCCACAGATCCGCCGTCGCAAACGCAATGGGAGAAACTCCGGTCCCTTTAAGCATTGCTGCCATGGCAATAAGATCATCTGTACTCTCCGGTACGTTGAATCCGTATTCCTTGAGCATATTCCGATCTACCATTATCTGCAGGTTATTTAGTGATGCAGCGATTGCATATACCCTATCATTCCAGGAAAGGAGACCGGGTATATAATCATACATCTGTTTCCGCCACTCCCCATTGTTCGCATCAAGATAGGTTGTCAGATCCATTACCTTCCCTGCTTGAGCTACTCCCCAAAGATCCCCTCCCTGGTTTTCAAGAAACACATCGGGGGCCTCCCCTGCAGCGATCATGGTAGCCAGGGATGATTGATATTCTCCATATCCAACCACACGCATATCAACGGTTACTCCCGGATGTTTTGCTTCAAAATTCTTGATGATTTCCGGAAAGATTTCCGGATATGCTCCCGGAGCCTGGGTGAATAGTGAAAGAGTGACCTCCTCCGGTTCTGCCTGGGCAGTACCACTTTCTTTCTGGCCGCCGGCAAACACCATTGCGGGTAATAGTATGACCAGTAAAAAAACGAAAATGCTCTTTTTCATGACTTTCCTCCTGTCATTTATTTTAACGCGCTACCATCTTATATTGGTTATTCCGAATACCCTATAAATCCAATATATGCCAGGTTAGGCTGCGTTATATCCATTCTCCCATATTGAACGATTACTTCGACATCACTTCTTAACCTCAGTGAATATTGTTCTTCCCGGGATAAAACAATTCCTTCTATTTCTTGCGGATGGTCCATCCTTATACACTTTACCCGTTTTGCAGGAACATCGATTTTAATACCTTCCAGGGGTTCTTTCGTTTCATAAAAAATATCAAGTAATACATGGGCATCCTTTTCTTTACAGTTCAGGATCATGATAGCTTCATGCCCCTCCAAGCTTGCATTTTCATTGGGCGATCTGCCGGGCAGCCATCCATCCACGATATACCAGGTTTTTTTACCCTCTTTCACCATGTTCATATCTGTTAAGCGAATGTTTTTAGGATATGCTTTTTATTGAACCCGGTAACCAGTTCGGCTCCGCTCTCCCGGATGGTGAACGTATCTTCTATTCTGAAAGAACCCCATGGAAGATCTTTGAAGTAGGCATCAATCGCCACAGCCATATTCTTGAGCATTACTACTTCTTTAGAAGCTGAGAAAAACGGAGTCTCGCATTCCAGCATACCAATAGAATGCACGGATCCGTATGGGCTGAATTCGCGGTATCCTTTGTCCGTGAGAAACTCATTATATATATTGTACAATTCCATCGATGAGGCGCCGGGTTTCATGTGCAAGGTAACAAGATTTAAACCCTCATAGGCAACTCGAACTGCCTTGCAGATGTCCTCCGGTATATCTCCCAGCACAACCGGTGTGCAGATTACACCATTGTATCCTTCATAACATGCACCTGCAGCAATATCTATAATTTCACCTGCTTTAACCTGCCGCAGCGTATTCCTGTTCATACAAAGATTGGAATTTTCCGGTCCGGTAGGAATCATCGGGCTAAAGGACATACAGTAGGACTCTGCTCCCAGCCTGAGGATCTGGCTCTCAATGTCTGCCTGAATGTCCAACTCTGTCACTCCCGGCCCTATCCTGGGAACCGCGTACTCCATAGTTTCAGTAATAATTTCAGCAGCCTTTTTTATACATTCAATCTCAGATGGTGATTTGCGCATTCTCATCTCGTACATAAGCATTTCTGCGCTTGTTTTCTCAGAATCAAAGAAAACTTTCTCCAGTTTTTTGTAAATTTCATATGGAAAAATTAGATCGCCTATAATTCCAATCTTTTTCACTGTATATTTTGATTTCATTTCACGGAATAGATCCTCGAAATCCTGCTGATCTGCAATATCATATTCAACTCCTGAAACTTCTCCGACCTCGGGTAAAATTCGTATTTCCTTTACCTTCGATTTGTGCCGTGACCATTCATGACAGGCCTGGCCGGAACACATTATCGGTTCACCCTCAAGTGGAATAACTAAACCTGCGCTTTCATTGATTGGTGAAACATCAGTAAAATATCTTACCGCCGAAGGGTCTAGCAGGTTTGAGAAAACGACAACTAAATCAAAGCCCTCGGCAGCCATTTTGGTCTTGAATTGACTCATTCGATACCCAAATTCCTGATCACTGATCTTTGGAAAATTTTTTCCCATCTTTTTTCTCCATAGAGTAAATCTCTTAGGTTAGACGTCTAACCTAAAAATTAAAAAAAATACTTCTCCTTATTGTTTTTAGGTTTGACGTTTAACCCCGAATAGTTTACCATCCGCTATATCAATTGTCAAGGACAATAAACGATCGGAAATGAAAAAAACAACAACAATACGCGATATCGCAAAAAAAGCAGGTGTTTCAGATGCTACTGTTTCTCTGGCTTTTAAAGAAAATTCACGTATCAGCATAGAAACACGAAAAAAAATACAACGAATCGCTCAAGAATTAAATTATTTTCCCAATATTTCAGCACGCAATTTAAGATATGGAACATCAAAAACGGTGGGTTTCATGGTGAACGATATAACAGACCCTTTCTATTCGAGGATGATCCGTGTTGCTGAAAAAATAGCTTTGGGTATCGGATACAACATGATTTTTGCTGAGAGCCAGTGGGACTCTGAAAAAGAGATTAAGATAGTTTCTAATATGATAGAGAACAGGGTACAGGGAGTGTTAATATGTCTTTGTGAGAAAACTAAAAAAAGTATTCAATTACTAAATTCGATAAATTTACCACATCTGGCAATTGATACATATCCTTCTTTTTACTCCGGATCGTATGTTGTTAACGATGTCATCAATGCAGGTCATATCGCTGCAAAACATTTGATAGATCGCGGATGTGTGTCACCAGTCTTCTTCAATGCGAGTGAAGATATGAGTTATTTTAGTTCATTTAGAGCATTAAGAAAGGGTTTTGAAAGATATATGAGGTTGCACAAGATAGATTTCAACAAATCCCGGAATGTTTATGCCGACCTAACGGTAGACGGAGGCAGGAAAGGTTTTAAGGACCTGATTATAAGTGGTATTGAATTCGACGGTATTTTTTGTGTGAATGATCTATGTGCTTTTGGGGCCATTGACGCTGCGGAGAAAAATGGATATCGAGTGGGGAAAGATATTGCAGTAATGGGTATTGATAATCTGGAAACATCGGATATATTACAAATAGCATTAACATCTATTGATCAGCCATATGAAGAAATCATAAAACTGGCAACAGAGCATCTCATATCCTGCATTGAAAGAAATGAACATCCGGATATTAAAATAAAAATACGGCCTACTCTCATACAAAGGAATAGCACAAACATCAATAAGAGATGATCTCCATCCGCAAAAATAGTTTTACAAAAAAATAACAATCGACATCACGTTAAAATCCATTACAATAAAAACATGATCGTAAAAACATCCTGGTTGGTTTTCCCATGAGTCTTCTCGGTCTCGATATCGGAACTACCGGGTGCAAAGCTATAGTATTCGATCCCGAAGGAAAGGTGCTTGCCGGTTCTTACCGGGAGTATTCCCTGGTTCATCCCCGGCCCGGGTGGAACGAACTGGATGTACACACCCTCTGGGATGGGGTACGCACCGTTATTCAGGAAGTAAACGCTGTGCCCTTCATCGAACCCGTGGCGGCGATGGGTATCTCCTGCCAGGGAGAGGCTGTTATTCCCATGGATCTCAACGGCGACCCCCTCTATCATTTCATCATCACCTTTGACAGCAGAACCGGTCATATGCCTGCATGGTGGAAAGAACGGCTTTCCCCGGAGGACATTTTTTCCATTACGGGAATGCCCCTCCACCCGATGTATACCATCAATAAGATCCTTTGGTTCAAAGAAGAAGGCCGGGACATTTTTAAGAAGACCTGGAAATTTCTCTGCGTGGAAGACTACATCATCTTCCGTCTTACCGGGGAGGCGGTCATCGACTTTTCCCTGGCAGCCAGAACCATGGCCTTCGACGTCAGGACAAGTGACTGGTCCCCGGTCATGCTATCTGCTGCAGGTATAGAAACGGAAAAACTAGCCGTTCCCGCCCCTTCAGGTACTGCAGTCGGCCGCATCCGGAAGGACCTGCTCTGCTCCCTGGGATTCAAAGGTCCGGTTACCGTTGCCACCGGGGGACACGACCAGGCATGCGGGGCATTAGGCTCGGGTGTGTACCGGTCGGGCACTGCCATGGCTGCCATGGGTACTTCCGAGGTAATCTGCCCTGTATCCGACAGGCCCTGCCTGACACCGTACATGCTGGAACACAACTACAGTTCTTCCGCCCACGTGGAAACCGGGAAATACGTCGCCCTTGCGGTGAATCTGAACGGAGGCCTCCTGCTTAGGTGGTACAGGGATACCCTGTGCGAACGCGAGGTAACGGATGCGGAACAAAGCGGGACCGATCCTTATGATCTCATCATAAGCGAAGCCTCGGAAGAATGGAAAAGCATCTATATTCTTCCTCACTTAGTCGGGTCAGGTACACCCCATTTCGATACGGCCTCGAAAGGGGCCATCCTGGGACTCACCAATGAAACTACAAAAGGGGACATCACCCGGGCCCTCCTAGTGAGCCTGGTCCTGGAAACAAAGATCGATCTGGTGCATTTAGCGGAAGCCGGGTTCTGCATCCGGGACCTCCGGGCCATCGGCGGAGGGGCGAAAAGCGACAGGTGGCTCCAGATGAAAGCCGACGGGCTGGGAATACCGATAAGACGCATGAAGGTGACCGAAGCGGCTTCCCTAGGCGCCGCTCTTCTGGCGGGAAAGGCATCCGGGGTATACGCATCCTGCAGGGAAGGGATAGAACATGCAGTACAGGGGGGAAGGATTTTCGAGCCTGATCCCCGGGTCCGTCAACAATATGAAGAGCATTTCGCTGAGTACCGTGCAGTATATCCTTCCCTGGCAACGTTTTATCATGGAATAAACAAAAATAGATCATGAATATTGATGAAATCCTCAATTCAACTAATAATATTTAACTATTCATCAATATTTTATTCATATATTGACTTTTCAATGAAACATACTATGATCAGTAGAGGAGGATCCAATGGTTTCAAAAGAGTGCAGATACACTGACAAACACGAATGGGCGAGAAAAGACGGCGATGTGATCGTCATGGGTATTTCCGATCATGCCCAGACAGAACTGGGGGACATCGTGTACGTGGAAATGCCCCAGCAGGGAACTACGGTCTCTAAAGGGGCCCAGGTTGCATCTATAGAATCGGTGAAAGCGGTGAGCGAGATATACGCTCCCGTGTCCGGTACGATAGAAGAGGTGAATGGAGAACTGGAGGGCAGTCCCGAGGTGATAAACGCCTCTCCTTACGGTGACGGGTGGATTTGCAGGATCACACCTGAAGACCCGTCCCAGATCGATGACCTCATGCCGCCGGACGAGTATGAGAAATTTCTCGAAGAGGAAGCTTAAGTGAGCTATAACGCGAATACGCCTGAAGACCGGTCCGAAATGCTTACAACCATAGGGGTTCCTTCCGGGGACATTGATGAACTCTTCAAGAGCATACCGAAGCACCTGCGCCTTGAAAGACTCGATCTGCCCGAAGGAAGGTCCGAATTCGAAGTTGAAAAGATGTTCGAACGCTTAGCGGAACGGAATGCCTCCCTTCATTGTTTCTTAGGCGGCGGGTTTTACGATCACTTTATTCCGGCAGCCGTGGACGCCCTCTCTTCCAGAAGCGAGTTCTACACCGCGTATACACCGTACCAGCCGGAGGCTTCCCAGGGGACCCTCCAGGCAATCTACGAGTTTCAAAGTGCAGTCTGCAGGCTCACCGGTATGGAAGCGGCCAACGCCTCCCTGTACGACGGGGGTACTGCAATCTACGAAGCGGCAATGATGGCAGTCCGCATTACCGGCAGGACAAAGATTATCATGGATAAAGGAGTAAATCCTATCTATAGAAAAATGATCTACTCCTACACCAGTAACCTGTCCATCGACTTCAAAGAGCCTGAGTTCTCCCTGGGAAGGTGCAGCCGGGAAGCCCTCGCATCTATGCTGGATGACAACACTGCGGCGATCATCGTTCAGAACCCGAATTTTTTCGGCATCATCGATGATCACACCGACATCGCAGGATTGTGCCACGGCATGGGCGCCCTGCTCATCGAGAGTGTGTATCCTGTCTCCCTGGGCCTGCTGAAGACACCCAGGGAAATGGGAGCCGATATCGTCGTCGGGGAAGGACAGAGCTTAGGCCTGCCCCTCTCTTTCGGCGGTCCCTACTTAGGGTTCATGGCAACATTGAAAAAACATGTGAGGAAAATGCCCGGTAGAATTGCCGGAGGAACAACGGACCGCCTGGGGAGAAGAGGGTTTGTCCTGACCCTCCAGGCCAGGGAACAGCACATCCGGAGGGACAAGGCCACATCCAATATCTGTACCAACCAGTCACTCTGTGCACTCAGGGCGCTCATCTTTTTAAGTCTCCTCGGAAAGGAGGGGATACGGGAACTGGCCCAGCTCTGCCTGGATAAGGCTGAGTACGCCAAGAGCAGGCTTCATGATATCCGGGGAGTCGAAGTGTACCGGGACAACCCTACGTTCAACGAATTTCTGATAAAACTTCCCAAGGATCCCAGGATTATCATCAGCAGGATGATCCGGAAAGGATATGCCGCCGGGTTTCCCGTGGGAAGATACTATCCTTCCCTGAAGGACCACATCCTGGTAGCTGTTACGGAAAAACGAACGAAACAGGAGATCAGTGTATTCGCAGAACTCCTGGAGGACGAACTATGGAACTGATCTTTGAAAAATCAAAACCAGGAAGAAAAGGATATTCCCTTCCTCCTTCGGATGTACCGGTACACGTGGACCTCCCGGCAGACCTCTGCCGCAAAAAAGAAGCCCCCCTGCCCTCCCTCACTGAACAGCAGGTTGTACGCCACTTTACCCTCCTTTCCAGGCAGAACTTCGGCGTGGATTCCCACTTCTATCCGTTGGGTTCGTGTACCATGAAATACAACCCGAAGTTCACCGAAGCCCTGGCCGCCATGCCGGCCTTCAAGTCTCTTCATCCCCTGCTGCCCCAGCTTCCCCACGGAAACAACCTGTGCCAGGGCTCCCTTATCCTCCTTCACGAGCTGGAACAGGCTTTGAGCCGCATCTCCGGTATGGACGCCTTTACCCTCCAGCCCTTAGCCGGCGCCCACGGGGAACTTACCGGGGTGATGGTGATCGCTGCATATCACAAGAAACACGGGAACCACAAGAAATACATCCTGATTCCCGATTCCGGACATGGCACCAACCCTGCTACGGCTGCTATTGCAGGGTACCAGGTAAAAGCGATCCCCTCCGGTCCTGACGGCTGCATGGACTTAGGTACCTTTAAGAAAGAGTTACGTGATGACGTCGCCGCTGTAATGCTCACTTCTCCCAACACCTTAGGGGTGTTCAACCCCAGGATTCATGAAATAGCAGACCTGACCCACAAGGCGGGGGGACTCATGTACTACGACGGGGCCAACCTGAACGCCATCATGGGAAAAACCCGTCCCGGAGACTTAGGGTTCGATGTTGTGCACCTTAACCTGCACAAGACCTTTGCAACTCCCCACGGCGGCGGCGGACCTGGAGCCGGTCCTGTGGGGGTGAAAAAAGACTTAGCCCCCTTCCTGCCGGTCTCCCGGATCGTGCAGCAGGAGGACGGAACCTACGCCCTCCATTACGACGAACCGGACTCTATAGGATATATCGCCCCATTCTACGGCAACTTTCTCATCCTCCTCCGGGCCTACGCCTACATCCTCCGCCTGGGATCGGAAGGCCTTACTGCCGTAAGTGAAAATGCAGTCTTAAGCGCGAACTACCTGCTGGCAAGGCTCAAGGAGTATTATGAACCGGGATGTGACTATTCCAGTTACTGCATGCACGAGTTCGTTCTCTCCGCGAAGAAACAGAAGGAGAACGGCGTTACCGCCCTGGACTTGGCCAAGGGCCTTATCGAGAGAGGGGTCCATCCCCCTACGGTGTACTTCCCCCTCATCATAAAAGAAGCCCTCATGATCGAACCCACAGAAACCGAAACGTTGGAAACCCTCGACTACTTCATAGAGGTGATGATCGAGTTCGCACAAAAAGCGGAGGAAGATCCCGGTTGGTTCCACACCCAGCCGGAATCAGGGACAGTGAGCAGGCTTGATGAAGTGAGAGCCGCCCGGGACATGGATCTCTGCAGCATTCCCGCAGAAAAAGAATAAGGAAGGAACCGATGACAGAACGCCGGGATTATCTATTCAAGGAACCTTTACAGGAACTCGTACCGGAAGTATACAGTATCATAGAGGAAGAGCACCGGAGGCAGGCGGATAAGCTGATCATGATCCCCTCCGAGAGTTACGCTCCCCTGGCGGTACGGGAAGCCTTGGGATCGGTGTTCCAGAACATATATGCCGAAGGGTACCCCCGGCGGAGAA
>JAJSAL010000180.1 GCA_024274705.1 Spirochaetota bacterium
CGACGGATATTTCGATATGGTGATCATCGGAGAGAGGGTATTCCGGTTCGTGTTCCGGGACCATCTCTGGGACTTCGGAGGCTACCGGGAAATCGGAAATGTGCCGCTTCAGAAAATAAGCCGTGTAGTGCTTCAGGCGGACGATATCCGCACAGGCTGGTTCGAATCAGGGCCGGCCGAGGATCGATCAGCCCTTCCTGACACATGGGTGTGGGTGAGGAGGAACTCACGGTCCTGGTATCTCGACCCGGAGAAACTTACAGTGTTCCTGGAGACCTTCAACCTTTCAGACAGAGAATCCCTGGTCCTGCCTGAGACAGGAAGATAACAGGGCTTTCCGGCACGGCAACCGGTACTCTATGTCAGAACGTTCCCGGAGTGAGAGTATTAGACGGATCGTACCATTTCTCCATCAATTCCCGCCAGGTTTCCACGGTACCGTTGGAGTTGCTGTAGGCGAAGTCGATACCGCCGTAGAAATCCCCCCCTGATGCCTGGACCAATTGATCGTAGTACCACCACTGCCAGTAGTAGTGGGATTCACCGTTGTAGGACCGTTCCCCCCGGGAAAAAAACAGGGAAAGTCCGTGGGATATACCTGATCCTTCGTACGCCCCCATGTCCGTTCCCGCCCAGGCATAGGAAATGCAGGAAGAGAGGGCTGTTTTTACATTCCCCGCCTGGCTTTGTGCGATAGAAGCACTTTCAAGGCGGGAGCAGAAATCACCGATTTCCAGGTACGGCCACGTGACCGACTCCACCTCGCTGGTACCATCGTAGTAATGGGTCGATGCGTCCCGGATCCCTTCAATGGTGGTTTGGTCGGAAGCTGCGTCGAGAGCCGACGCGAGCTGGTTCAAGGCATTCTGCAGTGCCGTAATGTTCGCAAGATTCACCGCCGTCTGGGTGTTCATCTGCAGATCGTAGGCATTCGCTTTATCCCGGAACGCTTCCACCACGAGGGTTGCCAGTTGTTCCGGCCCGGCCCCGGCGGTAAGGGTTTCGAAAATCCGGGTGTACCCCCAGCCCCCGTACTCGGATGCCGGGGAAAAAGCCATATACTCCGCTAAGTCCCTGAACTCGTAGGCGACCTCCACCCCTCCCATAAGGCAGGCATCCATCCCGAGGAAGGAAAGTTTATCCGATGCGGAGAAGTTGTTACCCAGAGCTGTCTGCACATCGTCAAGGATGAGGTGCCCTCCCCCGTTATCCTCATCGACACAGATTTCTTTCAGCGATGATGTGGGGAGAGGGGTGTAGGTAAGGCTTCTTGCACTGCGTACACCGCCGCCGTGGTTCCACAGAACCAGGGCATACTTCCCGGAAGGGAACCGGCTTCTGCAGTATGCAATGAACCAGGACAGGGTGGCCGGGTCCGCCATGTTCATCTCTCCCAGTTCTTCTAAGTGACCATAACCGTCTGTGAAACCGTCATCCATCCTCTCGGAACCGAAGTACTGGTTGTCCCCGTCGGGCAGCATGCAGTACAGCCTGGCGTCGGTCCAGTCCGCCCCTCCCTGTTCGGTAGGAGTTGACACGTAATTGCCGTCGTCCGCCATGGCAGAGCGGTCCACCAGTGCGATCACGTACGCGTTATCCACAAAACCTCTTCCGTAGTATTCGGAATTGGCGAGCCCCCCTTCGATATTGTTGAAATCCGCCAGTGCTTCCGATTCCAGATTGTTGTCTCCGTCCAGGTAGAGCATGATCGTCCAGGACCTGGGTTCCGCCGGTGTAAACCGGGCGGTCAGGTATTTATCACTGTCCATAACCAGTTCCACCCGGGAACTGATATCCTGCACATCCCCTTCCCATCCGGCAAAGAAGTATCCTTCGTTTGGAACGGCGGATACTGTAACGGCATCACCCTCCCTGAAACGTCGCTCATCCGGCAGGATCTGAACAGTGCCCCCTTCGATTGGTTCTATGTCAATCGTAACCGTGTACGGAAGGAATATACTGCACGCTGAGATGAGAAAAACGAGTATGACAGGCAACAATACGGCCGGAAATAATAGATATTTTTTCATTGGCGGAAACACTTCCTGTTATCTACGTTAACAGAAACTGTACCACGCCGTTAAGGATTTATCAAACCGGCGCCGGTAATTATATACTCGGTGACAGTGATTTTGTTATCCGCGCTTTTCAGTTCCCGGATCCGGAGCACACCTTCGACGGTCACCTCACTGTTGAGCAGGGGAGTTGCATCCTCCCTGGAGATGTCTTCCAGGAAATAGTCCTTTCCTCCGGGTTCCGTAACGACGAACCTGGTAAAAGGCTCGCTCCCCACCAGCCGGAGGGTTCCCCGTATCCGGATAATCCCGCCTTCCGCCATGCCGGCGCTCTCCGGCCTGCCGCCGGGAAACGCCGTAAGAACCAGGACTATCAGCATCGATACTGCAACTCCCGCCTTTTTCACCGCTTTCACCGTCCCGCTGGAAGGGGTCCTTCAGGATGGAGAACCGCATCTATGGGGTACCGTTTCCCTTCTCCGGGAACCAGGGAGCGGGAGGCAAGGGAAACTGTTTGATCATCCGGGGGTAGAATACTTGCACTCGGGAGGGTACCGGTGGTTCCGCTGCTGCCGAGGGGATCGGGTACGGAGTTATAACTTAACAGGATATCTCCACTATACGTATAGAGACTATCAAGAGTGGCGGTTGAATCAACCACATCTGTTGAAGTGTCTATCCCCGCGTAATTGATAACGGCATTCGGGGTCTGATCGTTCGATCCCGCGATGGCTACGTACACCCCTTCACCCGGTGCCAGGGTCAGGGCGGCACCCCCGTCATTAAGAGGCGGATTCAGGGATATCTCCCCTCCATAGTTGTACGGGGCGAGGCTGGTACCGGTTGAACTGAGCTGGTTCGCCGCCAGCCAGTCCCGGATGACCTGCTGCCAAGGCGTGGTGCCTACGTATATCCTGGCCGAAGCTGCTGTTTCCACCGCAGTGTAATCATTGCCCGGACCATCCAGGATCTCCCTGTAGATGCCGGTCTTGTTGGAAGCCTGGATCCGCAGCCACTGGAAGAAGAGGTACACCGTTGAATAGTTCGCCAGCAGACCTTCCCATTTCACGAAGTTTTTCCCATTGCCAATGTCGGTCTGAATGGGACCGGGATTATTATATACATCGATCTTCCACTGTACATGGGAATCCCGGTATACGTATTCCGCTGCGGAAGAGAGGCCTTCGTCTATCCACGTATCCATGACACCCGATGGTGACTGGACGAACACATTCTGATAAAAATTGATCAGGTGCTGCAGTTCGTGGGCCATTGTCTGATTGAAATCGGGATCCCCGGGATCGCCCGGGTTCAGGTCCATGTAGAGCATTTCCTGTTCATTGGAATACGGGAAACTATCCCGGGAATACTCGTTGCCCGAGTGGAAGTACCCGGCAACGTACCCGCCGGATGTGTCGTAATCATCGATGATGTCCAGGATGAGGAGGGTAACCTTTCCGTCCCCGTTGAAATCTCCGGTGCTTCCAAAGGTGGATGAAATATCGATGAACACGTTGGCGTCGAACTCTGCGGCGATACTCGCCGCAAGGGCGTCGGTGACAACGGCACTGTTGGCGTTTTCCACGTACACCTTACTGTAGGTTCCCTCAGCCCTAAGGGTTGCCGGCACCTGGTACCAGCCGGTATCGCCCTGCTGTACCTTCTGCGCCCAGAAGAACGTTCCCGGTGATGCGGATTCCTCCGCCGGCGGCGGGTTTCCCGCATCTTTACACGCGAAAACGGTAAACATGAATAGAAGGGAAATTATGGACAGTCCTGTTCCGGGAGATTTCTTCAACGCTACCCCACTGTTCCTGGAATATACCGCAAAGGGAGTGGAAAATCCAATACTACACTCTGCCGGGAGCTGCCCGGCGGTGCAGTTTTTCTACCTGAAGGCAAAAGACTTCGATACTGGCCTCTACTATCTGGGAAAAGGGCTCGCCGTCCACTTCCAGGGCGAGAAACGGAAGCCGGGAAGATTCGGACAGCCGCCGGTACTCTTCATTCTGTTCCACCATCACCTTGTTTTCCAGAAGTGCTTCCCGGGAAAGGATCGACTCGATCACCCGTGAGGGCAGGCATCCGAAGGGGCCCAGTGCGACAACTCCTTGGACGTTGTCGATAATTCCCTTGAAAAAGGAACCGATTACGAGAATCGGCTCACCCGCAAGTTCGATATTAACAAACCGGCTTCCTATCCTGATCACCTTGTCCACATCTATAAGATCATATTCCACCAGTCCCGACCGGGAGAGGATCCTTTTAATCCTCCGCTCAAGGTGTACCTGTATCCTGAACTTGGCGAAAAAATACAGTTTCCCTTTCAGAGACAGCTTTTCCCCAAGCAGGTTATGCTGAATAAGATAATCCACGTAGTACCACCACTCCATGACGGGAGCTTTCCGAACGATGATGTCCCGTTTATTCAGCCTTTGGATAAGAGGCCCGGTGGAAAAGTCATCCCGGCGGACAAAAATCTCCCCCAGGATGGACACTTTTTTTGCCTCTGAAAGAAGCATCCGCAAGGGAATCCCTTTAAGGCGCCGGGAGATACGTTTCAGCACCGAAAACAAATCATAGGCGCCCTTTTCGAAAGAGGTAATGACATCATTCAACCCCTCCTGGAACACCCTCCCGGCTTCCACCGGGTCTGATGCCAGTACTTCCAGGCTGTTCCGGATATCCTCCATGACGTCGGATACGATAATGGCTTTGAGAAAATTGGAAGTCGCCCGGATTCCAAAACCGCCGAAACTGTTTTCACTGGTAAGGGTTAAAAGGACGACGTTTTCAAGCCGGTCCTTTTCGATTAACCGGTTCAGGTACACTGCGTACTGGGTGAACCTGCAGTTCCCCGACGTGGTGGGAACGAAGAAAACGGTAATCTCCTCCGGGTCTTTCCGGTTTTCAATGTATTCCTTCAGGCCCCCGCAGCACAGGATCAAGGGAAGGCACTCTTTACATGAAGCCTGGCTCCTGCCGGCAGCGAGGGTTGAAGCGCTGCTTACCGGAAGGGCCCGGGCATTCACCCCCATTCCCCGGAAAGAGGCGGCGGTTAGTTCCGTTGCCACTCTGCCCATGGACGGCAACAATAGTCTGACCCTTCTGTCTGAAATCGAAAAGGTCCGTCCATCGGGAACCTTAAAGTGGACGACGCCTTTTTTGAATACCGTTGAAAGAGGTTTGAAAACGTTCGCTGTTTCCCTTTCCCTGAACCTCCGGTACCGGGCCATGATGTCCAGGAACGCTTCCACCCGTGTATTAATGCCGGCATCGGCGGCGTGACTGTCCAGCTCCAGGGTAAGGGAAGGTTTGGTTTTCATAATGTCCCTGAAATAGGTGAGGAGAAAGGAATCGGGGCCGCAGCTGAAATTCGTGATATACACTCCGAAGAGACGGGGATGGGAAGCGACGAATTCGGAAGCCTTGAGGATTTCCTGCCCCGTAGCCCAGCAGGATATATATTCAGGGCGTTCCTCTTCGTAAGGCAGGAGATCGAAAGGGATCACCTCATAGCCACGGCTGGAAAATTTCTCCGGGATCCCCATATTCGCTTCCCCGGCAAAGGCGTTGTACGCTCGTCCGAATATGACGATACCGGTCCTGTCCGTATCCTCCTCCAGCCGGGCAAGGGCTTTCCTTCCCTCTTCTTTCCTCCACCTGAAAAAATCCTTCTGCTTTTCCAGGGCAATGGTGTATGCCCTGTCGGATTCGGTTCTTTCCACGCCGAAAGTCCGGACAAGTTCCGAAAAGATATCTTTCTGCGTGTCCCATCCCCGGTAAAAATCGAAGACCGGGGTCAGAAATTTCTCCTTCCATTCTCTGAAAGCACTGCGGAGGAAATACGGTTCGCTCTGCAGCAGCAGGCATGTGCTCTGGTATTCTTTCCGATAGCTTATGCTGTTTTCCAAATAGAGTTCGACAATATGGGGAAGAAAGATGTAATCCACACCCTTCTTTATCAGGTCCATCACGTAGCCGTGGGCAATCTCCCCGGGGAAACAGAAGGAGGCGGACACCCGTTTCAGTCCGTCAGGGTGGATGATATCCGAAACAACAACATCAAAACCAAGGGAATGGAAATAGTAATAGAAAAAAGGGAACAATGTGTTAGTAAGAAACGCCCGGGACAATCCGATAGTCACGGACTTCCCGGCCCCGGTTTCCGGATGCCCATGGAAAACCCTTTTCTGCCGGTCCTTTACAAGGTTGATACCCGCGGATATCCCGGACCCCCCACGTCTATAGTTGTAATATTTGTCACATATACCGCCGAAGGGATACTTCTTTCCCTCCATTTCAATAACACTGATCTCACATTTTCGGTCGCATTTCTCCGTTCCGCCGGAGCACCTGAAGCTTTTACCGTAGGAAACCTCTCTTCCCGCCAGCTCCGCCAGATCGAACGTTTCGGGCTTGAGCAAACCAAGATCGATTTTGTCCCGGATTTCCAGGGCGACACCGAAAGCCCCCATGAGTCCCGGTTCCGGCGGAACGATGAGGGGTTTCCCCAGGATATTGGCCATGGCCAGGGGGATCGCCCGGTTGTAACACACCCCGCCCTGGAAAAATATTTTCTTTCCCGAGGGCCTGTTCCCCTTTACCCTGTTCAGGTAATTGAAGCATACGGAGTAGACCAGTCCCGCCATGATCTCTTCGTCGGACATGTTCTCCTGGGAAGCATTCTTGATATCACTCCCGATAAACGCCGCACACTGGTCGCTGAAATTGGGGACCTGTTTTGCTGATAGTGCTTTATTACCGATTTCCCGGAAATGGATGTCCGAGTTTTCCGACGCCGCTTCTTCCAGGAAGGAACCGGTGCCTGCGGAACAGGCCTCGTTCATGGCATAATCGGAGGGTACACCGTTTACCAGGTAGGTGTACTTTGCATCCTGCCCGCCGATTTCGAATATGGTGTCTACTTCTTCATCAAAATACGCCGCAGCCGCGGCATGGCTGATGATTTCATTTACCACACCGCTGCTCAAAGCATGGAGGGCCGCTATATACCGGCCGGAACCGGTTACCCCAAGGCCGATAATCTCAAGGGGCACACCTGTATCCTCATCAAGCGCCTGGTAACACTTCCGGGCCGCCCGGACAGGATTTCCGTCGGTCCGAAGATAGACCGAGGCGAGAATTTTACCGTCCCCGGTGCGCATGATGACAGCTTTCGTCGTGGTGGATCCGACATCGAGACCAAGGATACACTCATCGCCTGGCTGGGGCTCTCCCCGGTCCATCGACCTGAAACTCACAAGGTTCTCCGCTTCTCCTATGGCCGGAAGCATGGTATAAGAGGATTCGTTTTTTCGAATAGCCAGTAGATTCCCAGGAAGCACTTTGTTTTTAAGGGCGAAAAAGGCGGCCCCTAAGGCCTCAAAGTATTCCGCCTCCACGGGAATAACCATATCCTGGATCTCCTCAGCGAGAGATTCCATGACAATACGGTTCCGCGTTACACCCCCTACAACAACGAAGTTCCTGGCTTCCATCCCGCCGATGAGCTCACATATCTTGTCCGCCATCATACGGCACAACCCGGCTATTACCCTTCCATGGGGGATACCCTTGTTGAGAGCATGGGTACAATCGCTCTTGCAAAACACGGAACACCGGCCGGAAACAATATAGGGTTTGTGAGAATTCGGACTGGCAATGGCTTCTTCAATGGTAAGATTCATCCGGCCGATCTGCTGGAGGAAAAACGCCCCGGTACCGGAAGCACACTTGTTCCCTGTCCGCACATCGATGATATGCCCCATCTCATTCAGCCGGTACAGCACGAAATTCTCGCTTCCCGCACTTACAATCCCCTGAAAATCCCGGTTTTCCCGGGCCATAAGCAGTTCCACGGCTGATTCGGTGGCTTCCGGTTCGGTAATAGTTGCCGCTTCCAGGTAGTCCTTGAATTTTCTGCCCGTGACGGCAGCATACCGGACCCTTTCGATACCTATCTTACTCAGGATATCCCTGTACTTTTCCAGGGGCCTGCCACGGTGAGGTTCGATGATAACTTTTTGTATCTCCGGGGCCGCTCCACTGCCTTCAAGCAGAACCACCTTGAGTGTCGAAGCCCCCAAACATACTCCAAGAGTAATTTCCATAGGTTACCAGATGCCTAATATAGAATATGCATACCGGTTTTGCAATCGGTACGTGAAGATGCGAAATCCACTCTCCCAACCACAACATTTGGCCCGATGGTTACGGCTTGTTAGCGGAATCGGGACAGGCGCAGTACATGTCATTGATCCGCTCCGCTTCCTGCAGCCCTTCATCGATGATGTCCCGGATAATCTCCTTTACCGGTTTGACCTCGTTCACCAGCCCGACACTCTGCCCGGCCATGAGTGATCCGGATTCGATGTCTCCTTCGATGGCGGCTTTCCTCAAACCCCCGATCCAGAATTCTTTCCCCCTGGCCCAGAGCTTTTCGAGAAGGTTAATTGATTTTCCCATGAAATGACCCCCGATACTCCCTTTCGTCTAATAGGTCCAAATGTAATCAATCCGGGACCTGAAAGCAACAAAGTTGCCCGGCCTTTTTGCCCATAGATTATGTAGAGGCAAGGTTGCGTTTGGCTGCCCCCCCGGTTACCGCTGCTTAGAAACCTTGACCAACCACTTAAGGCTGTACTACATTTGGCCAATGAACATACCGGTAAAACAATGGGAATGCTTAAGTAAGGATGAGCAGGAACGGTTCCTGAGGAGATCAGAAACCGATATCTCCCTGGTGTCCGACGCTGTTGAAAAGATAGTATCGACGGTAAGGAAAAAGAAAGACGCTGCGCTTAAGGAATACACGAAAACCTTTGACCATGTGGATATGGAAGGACTCGGGATCAACGTATCTGAAAAAGAATTCGTTGAAGCGGAAACGATGTTATCCCCCCGGGTAAAAGAGGCCCTTGATTATTCCATGGAGAACGTAAGGGCCTTTCACCTCCGGCAGAAACCGGAAGGGATGACCTTTTCGGAAGTCAGGAGGGGAATCTTTGCAGGGGAAAGGGCGACACCTGTCGATTCGGCCGGCTTATACGTTCCCCGGGGCAGGGGGAGTTTCCCCTCCATGCTCTACATGCTCGCCATACCTGCCGGAATAGCGGAAGTACCCCGAATCGTCGTTGCAACACCACCGAATCCTGACGGTACCGTTGACCCCGCCTGCCTGTATGCCGCACGGAAATGCGGCGTCCATGAAGTATACAGGATCGGCGGCGCCCAGGCCGTTGCCGCCCTTGCGTACGGTACGGAGAGTGTTCCCAGGGTGGAGAAGATCATCGGCCCGGGCAGTATGTATGTCGCTGCGGCACAGCGGATCGTCAGTCCGGCAACGGATACCGGGCTGCCTGCAGGTCCGTCGGAATCCATCATTTTAGCGGATGAACACGCTGCTCCAAGGCTCGTTGCACTGGACCTCCTCATCGAGGCGGAACACGGGTCCGACTCTTCGGCCCTCCTCATCACCCCGAGTAAACAGCTGGCGGAAGATGTCTCCAGGATAGTTCCGGTAATGACCGAAGAGCTCCCGGAACCGAGAAAAACCTTCGTAGTCGATGTGTTCAACGGGTATGGAGGTATTATTGTCACCCGGGACAACGAAACTGCGGCGGAACTGGTCAATGATTTCGCCCCTGAACACCTGCAGATACAGACATCCGATCCCTTCCGGACCCTGTCTCTTATCAGGAACGCGGGAGAGATCCTCCTCGGTTCGAACACTCCTTTCTCTGCTGCGAACTATTCCACCGGGCCCAATGCTGTTCTACCCACAGGCGGAAAAGCAAAAACCTGTTCACCGGTATCGGTACGGGATTTCATAAAATACTCCTCGGTGGTGTATCTCACCCCGGAGGGATACAACTCGGTAAAGGGTCCGGTGACAACCCTGGCAGACTACGAGGGGTTCATCACCCACGGAAATGCATTCACCCACCGGGTATGAACACCATGGACCGGACTACCGGCTTTGATAACCTTACACAGGCATTTACGTATCTTGAAGGGTTTACCAATTTCGAAAAACTCCCCCCCCGGAGCGTGAGGGAATTCAAGCTGCAGAGGATGGAGAACCTTTTAAAACGGTTCGGAAATCCCCACCAGGGGATACCCTTGGTCCATATCGCCGGATCCAAAGGGAAAGGATCTACCGCAAGTTTTCTGGCTTCCATCCTGGAGGAGGCCGGGTATAAAACGGGATTATACACCTCCCCCCACGTGTCATCCTACAAGGAGCGGATAACCCGGGCGGGTCACCAGTTCGACGATCAGGTATATATTTCCTCCATTTCCAGGATACGGAACATCATTTCCCGGTTACAGAAGTCGGATCTGGAGGGGAACTGGGAAACCACTACCTTCGAACTGCTGACACTCCTGGCGTTTCTCATTTTCCAGGACCAGGAAATGACCTTCGGTGTGATAGAAACGGGCATCGGCGGCAGGCTGGATGCCACGAACGTTATTCTTCCCACAGCAGCAATCCTCACCCCGGTAGAGCTGGAACACATGGATATCCTGGGGGACACACTGGAAAAGATCGCTACCGAGAAGGCGGGAATCATCAAGGAGAGGGTCCCTGTCTTTTCGAGCAACCAGAACGATCCGGTACTCCGGGTATTCCGGGAATCAGCTGCCCGCCGGTCTGCCCCCTTTTCCACGCTGACCGACCAGGTGGAAGACCTGAAGGCGGAAGGGAACTCTGAAGGTACGGACGTTTCCATCACCTGGAACGACGGATTCAGGATCGATGCCAGGCTCTCCCTGCTGGGAGACTTCCAGGCTGAAAACGCAGCCCTGGCGGCAACCTGCGCCCGGCATCTGTTCTCCCCGGGAATGAATGGAAAAAAAACCGCGTCGGTTATCCGCAAAGGGTTGTTAAAAGCAACTATACCGGGAAGGATGGAGATAGCCCGGCAGGGTCCTGCTGTCGTACTGGACGGCGCCCATACCCCTGTATCGATCCGCCGCCTGGTCCGGGCTTTTACCGATGTTTTTCCGGGTAAAAGAATTCTCATTTTCGGTTCCGTTATCGGCAAAGATGCGGAGGGAATGGCAGCCGTGCTGGGTCCACGGTTCGATCATGTCATCATATCCACTCCCGGGACATTCAGAAAGAGCGACGCCGAAGCAGTGCACAGGCACTTCCTCGGATTCAACGGGACCAGCGAGCTGGTAAGGGCTCCGGAAGCAGCTTTACAGCGGGCCATAACCCTATCCGGCGGTTCCATCCCGATCCTGGTTACCGGTTCGTTTTATATGATTGGTGATATTCGTAAACTCCTTATACCGGGTGATTGACATTCACCTCGGGATACGGTGAAGTGGATACCATGTTTTCCAGGCGCTTACGCAGACTTACTCCCTACGTACCGGGAGAACAGCCCCGGGAGGGGACCTATATAAAACTCAACTCGAATGAAAATCCCTACCCCCCATGTCCGGGTATACAACGCTACCTCGCAGCCGCCGATGCCGGGGAACTGCGGCTCTACCCGGATCCCGTATCGAACAATCTGCGCAGGGCCATAGCCGGACATTACGGCATACCGGCGGATATGGTATTCGTGGGAAACGGTTCAGACGAAATTCTCTCTTTTGCATTTTACGGGTTCTTCGATTCATTTAAGGGTCCGCTCCTCTTTCCGGAGTACACGTACAGTTTCTATCCGGTGTACTGCGCCTTTTACGACGTCGACTACCGGAAGGTGCCCCTCAAGCCCGATTTTACCGTGGACCTGGATGGATGTATCGGTCTGGTAGAAACCTGCGGGGTGATCTTCCCCAATCCGAACGCGCCGACGGGAATCGCCCTCACCATTGAAGAGATAGACGGTTTTTTACACAGGTACCCCCGGGACAGGGTGGTGGTAATCGATGAAGCGTACATCGATTTCGGAGGCGTTTCCGCCTTATCCCTCCTGGACAGGTACCCCAACCTGGCGGTGGTGCATACCTTTTCCAAAAGCCGGTCCCTGGCAGGGATCCGTCTCGGTTTCGCCATGAGCAATCCGCCGGTTGTCCGGGCCCTTACCACCGTGAAGGACTCTTTCAACTCCTACCCGGTAAACAAACTTACCCAGAGAATCGGTGAAATCGCCCTCCGTGAAGATGACTATTACCGGAACGTAAGCCGGAAAATTATAAAAACCCGGGAACGTTTTTCCTCCGCTGCAGTCAGCAAAGGATGGGAGGTGCTCCCCTCTTCCGCGAATTTTGTATTCATGCGTAAACCCGGGACCACCGGCAGAACCATCTATGAAGGCCTTAAGTCAGAAGGCATCCTGGTGCGTCATTTCGGCATTACCGGGATCGATGCCTTTGTGAGGGTAACAATCGGAACCGACGAAGAGATGGATATCCTCCTGAAGGCAATGGGGAAAAAATGGTGATGGGGATAGAGGGAGCCGCCCGGGGCTTTCCTGCACAAACCGGTACAGGTTCCCTTTTGATCGGCCTTACCCGGTCTTCCGCAGTTCCGCCGGCTTGTCCGGGAATGGGAATGTCAACGGCCGGTCACATTATCCGGGATCACCTCATTCCTGTCGAAATCCCGGGCCAGGTCGGCCAGTTTCACTGAAAACGCGGGAAACCGCGGGGTGTCTTCTTCAATCTGTCCTTTCGGGATACCCGTCATCTCGGAAATGATATCACGTATCAAGGAAGCGCAGGTGCGTCCCTGGCACAGTCCCATACCGGCGCGGGTTCTCCTCTTTATCCCTTTAATGGTTGTATACCCTTCCCGCACTGCATTCCGGATGTCCTGTTCCGCTATCTCTTCACACCTGCAGATTATTCTCTTTTCTTTTTCCGGCATCAGCCCTCCTCCATGCGGATTGAACGGACCTGATGAATAAACTCCCTGTCAACCGATACGGTGATAACCGGAGTTCTATCATTACTTTTCCTGTTATCCACCTTGAGTATCTCGACTTCCGCAACAGCTTTCCCCGATTTATCGGTTCCCGTAACCCGGTCTCCCACCCGGGGAAGGGGGAGGAATTCGTAAGGGAAAGCCACGGATGCCTTCCCTTCTGCAAGATTATAATCGATCATGAAGATCGCCTGGCCGGGACATCCGGCTATGCACATCCCGCAACCTTTACACTCATCTTCCGCCAGCACCGGGAGCCTTGTAATATCCGGTCCCAGGGTAATCGCACCGAAGGGGCACGAGCTCACACATGGATCACAGGGAATTTCCTGGGCGCACTCGATAACCACAACCGCCCCCTTTTTTATCCGTTCCTCCGCCGGGTACCCGGGCACTTGTTTCATTCTCTGCAATGAATAAACACCGTTAAAACCCGGCTCTTCCCGGCGGGAAGAGCTTTTTCTCAAGTTGTCCAGGCGGCCCCGGATACTCCGTTTCATACTTTCCGCCTCGCTGTTACCGATCATTTTGAGGGATACTGCAACGCTCGTACCGGCGAGCCTACCCTCATCCAGTGCCGTACTTGCCTCCTCGATCCCGGCCAGGTCCCCTGCTACATAAACCCCATGTATACTCGATTCCATATTCTCATCATGGTCCGGTAAGAAGCCTCCTAAATCCGGTTTATATACAACACTGCAGCCGTGCATCCGTGCAAGAAGTGTATTGGGGCTTAAGCCCACGGCAAGACAAACGGTATCCACATCGAATGTAATCTCCGTCCCGGCGACCTGGTTCCAGTCGTTATCCAGGGCGATTATCTCCGCTGCTTCCACGCCGACAGTTCCGGCAGCCTGCTTAACCGTATACCCTGTAAATACAGGAACCCCGGCCCGCCTGAGTTTTCCGGCATGGACGGAGTAACCGCTTATCCTGTCCGCGCCTTCTACGAGGGCAACTACTTCCGCCCCGGCCTGAAGGAGTTGGTAACCTACAATTAACCCTACATTTCCGGTACCGACCATAAGGATTTTCCGGCCCGGCAGAACACGTTCAATATTGCACATGGTCTGGGCAGCTCCGGCGGTTATCACCCCCGGCAGTGTCCAACCGGGAAAAGAGATCGCTTTTTCCATACCACCCGTAGCCAGCAGAATACGTTTCGGTTGCAGCAGTACCGTTTTCCCGTCACGTTCCATCATCCAGATCACCCTGTTTTCCAGGACCCCGAGCACCTTCGTGTTAAGACGGATAGTGACGCCGAGGGATTCCGCTTCGGCAAGAAGGTCCAGGCCGATAGAAAAACCACGCCGGCCGGCCATGTGCTCTTTTGACCCGAAGAATTTATGGATTTGTTTAAAGAGCTGCCCTCCCGGCCTGTCCTGGTCATCAACAACCAGTACATTGACTCCAAGACGCCGGGCGGTGATAGCCGCTCCCAGTCCGGCCGGGCCTGCTCCCACGACCAGGAGGTCGACATCACCCATGAAACTCGCCTGTTTCATACTGTGTTTCCACCACCATCCCTTCCCTGACCCTGGTAACGCATGTCCGGGTATTCGGGATTCCGTCCACCTGCATCATGCAGTCGGTACACTGACCGATACCGCAAAACATTTTCCGGGGAGCCTGCAGCCGGGATGTCCTGCGAAACATGCGAACACCTGAGGCGGTCAATGCGGCTGCAATACTTTCGCCTTCAAATGCCGGGAGTGGTTTCCCGTCAAAGTATATCGTAACTTCTTTTTTCTTCTCCCCAGGCCCGAGTACCGGATGATCCTGAACCCTGTACATCTTAAAAAAAAGACTCCATCATCATATCCTCACGGATGGTACCTGCGGTAAATGTCCGGCCCGACTTCATGTTGGTGATAACGAAACAGGCGATAGTGTGAACATCCTTATCAACCTTGTAAAAATCACGATCACCTTCCTCGAATACCTCCATGAAAGGCCTCCCGAACAATTTCGATGCCGACAGGGGCAGTTCCTTTATGATCTTTTCGATTTTATCATCTTCCCAGTCCACCACGTAATTCACACTTGCTCCATACAGCAGGGCGGTATTAACCCGGTCCATACTACTCAGCTCGTCGGAATTCTGGGGCGGTACCGGACAGAACCCGGAACCGGAGATTACGGTTTCGATATCGAATCCTTTTCTGTTCATTCGCCACATGGTCGCTTCTACTGTCCGTGAACACACCTGTATCGTCCCCACCAGGCTCCCTGTTGAGGCAGCAAGGATGTAAACATTTTCCGTATTAATACCACACTCCCGGGCTATAGCTTCGGCTGTCTCTTCGCCGGGAAGAACGGTTGTCTGGGCCCCGAACACTGCCTCATGATGGATATCCCGGTACGTAACACACTGGGAGAAGATATCGTTCCTGGCTATTGCCCGGGCGGGACCGGAACCTATGGGATTGATATCCAGACCCTCGCCGGGGAGCTTCCAACCGGAAAACTGGGAAGAGAGGGTTGCTTCCCTGGGCGCATCGATGAACACCTCTACTGAGGGCAGCTTTACGTCTCCCACATGACAGTGGCCGAATACAACTTCTCCCAAACCGCCTATTGTCGCCTCTATGAAAAACCTGGCTGCCTTAAAACTTCCCGGCTGCCGGACCCCCATATCGATAACCGTTGCATTGTTCTGTAAGGTGTGTACTTTGGATTGCAGTTTTTCTGCATTGGGTATTATTTTTTCCTTTACAATTCTTACCGATTCCTGATTCACACTGAACATATATTCTCCTTTGCATTATTTCCGTATAGTTATTGAAGATAATGTAAAACCGATTCCATCAGCAGGCGGGAGACAACGGGTAAAAACCCATCATCCAGGTCGAACCTGTCCGTATGATGGGGATACACGAACCCTTTTTCCTTACTCCGGGAACCGAACAGCATATAGCACGACGGGAGTTCCTGGCTGTAATAGCCGAAATCATCGGAAACATAGGCCCGTTCGATACTCTCGCCTACTTTTACTATTTCTTTAATCCCGGCGGCTGTATTCCTGACCAATTCGGACAGTTCCGGGTTGTTAAAAGTGACGGGATATCCCTTGGAATACGTTAAGTCGAACTCGCCCCCGAACATTGAGGTCAGGGAGTTCAGTATACTTCGCACTTCGCCGGGAATTTTTTTGTTGTCCGTACTGAAATAGCGGACCGTCCCTTTCAGGGTAACCATTTTCGGTATGATATTGTGACTGTTTCCGCCTTCAATTTTACCTATGGAAATCACAGGCTGTTCTTCCTTGGAGAACTTGCGGTTCAGGATGTTCTGCAGGGTAACCACGAAGTGGGAAGCAATTAAAATCGTATCATCCGCCTGTTCCGGTCTGGCTCCGTGCCCTCCGGATCCCATTATACCAACTGTGAAATTATCGCTTCCCGCCATCATGGGGCCGGAGAGTATTACGATCTCCCCTGAGTTTACATCCGAGGCACCGTGAATCCCGAATACCGCGTCCACTGACGGGTCATTCAATACTCCCTCGTCTATCATCCGTATGGCGCCGCCGGGGGGCTTTTCCTCAGCAGGCTGAAAAATGAATTTTACATTCCCATTAAGAACCGATTGCCTGTCCTTCAGTAAAATCGCAGACCCCAGCACCGCCGCCATGTGTGCATCGTGGCCGCAGGCATGCATGACACCGTCATGGCATGAACGGTAAGGCACATCGTTCTTTTCGGTAATCGGCAGTGCATCCATATCGGCCCTTATGGCCACGGTTTTTCCCGGCTTTGTGCCCTCTAATAATCCGACTACCCCGTAACCCCCTATCCCTTTCCTCACCGTAATGCCGAGTGACGTGAGAACTGAGGCCACTTTCCCGGAAGTCTTCTTTTCCCTGTTCGACAATTCGGGATACTTGTGGAAATGTCTTCTCAATTCAATTACCCTGCGCTCAAAGTCCACCATTACACCTGTCAGAACTCCGCCGGGATAGGAGTCTTAAAATCCAGACTGCCGAATTTACTCCGTACGACTGCAGCCGCTTCTTTCACCAGGGCATCTTCGTCCACCGTCAGGATCTTCCCGTTTTCCATGACGACCTTTCCATTGATAATACTCGTGGTCACATTGCTACTTTCAGCACAATACACTATATCCTGGATGACATCGTGAACCGGATTCGAATGGGCTTTATGCAAATCCAGGATTACGATATCCGCCAGCTTTCCTTCCCGGATGACTCCGGCGTCTATCCCGGCTGCCATAGCCCCGTTTTCGGTGGCCATGGTAAATATGTCCTTTGCCGTAAGCACTCCCGGGTTTTCGTGGGCAACTTTCTGAAGTAAAAGGCCTGTCCTCATCTCTTCAAGCATGTTGAGCCGGTCATTGGATGCTGAACCGTCGGTGGCAAGGGCAACGCGTAATCCCCTCTCCTTCATCCTGACAACAGGGGCAATCCCGCTGCCCAGTTTCATATTACTCTTCGGATTGTACACAGGGATAAGCCCCCTTTCCGCTGCAAGATGTATCTCTTCATCAGTCAGATGAACACAATGGGCAGCGGATACCGTTCTCCGTAAGAATTTGAGGCTTTCCAGATACTTAAGGGGAGTCATATTGAATTCTGCGAGAGACTGTTCCACCTCCCACCGGGTTTCGGAGAGATGTGTCTGGATTCCGAGATCGTACTCTTCGGCCTTCTCGATCAACCAGATAAGAAAATCGTCAGTACATGCAAAAATCGTGGAAGGAGCCATGAACACCTTAATCAGACCTTCCTCCAGGGTATCCTCGTTCCATTTATGTATGTACGCCTCGATTTCCGCCTTCCGTTCATCTTCACTCCGGATAAATTCTTTCGGTATCCAGCGGTTTACAGCCGTCACTGCGCCGATACCCCGGAACCCTATATCCCGCCAGGCTTCGAACACGCTGTCTAAAGTCAGGTCCATATTGATACAGCAGGTAACACCACTGTGGATCATTTCCAGGGAACCCAGGGAGGACCAGAAATAGCCCGCCTCAATATCTCCTTCGTTCCAGTGATACCTGTGAACAAGATCGGCGAACGGGAAAAGTATCGTTTCGCACCATGATTTTAACTCCAGATCGTCCCGAATGCCCCTTAGAAACGTCTGGTACAGGTGAGTATGACTGTTCACAAACCCGGGCATGACAATTTTCCCGGCAGCATCGATGGTTTTACATTCCACCGGAACCTTGAGATCAATCCCGATTTTCCTGATCCTGTTTCCGCTGATCCAGATGTCCCGGTTCTCCCTTAAGTGTTCAGCATCGTAGATTACCACATCAGCATTTTTGATCAGTACGTCCATGTCATCTCCACGTTGAAATTTATATTATCCGAGAATTTTCGAAAGATTGCCTCCGAGAATAGTCTCCAGTTCTTCCTTTTCCATCGAAGTTTTTTTCATTCCCTCGATGTACACCGATGCCGGGAGAAGGGGATAATCACTGCCGAACAGGATCTTACCGGTAAGCTTCAAGGCTCTTATTCCATCATAAATGATGCGGTCGTAGAGGAACGGCAAAGCGGCGGTATCGTAATATACGTTTGAGAGGGTGTATTTAAGTTCCGGCATTGTTTCATAAAAGCACAACCCACCCCCCATGTGGGCAAAAATGATGGTTACATCGGGAAAATTACCGGCAAGCACCGCTCCATCCCGGGGTGAAACATCGGTTTTCCCGGGGTAATAATGCCCGACGGATTCATTGATATGGATAAGCAGGGGCCACCTGTGAGACGAACAGAAATCACAGATACCCTGCATGTGGGATGTCTCGGTTATATCGAATCCCTGACCCGCAGGCATCAGCTCACCGACACCTTGCAGCCCTGCAGTGCGGCATCGATGGAGTTCCTTCTCCGCGTCCGGCGAGAGGGGATTCACCGTGGCAAAGCCGATGAGTTTGTCCGGGAATTTCCGGACGGATTCAATGGTATAATCATTCACCCTGCGGCATAAATCCATATCGGTGAAGCCGAATCCGAAAACAACACTGCGGTCGACTCCGGAGGAATCCATGGCTGCCACCAGGTCTTCGGCGGTTGTATACTTATTCTTCGGGCTGGAGCTTAAGAGATTAAAATAGGGTTCTGCTGCCCGGAATTTTGTATCGTTTTTAATTATGTCCGGCGGGGTGATGTGCACATGTGAATCAATAATCAAATTTCCTTCCATATCAAGTTCTGGATAGTGGAGAGGCCCTCCACTATCCATGATTTACTTTACCATAAGAGGAGGATTACTCCTCATCATCCTCTTCATCGTCTTCCTCAGTCTCAAGATCAGACCCTACAAAGACGCCGATTTTAGGAAGACCGATCAGCAGGGGTACACCGATAATGGTTGCACCCAGGGAAAAGACGGCCCGTTCCCAGGGAGAAACAAAGGCAAGCCCTTTCCACATGGTGGCAGGCCACTGGTAGAGGATAATTCCGAAGAAGTTCGCTATCGCCGCTGCCCCGACAAACCCGGCATATGCAGCTACGAATATCCCCAGCATGCGCAGGAACGGCCGTTTCTCAAACACACCTTTTTGCGCGAAGACAATTGCGCCGATCACGACGGCAACAATACCGATGGAGTAGAATATAAGCGGGAATATTGCTGCTCCCCGGCCGATTTCAGTAGCAAACCACAGGATGTAACCTAAGATGATAATGCCCAGTGCGATATACCACTTGCGGCGGGAGACACACCCGACGACAAAGGCATTCACCGTAGCAATAAGGAAGGTAGCTATCCCAAGCCAGGCTATATGCGGTGCGATCATCTGCCCGATGAAACTTCCGATAGCCGCGCAAATAGCGCCCCCGATAGGACCAAAGAAGATTCCTGCCAGAGGAATCAACGCCGCGCTCACACTGAACGTTCCCCCTGACCCGATAATCGGAATCGCCGGCAGCAGGCTCCCCACTGCGATCAACGCCGCCCAAACGGCAATAACTGCCGGGTGGACACCACCAAGAAGTTTCAGCTTGCTTCTCTTGGTTAAATCTGCATCACTCATTTCTCTTTCCCCCTGAAAAAAATTTTTACACCAGTTCCCCCTTATTGTAATTAATTCGGGTTCGGTGATGTTTTTTTTACTCTACTTAAAACAATATCTCCCAAGCGTGATTCACTTAAGATAGTCTCATCGATGTCGAGGGTATCCTTGAGCATAAGCCCCATCCGTGTGATGTGGGGCGGTTTAATATGTGTATTAATCAATTCGTCCGGGCGGGAAAAAACATTTCCCACTTTATCGTCCATGAAAATACCGCCATCCCTGAATACGATAAGCCGTTCCGCATAGCCTGCGATCAACGACATGTGATGTGTTACAACAACAATCGTTTTCCCGGCTTCCCTTAAATTCCTGGCAATAGCCATTATCTGGTGACAGCCATGATAGTCCTGACCGCAGGTCGGTTCATCCAGAATGATTATCTCCGGGTCCATGGCAAGGACGGAAGCAATAACTATTTTAGCCCTTTCTCCTTTGCTTAAGGCAAGGGGGAAATCTTTCTTGTTGTCTTCAAGTCCCACTGTTTCCAGCGCAGAGTCGACCCTCTCATCAAGCTCCTTCCCCTTGATACCCATATTTAACGGACCGAATGCCACTTCTTCCCGGATGGTATCTGCGAAAAGCTGCAGGTCAGGGTTCTGTAATACAAACCCCACACGGATTGACAGTTTTGAAACCGGAATATCCCGTGTATCGTTCCCGACAATAACCACCCGTCCTTCCGTGGGTTTCAACAGGCCGATAATGTTTTTTAAAAGGGTCGATTTCCCTGCACCATTCTGTCCGATGATACCGACAAATTCGTTTTCCTCGATACGGATGTTGATATCCTTCAACGCCTGAAAACCGCCGGCATATGTAAAACTAAGATTTTCTACGAGAATGACCGGTTCAGACATTACTGTTTCACCCCATTAATTATTTGCTTTACAGCCTCAACACCTTCCTCAATGGTAGAGCTGTCTTCCATCCTGAGGCTGCCCTTATCCTCAAGGTAATGGGCCAGCCTGTACGTTGTCGGCATGCTCACCGGGACTTCCTGGAAAATACTTCTGTCATTGAAGATGACGCCGGGTTTGTCGTATGCTACCAACATTCCCTTATGCAGAATGCATATTTTGTCGGCGAATTTCAGGACTTCATCCACTTTATGGGAAGCCATTATAATAGTCATTTTATACTCTTCTTTCAGCTCCCGTATAACTTCAAAGACCTCTTCCGTACCGAGGGGGTCGATCTGGGAAGTGGGTTCATCCAGCACCATAATATCGGGTTTCATGGCCAGGGCCGCAGCAATTGCCAGCCGCTGTTTCTGGCCACCAGAAAGGGCTGTGGGAGGTTTATTTTCGTAACCATCTAAGCGGACAACTTTAAGCGCCCATTTGACAACCTCCAGGATTTCCCCGGGCGGTTTATTCAGATTCTCCGGACCGAATGCAACTTCACTCAACACTTTAGTCGTAAATAACTGGGTTTCCGGATCTTCCAGAACTATCCCCACTTTCTGGGCGATTTCCGATGTGTATACCGTCTTGGTGTTAAGCCCTGCAACCGTGACGGTACCTTTGAGTCTCCCCATTTCCGAATGGGGGATAATACCATTGACACATTTACATAACGTCGTCTTTCCGGCCCCGTTCTCACCGAGAATGACGACAAAATCACCCTTTTCAACGGAAAAGGTGATATTTTTAAGAACACTTTTCTTTGTTCTGGGATATCTGTAACTGACACCCTCAAAAGTAATAAAACCTTCACTCAACATTCTAGTACCCCTCTGCAAGTATGAAGTTTAAAATGCACAGTACGGCTCCGAAGAGGATCCCGAGTATTAAAATGATCCAGTCCTTTTTCTCCATTTCAATCGTCACAATATAGGAACGCTTTTCCCCGGCCCCGAAAGCCCGGGAATCCATTGCCACCGCCATCATGTTCGCACGCCTCATGGCTCCCATAACCAGGGGAACGATCAGTGTCGGAAAGGCTTTGAGCTTCTGGAAAAGTCTCCCCGTTTCGAATACGGTGAATCCCCGAAGCTTCTGGGCATTCATAATCTGGACAGCTTCGGAACGTAAGATAGGCAGTTGGTTCAGGGAGGTTGTCGCTGTAAATGCAACCTTGTAGGGCAGCCCCATTTTTACAAGGGCAAGGGACATTTTTTCAATAGTCGTTGTCATTAAAAGGACGGGAAGCATACAAATCAGCGTCAGTACCCGGAGGCATAAAAGTAGACCGAAAAGAATTCCTTCGAGAGTAATCTGACCCTTCCCTCCCAGGACAGGGGATTTTTCAGGTATCAAAGGTTTAACCAGGGTCGTCTCCCCCTGGTAGAATATTGCCTGCATGACGATGAGAATGAGAAACAATACAAGCATAAACTTAAGATACGTCCCTATAATCCTGACAGGCATCCTGGCAATGAACCACAGGGACATCACCACCACGAATAACACACCTATGGTAAAAAAATTCTTTAACGTAAAGACGATAATCGTTAAGAAAACCAGAATAATAAATTTAACCCGGGGGTCGAGCCTGTGAATTATGGAATTACCGGGCATATAACTGCTGGTGTTCGACACTATTTAACTCCTGTCGGGAGAAAGTCCGGCCATATCCGGAATCTCCTTTCCTCTGTGAATAATTTCAGAAACCATTCTACCGGCGGCAGGAGCTGTTGAAAAGGCTCCTTTCAGACCGGCTGCAATAAACAGATTTGGAATCTTCCTGCTGAAGCCGAAAACCGCGTTGCCGTCTTTCGTGTACGGCGTATTACCCGCCCAGGCCCTGATGATATCCATCCCGGACAACCCGGGAAAATAGGTTAAAAAATTCGCCGCTATTCCCCGTATCCCTTCGGCGGACACGTTTCTCGAGTAATCCCCACTCTCTTCCGTAGCCTGGGCCAGGAGAATACTTCCGTTCATATGCTGCGCAACTGCAAGGCCGACAGCCCTTTTTTGAACGGGCTTATTCACAAGAAAACCGCCGCTGACTACAACATTATTGATACACCGGGGGCGGGGACTGGTGACCATCGCAGTTCCCCGGTGATAATAGACGGGGATGCGGAGACCCAGCTTTTTTCCCAGTTCCCGGGTCCATGAACCGGCAGCGAGAACGAACGTCCTTGCTTTGATCGTCCCTCTCGATGTACGAAGAGCCTCCACCTTTCCGCTGTTGAAAACAAAATCCTCAACACCTGAATTGATGAAAATCTTCGCTCCCCGGCGGCGGGCCAGTTCGGCCAGTCCCAGGGTTACCTTCAGCGGTTCCAGCGTTCCTTCATCCGGAGCGTAGACTGCACCCAGAATATTTTTCGTGTCCAGCAGGGGTTCCTTCCGGATTATTTCCTTCCCCCGGATATAGTACAGATCCGTCCCCCTGCTTTTTTGCAGTTTCACAAGCTGAAGGGCTCTTTTTTCCTCAGCCTTATTTTTCAACAGGAGAAGCCCCCCGCATTGGTCGAGCTCAAAATCCACCTTTTCATTCTTCGCCAGGGACTTGTATACATCCATGCTCTCCCGGACCCACCGCAATTGAATCGGTGTGTCCCTGTCAATGACTGAAATCTGTCCGAGATTGACTCCCGAAGCGCCGGAGCCGAGCTCACCCTTTTCCAGCAGGACAGTGTCAATTCCGGCTTCCGCCAGGAAATATGCGATGGAAACGCCCACTACCCCGGCGCCGATTACAACTGCATCAGCTTTTCCAGGTACTTCCTGTTCCTCCATCCCGGTTCCCGGCATATCAGTCCCACTTCCTCAGTATGGCGAAATTCACCAGGGTGGGATGAAAAATAATCCGGGTAAAACAGAGAAGATTATCATACATCCCGTAATAGCTCTCTTTCCACGCGATAACGGCATCACCGGCTTCCAGGTTGAAAATTGCAGCAGACTCTTCACCGATCCGGGTTGGATGAAATACGCTTATAGAGTGTGAAACTTCTTCCCGGGAGTGAGTGTTGAGAAAATCGCTTAGTGAATTTGCCGGTGATTTTCGTGCTTCCCGGATAAGATCAAAATCCGATTGAGCCAGGACTGATTCGGGAACAATAACAGTTGACAGGATTGCAGCCTTCCCGTCGGCATAGTATATCAACTCTGACCGTAAATACCTGCTTCCCTTGTCGCCAGGCGGCTTAACATCCAGGTCGGAGACATCGTCGGTCCAGGCCAGCTTCAGCCTTTTTACAGACACTGTATAACCGCCGTCTTTAAGGAGTTCGACAAAATCTTTAATTTGATCTATCCGCATCCTCGTATTCAAGGTGCTTAAATGGTAAAGATTCCCGACCCCCTGCTTCTTGGTAACAACCCCGTCCCTGGTAAGTGCAATAAGAGCCTCACGGACCGTGGTACGGCTGATCCCCAGCTTTTCCGATAGTACCACCTCCGGAGGGAGTTTACTGTCCTTAAGCATACCGCTCTTAATCATTTCTATGATCTTCTTTTTTGCCTGCACATACAGGGGCGTAAATTTTATTTTACCCGACGTTTCATCATACATCATACGGTCAGACCTATTTTATCATATACCTTGCTTCTCATGCTGTAAAGTAAAAAAAATCACTCCCCGGGCATATCCGGTGATTTTTCCCCGTTTATTCTTCTCGCTCTTTCCATTATTATAACGTTATGGCAGAACAGAGACACATTGTAATGGGTGTTGATCTAGGCGGCACCAAGATGATCGGCGCAGTTGTAAAGGACGGGGAAGTGGTAAGCCGGTGCAAGAATCCCACCGATCCGGGTGAAGGTCCTGATGCAGTCTTCGACAGGATTACGGCAACTATCGAAAAGGCGATTGCCAAGGCTGACGTTCTAAAAGAAGATATCTCCTGTATCTGTCTGGCCGTTCCCGGTCCCCTGGACAGGGATATGGGGATTATGGCATATACGCCGAACCTCGGGTTTGTCAACTTTCCCATGAAGGCAAAACTCGAAAATGCCCTGGGGATTCCGGTTTTCCTGGAAAACGATGTGAATGCAGGTACTTACGGTGAATATAAATGCGGAGCGGCAAAAGGGTTCCGGCACATCATAGCCCTGTTCCCGGGCACCGGGATCGGCGGCGGGATCATCCTGGACGGCAGGCTCTACCGCGGGGCTTCCGGCAACGCCGGTGAACTCGGCCATATGATTATACAGACCGGCGGCGCTCTCTGCGGCTGTGGTCAATACGGGTGCCTGGAAGCCCTGGCAAGCCGAACCGCCCTCTCCAAAGATGCGGTTGCCGCTGCAAGTGCCGGAAAGGCTCCCTCGGTTTTCGAACGTTCTGGAAGTGATTTCTCACAGTACAAAAGTCGGGTGTTTGCAGATGCCTATGAGGCCGATGAAGGGGTGATCCGGAGGATGATTCACAAAAACGCATACTACCTGGGTATCGGTATGGCTAATTGCGTAAATATTTTCAATCCGGAAGTAATTGTGTTAGGCGGCGGCCTGGTAGAGAAGCTGGGTGAAGAGTATATCAGGCGGGCGGAAAAGTCGATGCGGAAACATGCCCTTGATACCCTGGTCAAGGACGTTACCGTTGTGGAAGCGGAACTGGGGGATGATGCGGTAATCCGGGGAGCAGCTTACATCCTTCTTGACAACATGGAATAAGATAAGCTGATATGGAAATGGTTGGAATCATCGATATCGGATCCACAGCAATCCGCCTGGTAGTGGCGGAAATCCACGGTGACGGCTCCTGGAAAATCATCGACCGGGCGGGAAAACCGGTAAGCCTGGGGAAAGATGCATTCACAACCGGTTCAATCGGCCGCAGATCGCTTCTCCAGGCGTTACATATTCTGAAAGGGTTTAAAGAAATTCTTGATGGATACACAATCCCCAGGGAACAGATACATGCTGTCGCAACTTCGGCTTTACGGGCGGCGAAGAACAGAGACACCTTTCTGGACAGGGTAGCCGTACGTACGGGTATCCAGGTGAAAGTTGTCGACGGAATCGAGGAAAACCAGCTTACCTATCTCGCTACGCAGTATGCCTTGCAGGGCATGAAACCTCAGATGGGACGATCGAATTCGATCATCATCGAAGTGGGAGGGGGCAGTACGGAACTGATGCTGTTACAGCGGGGAAAGATCGTTGCTGCCCATTCCCTCGGAATCGGTACGGTGCGGATCGAAGATGAATTACAATCCACGTCAAGATCCGGGCATTTTCTCGAACGGATGTTACAGCAGAAAATTCAGACAATGTCGGAAATCCTGAGCGAAGAGATGGACCTGGGAAGAATCCGGTATTTTATCGCTGTGGGAGGAAATGCCATGTTCGCAGCAACCCGGGTGGGAAAAAAGATCAATGAGTACTATTCATTCGTCCGGAAAGAACACTTTGAACGGTTCACACAGCACCTCCTTTCTTTGAGCCTGGACGAATGTGTCAGTGAACTGCAGATTTCCTACGATGAAGCGGACGGTCTCGTGCCGGCACTCCTGATGTATCTCTTTTTCATGAACAAAACCAAGGCCGACAGGCTTATTGTTCCTTACGTGAGTATTCGGGAAGGGATTCTCTTAAGCATCACCTTAGGGCCGGATTCCGCCGCTCAGGAAAACTTTCATTCCCAGATCCTCGCATCGGCCCTCAACCTGGGGAGAAAGTTTCACTACGATGAAACTCACGCGAGACACGTATCAGAGCTTTCCCTTACCCTTTTTGATCTTCTATTAGAGGAGCACAATCTCGACCACCATTCCCGCCTTCTTTTGGAAATATCAGCCATCCTCCACGACATCGGCACCTATATCCGTACCAGCGGTCACCACAAGCATGGTCAATACCTGGTATCGAATTCGGAAATTTTCGGGCTTAACCGGGATGATATCGCAATCATTTCCAATGTTATCCGGTATCATCGAAAGTCCCTGCCGCTGTCGTCTCACGGCAGTTATATCTCCCTCACAAGAGAAGACAGGATACGGGTAATGAAACTGGGATCGCTTCTGCGTATTGCCGATGCCCTGGACAGGGGCCATACACAGAGGATTACCATCGACTCCATCAATAGAAAAGATGAAGAACTTGTCCTGATATGCAACTACCGGGGAGATATTTCCCTCGAAAGAATAGGGTTGGCAGCAAAAGCGAATATGTTCGAGGAAGTATTCGGATTTAAAGTCGTAATCCAATAACACACCTGTACTGGAGTAGAAACCAATCGTGACACCGACACAGAAAGAGAACAATTACTTCAACCGGGAATTGAGCTGGATTTCCTTCAACGAGCGGGTATTACGTGAAGCCCGGGATCCGTCCCTCCCCGTCCTGGAAAGGCTCAAGTTTATCGCCATCGTCAGTTCCAATTTTGATGAATTCTTCATGGTCCGTGTCGCAACAATCAAACGGCACGAGCGGCAGGCCGATCATGTCCACTGCCCTTCGGGCATCCGGCCTTCCCTGCTTCTAAAAGAAATCAGGAACAAAACAGCGGCTATTGTTCATCAGCAGTACCGGTGCTTCAATGAGGATATTATAGGAGGCCTGAAAAAAGAGGGGATCATTTATCTGAATCACTCATCCTACACACGGAAGCAGAGCCGTTTTGTACGGGACCTTTTCCGGAGTGATATTTTTCACACCCTTACTCCCATCCGAATCGATGAAGAAGAAGATTTCCCGTTTACATCTAATCTTAGAAGGTACATCCTTTTCGAACTTACAGACCAGGACCGGAAGAAACACTACGCTATGCTTCAGGTCCCTCCGGCGCACAAAAGGGTGTACTGGTTGCCTACCGACGAAGATCAGGGATATTTCACCCTTATCCAGGATATCATCCTTCACAACGGTTCGGAGTTCTTTCCGGGATACACTATTGAAGATTACATCTCCTTCAGGGTTACCCGGGACGCAGACTTGAGTGTGGATGAAGAAAAGGATGAGGACTATGTGGATGCCATGGCCCAGGTCCTGGAGGAACGTAAAAGGAGTCTGCCGATTCGGCTCCAGGTCTCCGGGAACAACAAAGAACTTATGGACTTTGTTGCCGGGAAACACTCCTTAAAGGATGAAGATATTTATCATGTGGACGGCCCGGTGGGACTTGCCTCTTTTATGGGACTTGCGATGGATACAGGCTTCGATCACCTCCGGTATGAACCCTGGGAACCTGTTGCATCCCCTGCCATTCCCGAGGATGAACCGTTATGGGACGTTATCCGCCATAAGGATATACTGCTCCACCACCCGTATGAATCCTTCGATCCCGTTATCCGGCTCGTACGCGATGCGGCGGGAGACCCGGATGTCCTGGCTATCAAGATCACCCTCTATAGAACCAGCGGGAACTCTCCCGTTGTAAGAGCTCTCCAGAGGGCGGCCCAAAACGGAAAACAGGTTACCGCCGTGGTTGAACTCAAGGCGAGGTTCGATGAAGAGCGGAACATCGAATGGGCCGGGAAACTCGAACAGGCCGGGGCGATCGTCGTCTATGGAATCGCCCATCTTAAGGTACATGCAAAAGTACTCCTCATCGTCCGAAGAGAACCGGAAGGAATAAAAAGATATCTTCACCTTGGTACAGGCAACTACAACGATAAAACAGCCCAGCTTTATACAGATATAGGTCTTCTTTCTTCGGATGAAACACTTACCTTTGATGCATCCCTGTTTTTCAATACCATTACGGGATACTCATCAGGTACGGTTCTTTCGAAACTCGTGATGGCCCCGGCTTCCCTGAAAGAGAAACTCTTAAGTCTCATCAATCGCGAAACCCAGCGGAGCAGTCAGGAAAATCCCGGGAATATCACGGCAAAGATGAATTCCCTCGCAGATACGGATATTATCGAGGCCCTGTACCGGGCTTCCCGGGGGGGAGTGAGAATCCGCCTGAATATCCGCGGGGTATGCATGCTCATTCCAGGTGTCCCGGGTTTAAGTGAAAACATTACTGTTGTGAGTATCATCGGCAGGTATCTGGAACACAGCAGGATCTTGTATTTTTACAACGGAGGCAGTGAAGAACTGTACCTCTCAAGTGCAGACTGGATGCCGAGAAACCTGGAACGTAGGGTGGAGCTCATGTTTCCCGTTTCCGATACCACGTGCAGGAAAAAACTCAAAGGCATATTAGAGCGGTATTTCCTGGACAACGTGAAAGCTCATGTTCTTGAATCCGACGGAAGCTATTCGAAGCTCACCCCCGGGAAGGAAAGGCAGCCCTTACACTGCCAGGATTTCTTTCATCAACAGGCACTGGGAGCCGGGAAGAAAAAAGAAGCTTCACCGGGAAAGGAATTCACCGTACGCAGGACAATGCCTGAATAAAATACGGCTCCCACATAGATCTTCCAGATTCTGTGTCTGTCGGTATAGCTGTCCCGACTTTGACAGATTATGAAGTTTTCCGCGTTCTGTATTTGCCGTTATTCACTATCATAAATAACATGCCCGGCAGGCGGAAGACCAACTATAAGGGCGTTTATAACTTCGTCACAGCAAACGGCCGGGATTTCCGATTGAAGTTCATTTCAGCCCTTTTACAAAAAAGAACTTCTTGTGGCCATGAGAATCCCAATCTTCCAATTGCCCAGCCGGTTTAAAGCCTGTTTTCTTATAAAAACCTGGTGCCTGGTATTCCATCGTATCTGCATAAACGCACTTGCAGCCACGTTCTCCTGCAATTTCTTCAGCTTTGGCTAAAAGAGCTTTTCCAACTCCTTTGTTTCTGTGTGCTTTATCCGTTGCCATTATATCTATTTTCAGCCGGGAGAATCTGGTTGTGCCAAATAAGCCTCCGGTAACCTGGCCGTTTCCAGTGAAAGTAAAAATCCAGTGCAGTGGTTTGATATGTGTTTATTTATGAATAGAAATTTCTTGTGCCCCATGAACGACAGCAAGGACATCTATCTGGTCAGGTTTAATGTAGTAAATAATCCGATATGACCCCTCTATAACTTCTCTGATTTGTTCTACTCCAAACTCGGGAACTATTCTGCCAGATAGTGGGAAATTTCCAATCTGTTGAGAGCGTTTTGTCAGACGGTCAGCCAATCTTTTGGCATATAGTGTAGAATTTTTAGCAATATAATCATGAATTGCTGAAAGGCAGTCAATCGCTGTATCTGTCCAGTGAACCTTCACTAAGATAGACCGAATTTTTCACGAACTTGCTCCACATCAGTAGTACGTCCTGCCTTGCTATCTTCAAGACCCGCTTCAACCACTTGTCGAACATAAATTTCATGCATTAGATCATCCCAAGTTGATTCTTCTGGTAGCTTGTCTATTAAGCGCCGGGCTTCTTCTTTAATACTGGTTGCTCCCATATTATTACTCCTTATTTTGTGCTTCATTTTATAGCCTCATATGTTTTATGATACTTCGTATGGATAAAAATTACAAACACATATCGACCAAGCTCACTTGCCGTTATGGAGCGCAGCGGAATTGACGTCCAGTTCCGGGTAGGCCCGGTGATTACCCAACCAGGCCCCCCACAGATCCGGACGTGACCAATTTAGTCATCCGGTTCCTCGGTAACCAGAGTATCAGCACAACTCTGGCGCACAACTTTGCTACCCTACAGACTCACTAGATGCAGTGGACGATAATTGAACCGCCTGCTCAGCAATCCGATGGAGTTTCGTTGAAACGGTTTGTAATCGCGAAGTATTTCCCATCTTTCCCTCCACCAGAACGTTGTGCCCGGCTTCACCTTCCCTGCAGTGGGTCCCTTGGGCTTCAGTTCCCCACCTTCCCGATCCATACACTACCTGCCTGGACCTTCGGTCCTATGCTCCGCTAAGACTACCCACTATCCCATCTCGAGGACCTTCACTTGTCGCTCGCTCCCCGATACCTCGTCAAAGCTCTCCGTTCGGTCTACTCTCCTTGGCAAGTGAGAGCAACTCACCAATACCAGGGCTCTTTTTCGGCCGGTACCCCTTATCTTCCGGCATTCCTCTCGCAAGGAGACAGTGGGTTCCCCCAAGTTCCTGAGCTACGAGCTACCCCCATGAACACGCATGCCCCGCTCTCAGACCCCGGTGGTGTCCTTTCTGCTTCGCCATATCGCTTCCGGAACTACTGCCTTCCGGTCCGCTACACGCCGTCGGCTTTTACTCCCCCTTCCAGGAAAGCTTATCCTTTCGGTCCACAACTATACATATTTCGGGCTCAATCACGCGGCCTGCACCCTTGCTACACCCGGCTCCGTGCCTCCCTTGCGGGTTTAACACGCGGGTTCGCTACTGTCCTGCCGGCTAAAGCTTTGATCAGGTGGGACTTGAGCTTTTTCTCTCACCCACTGGGTAGCATTAACCTATTTCATAGATCTATATCTAATCCCAAGGTTTCAGATTTACCTTGGCACGAGCTGCGATTTGTTAGCCAATTACTTCAAGTTTTTTCCTCGCGGGTTTCACACTGTAAAGTGCGCTATCCTCCCTAACAACCATCCGGTTCTTCACTGGAACTGCTTGCTCAAACTTGAAATCAGCTTCACTAAAAAGATCATTGCTTTCGACCTTCAAATACCGGGCGGACATTCTGCAATAATCCGGATCAATTTCGATACCAATACTATTACGTTCATTCTTCAAGGCCGCTACCATGGTAGTTCCCGAGCCACAAAATGGATCAAGCACTGTATCGCCAGTAAATGAGAACATCCGCACGAGTCGGGATGCCAGTTCAAGAGGGTACGGCGCTGGATGGTTTTTTGTTGAAGCACCGGGAATATTCCATATTTGTTGGAACCAACTATTGAAGTCTTCCTTGTCTATCCTACTCTTACGGCGTTGCTGTTCGGTTGGTTTCCGATACCCACCAGGTTTCCGCTGCATAAGAATGAACTCTACATCATTTTTGATAATTGCGTTGGGTTCATATGGTTTACCTAAAAACTTTGACCCGTTTGAAACTTCATAAGATGCATTGGAAATTTTATGCCAAATAATGGGATTCAGATTGTCAAAACCGATTTTTCTGCAAAGCACACAGATGTCTGCGTGGAGAGGAAAAACAAGATGCCTACCATATCGTTTTCTTGACACGCACACATAGCCGACAACACAAACAAGGCGACCACCCGGAACCAAGACACGGTGAACATGCTTCCATACTTGGTTAATCTCACTTAAAAAAGTTTCGTAATCATCCACATGACCAAGTTGATTTGGATTTTCGTTATATCTTTTCAGATTCCAGTATGGAGGAGATGTGATTGCTAAATGAACTGATTCATCGGGCAGGAACGTAAGGTCTCTCGCATCTCCATTGATTAGACGGTGCAATGTCTTGCTCATTGACAGAATGCTCCTACATGGGCGGCAAGCGACTGAACGAATTGGATGACAGATAAATCATTCGCTAGTGTGGCGTATGTCCCATTCGCCACACGGTCTCAATCAGAAGTGATAAAAGCTGTTGCAGTGTAATGCCTTTCGAGCATGAGTTTTCGACAAAACAGCTCATACCTCTTCATATAGGAGGCACCTCTGAATTCATCAAATACAGGAAAATGAGGCTCCCTGACCTTAACCGGACGTTGGGAGGAAGAACAATCCTCAAGCATAAAAAAATACCCGAGGAATGGCTGCGGCCCAGTACGGAAGGCTCCTTCACGATACGCCGTCCAGAGATCAAGGGCACTGCCCATTGCTTCCTCGGTACGGTTATTGAAGTTATTTCCAAAGGAAGGGCCGACTTGGGACTTGGCTTCAATGACGGCAAGGAGCACGCCATCGCGAATTGCAAGAAGATCCCATTCTTTCGTGGGACGAAAAAAACCAGGCAGTTCAAGAGACCGTTTTCGATAGATGCACTCTTCAGCCAGTCCAGCGTCTATGATCAAATCTGCAAAGAGCTGAACAAAACCATCCATCTGAGCTCAGCCGGTAACAGCACTTCGCGCACCCTGATCAGATCTACCGGTTTTCTGCTGTCGTTGTTTTTGAGATGTTCTCGTTACCCAGTAGTGGGTAACCGATTCTCTGATCCGTATTTCTATGTCTTCTGTATTCATGTTGTCACCTTACCAAAAACGAAGAACCAGTTCCACCGCCGTATGATTCTTTTGGCTAACGTTCGGCATCAGCGGCGCGAGGTACGAGCGTCCGACTGCATGCCGTTGTTAGCCAGCTTTCTTCCCGATTAGTATCATACGACGACTAGATCGAGAATAATCATCACCCGTATGAGA
>JAJSAL010000181.1 GCA_024274705.1 Spirochaetota bacterium
AGAAATCGTCATGGGCAAAGACGATACAGGGCATATTCGAAATGATCTCTTTCCGGTCATGGATGCGCCTGTCGTTTACCTGGATCTCCTTTTTCCCTTTAGTCAGCTTTATCTGAACCTTCTGTTCCGTATGGTACGGCTCATCATCTGTATCGCCGGGCATGAAACCACCGGAAAGGGAAAAAGAATCTTGACCGTGCCGGATGAGTTCCCGTTCTGTCTGCGTGCGAAAAGAAGCGCCGAAACAGAGAAGATATACCGTCTCGAGAAAATTGGTTTTTCCCTGGCCGTTTTCACCTACAAAACAAATGTCAGCGGCATCCAGAGGGACTTTCGTATCTACTAAATTTCTAAACTGATACGTTGTTATCCAACGGAAACCCATCAGTCTATCTGCATTGGCATGACCACATGAAAATAATCTTTCTCTTTACTGGGAACCAGAGTTATTGCCTTGTTCCCCTCTGTAAACTTGATGATAATATCGTCTTCCATCACTTTAAGAGGTTCTTCCAGATACACGTAGTTGAGGGCAATACTGGTTTCCTCTCCTTCGTATATGCAGGGGATCTCCTCTTTGGCAATACCTATATCACTCTCCTCGGATTTAAGGATCATCACATTATCCGATAAATTGAGATAAATCCTTAAGGATTTCTGCGCAACCAGGAGAGAAACCCGGCGCAATGCTTCCATGAACACGGTTCGTTCCAGCTCCACCTGGTGTTCCTGTTCTCCGGGAATGACCCGACGGTAGTTGGGAAACTGCCCTTCGATAAGATTTGATGTAAGCTTCTGGTTATCGAAGTGTATAAAAATACTCTTCTCCGATATCGCCAGGGAGACGCTTCCTTCCCCTGATGACAGCTTTTTCATCAGGTTGAGTATCTTCGTCGGTATGATTACCGGTTTGAAGTCGGGAACCGGAAACCCCAGGTTCTTCTTTATATAAGAAAGACGTCTTCCGTCAGTAGCCACCATGACAAGGCTTCCTTCCTCATTCTCCAGGTACACGCCGTTCATGAAATAACGTGTTTCATCATCGGATACTGCAAAGGTGGTCTGGGTGATCATCTCGAGAAAATCATGCTGAGAAATATCAAAAAACCTCTCGTCCTCTACCTTCTGAAGTTCAGGAAACTTATCAGAAGCTATGCTCTTCAGCTGAAAATCGATCTTTTTTTCTTTAGGGTGGATACGAAGCCGTTCCTCATCCTGGTTGAACTCAACTTCCCCTTCCGGAAGGGAACGGAGAATAGACAGAAATTTATCGCAGTAGACCGTTGTTCGTCCCGGCGTTACCACGCTTACAGGAATTTTAGACTCCAGACCCACCTTGAGATCTGTTGCCCTTATAGTGAGCGCGTTGTCTGCCGCTTCCAGGAGTACATTCGAGAGAACAGACATGACATTTCTGGAAGATATAATTTCCTGGGCGACTGCGATCTCTTTTAGGAGTGTATTTTTTTCACATACAAAGTTCATCCTTTTCCCCTATTATTATATATATATATAGTAGTAACAGTAGTAGGCGCTGTGGCTATGTGAATAACACCTGCAGGTATCCGTGCTGCAAGGACTTAGGATGTGAAAGGATTGACTGGTTTTATTCACAGGTTTTACACATATCAACAGTAATGGGACAGTGTACACAATTACGGCACAATATGCTAACATATTATCCCTTGGTTCCGAACTCTTTCGCCTCCCGTATAAGATGCTGGATAGTCGGTTCCAGCGTTGGATCAGTTCTTTTACGCTCTTCTATTTTCTGACATGCATGCATTACAGTAGTGTGGTCTCTCCCGCCGAACTCCCTGCCTACCTCGGTAGTGGAGTATTCGGTGAGTTCACGGGCTATAAACATGGCTATCTGGCGGGGAAAGGCAATGGCATTGGTCCTCTTTCTTCCCCTGAGGTCGTTGTGGGAGAGCCCGAAGTAATCAGCTACTGTACGTTGGATAACCTCGATGGTGATATTGCTTTGCCGGGGATTGGAAAAAATATCCCTGAGCAGTTGTTGCGCGACTTCCAAGGTTATCTGTTTGTTCACCAGGTCTGCATAAGCGATAAGCTTGGTCAGGGCCGATTCCAAGTCCCGAACATTGGTCGTTACGTTCCTGGCTATCAGTTCGATTACCTCCTGGGGAATAGCTACCTCTTTTTCATCAATTTTCTGCCGTAAGATGGCAAACCGGGTCTCATAACTGGGAGGCTGGAGATCTACATTGAGGCCCCGCTCGAATCTGCTTCGAAGTCTTGAGGAGAGGTGCTTCAACTCCGATACCGGTCTGTCGCAAGTAAATACCATCTGCTTATTTGCGTCATACAAGGCATTGAAGGTATGGAACAGTTCTTCCTGGGTTTCGTTTTTGTTCTGTAAGAAGTGGATGTCATCGATGAGCAGGATGTCCACTGTCCGGTACTTGTTTTTGAATTTATGGGTGGACTGGTTCCGTATGGACTGAATGAACTCGTTGGTAAATGTTTCTGCCGTGATGTATTCGATCTTGATTGAATCAAAGTCTGTATGGGCAGAGTTTCCTATGGACTGTATCAGGTGGGTTTTGCCCAAACCTACACCGCCGTAGATAAGACAGGGATTGTACGCCTTGCCTGGATTCTTGGCAATCGCAATCGATGCGTTGGCGGCGAAGGAGTTATTCTCGCCGATAACGAAATTGTTAAAAGTGTAGGCGGCTCTGAGCTGAGGATGATGAGCTTTGGGAGGTTTTTCAACCTTCTTTTTTTTTACTTCACTTTTTTCCCGGGACGTCTGTTTTACCACAGCCTGCTGATTAACAACAAAACTGAGGCTGATCTTTGTACCCGCCAGGTCCAGGAGGATCTGTTCTATTCTGGGCAGGTACCTCTGTTTGACCTGGTCCCGGTAAAAGGAAGAGGGCACAGTCAGGGTTATCTCGGATTCCTTTGCACCGGCGTAGTCTATATTGTTGAACCACATAACAAACTCCTGTTCCGAAATATCGGAACGGATATGGTTCATAGCTTCCTTCCAGAAAACGCTGTAATCCCAGTCACCTTTATCCATGTAAAAACCTCAATATATCACCACCTTATCAACAACATATCCACAATATGCAGGTTCCTGTACATCAATACAATAAAAACGCAGGAAAGAACGAAAATCTCCAATTTCAGCTGTAAAACAATATAATTATTTATATTATAAGTAAATAAATATAATTTTCAGAAAATATAACAATTTTATGATTTTTTTTCATCAAACATTTCATCATGGCACGCTATTTTCTACTTAGAGAACTACTTATCCACATCTTATTAACAGAGTGTGACCTCATTGTACTACAAACAGGTAGGCAATGCAATAGAAAAAGCACCTCACTTTACTTTTTCCTGTTTTAAGGATATACTGGGCCATCTTTGCTTAACAGGAATCACAATGCAGAATAGCTATTCCGCGCAGCACATTCAGGTTTTGACAGGCTTGGAACCGGTTCGAAAACGTCCTGGTATGTATATAGGCACTACCGGGCCGGATGGATTGCACCACCTCGTATACGAAGTAGTAGACAATAGTATCGATGAAGCGTTAGCCGGCTATTGTAACGTCATCTCTGTTACCATAGAACAGGGAAATATCATCAAGGTCGCGGATAACGGCAGGGGTATTCCGGTAGATGAACACCCGACGGAGAAAGTAAGTGCACTGGAAGTGGTGATGACTAAACTCCACGCGGGGGGGAAGTTCGATAATAAAAGCTACAAAGTTTCCGGAGGGCTTCACGGGGTAGGAGTTTCTGTAGTCAACGCCCTTTCCGAGTGGTGTACAGTACATGTGCACCGTGACGGGTCCGTATACAAGCAGGAGTACCAGCGGGGTATTCCGAAAGGGCCGGTCACAACCGTGGGTACCACTGAGAAGAGGGGTTCCATCACCCGTTTCCTTCCGGACAGGAAAATCTTCGATGCAATTGACTTCAGTTTCGATGTACTGTCCAATCGTCTCCGGGAACTGGCGTTTCTCAATAAGGGGATCAAGATCATCATTACTGATGAACGTCTTACCAAGGTAAAGCGCCACGAGTTTAAATTCGAAGGCGGTGTAAAATCCTTTATACAGTATCTCAACAAAAATAAAACCTCACTCCATAAAGAACCGATTCATTTTGAAGGTGAAAGCGGCGATGCCCTTTTAGAGATTGCCATCGAATACAATGAGGGATACACCGAAAACATTTTTACCTTTGCCAACAATATCAATACCAGGAATGGGGGTACCCACCTTGCCGGTTTCAGGTCTGCCCTGACCAGGACGTTAAACGATTTCCTGAAGAAGTCGAAACACGCGAAAAAGATGGAGGAGAACCTCTCAGGCGATGATGTCCGTGAAGGGCTTACAGCTGTTATCTCGATAAAGATTCCCAACCCTCAGTTCGAAGGGCAGACCAAGGCGAAACTGGGAAACTCGGAAGTGAAGGGACAGGTGGAATCATTTACCAATGAGAGACTTACTACGTATTTCGAAGAAAACCCGGCAGTGATTGATAAAATTCTGGAAAAAACGGTAGTAGCTGCCAAGGCACGTGCTGCTGCACGAAAGGCACGGGAACTTACCCGGCGGAAGAGTTTTCTCGAAAGCAGCGGACTGCCGGGTAAACTGGCGGACTGCTCGGAAAAGGACCCCGCTAAGTGCGAGGTCTACATCGTAGAAGGGGATTCGGCAGGGGGCAGTGCGAAACAGGGGAGAGACCGCCAGTTCCAGGCGATCCTTCCTCTCTGGGGGAAGATGCTCAACGTGGAAAAAACGAGGCTGGATAAAGTGCTGGCCAATGATAAGCTCCAACCCATTATTACAACCCTGGGTGCCGGCGTGGGAACCGGGTTTGATATCACCAAGCTGAGATATCACAAGGTTATCATCATGGCTGATGCGGATGTAGACGGCTCCCATATCCGTACCCTGCTGCTCACGTTCTTTTTTCGATATATGCCGGAATTGATCGAACAGGAACATGTCTTTATTGCCATGCCGCCGCTGTACAAAATCGTAAACGGCAAAGCGGTATTCTATGCGTACAACGATGGGGAGAAAGATACCATCATCAGGGAAATCGGTAAGGACAATCAAAAAGTATCGGTCCAGCGCTATAAGGGCTTAGGAGAGATGAATCCGGACCAGCTTTGGGAAACCACCATGAACCCGGAGAAGAGAAGTATCATGCAGGTAAAACTGGAAGATATGGTAGAGGCGAATGATATCTTTACTACCCTGATGGGTGAGCAGGTGGAACCCCGGAGAAAGTTCATTGAAGACAATGCTCTCTCTGTATCCAATCTCGATGTCTGATCAGACGAAACACTATTCAGGAGTAATCCGTGGAAGAGAACGTGGGAAGAGTAATCCCGGTAGCCATTGAAGATGAAATAAAAGAATCGTACCTCAATTATGCCATGTCCGTAATCGTGAGCCGTGCCCTGCCGGATGCGCGGGACGGATTAAAACCGGTACACCGGCGAATCCTCTATGCCATGAGTGAAATGGGTCTTCGTTCAGACCGGGCATTAAAGAAATGCGGAAGGATCGTAGGGGATGTACTGGGAAAATTCCATCCCCATGGAGACCAGTCCATCTACGATGCCTTAGTGAGGATGGCCCAGGATTTTTCCCTCCGCTATCCTGTGGTCATAGGGCAGGGTAACTTCGGTTCTATTGATGGGGACCCTCCTGCGGCCATGCGGTACACAGAAGCAAAGATGCACCGTCTGGCTGAGGAAATGATCAAGGACATCAAAAAGGATACCATCGACTTCGGCCCTAATTATGACGAATCGATGCAGGAACCCTTGGTGCTGCCGTCGGGGTTTCCCTTTATGATGGCAAACGGAGCAAGCGGTATAGCTGTAGGCATGGCTACGAATATGGCTCCTCACAACCTGCGGGAAATTGCTGCTGCCATAATCCGCCTTATCGATAATCCCGATGAATCCATCGATAACCTGATGAAAGATATGAAGGGACCGGATTTCCCCACGGGAGGTTTAATCTTTGGAGCAAAGGGGATTAGAGAGGCGTTCAAAACCGGTAGGGGAAGGATAGTCGTTCGGGCGAGGTTCACCCTGGAAACCACCAAGAGCGGCAAGGAAACCGTCATCGTTACGGAACTTCCCTTCATGGTGAATAAGGCAAACCTCATCGTCCGGATTGCAGAGCTGGTACGGGGCAGGAAGATCGATGGGATTTCAGATCTCCGGGACGAGTCGGACCGGGACGGAATGCGTATCGTCATAGAGTTGAAGCGGGGCATCATTCCCAAAGTGGTTCTTAATCAGCTTTTTTCCCATACCCAGATGCAGCAGAATTTCGGTGTGAATAACCTGGCCTTGGTAAAAGGGAGGCCGAAACTGCTCAACCTGAAGGAGATGATCGAGTGTTTTATCGAGCACAGGAAAGAGGTGGTCACCCGGCGGACGGAGTACAATCTTAAGAAGGCTGAAGAGCGGGCACATATCCTGGAAGGACTTAAAATTGCTCTGGACAACATCGATGAAGTGATACGGATAATAAAGGGCTCTAAGAACGTGGAAGCCGCCCGGAACGGTCTTATCAAAGGGTTTACCCTCTCAGAGGTACAGGCCCAGGCTATTCTTGATATGCGCCTTCAGAAACTGACCGGCCTGGAGACTCAGAAAATCCTGGATGAGCTGAAAGAACTGGGGGAACTCATTGCGTATTTGAAAGACCTCCTGGCGAGTGAGCAGAAAATCCTGGGAGTGGTAAAAGAAGAGATCCAGGAGATCTCTGAGAAGTATGGTGATGACAGGAGAACAGAAATCCTTCCTGATGAAGTGCAGGAGATTAACATCGAAGATCTTATTCACAAGGAAGACATGGTGGTCCTCATTTCCAACAGGGGATTCATCAAGCGGCTGCCGGTATCATCCTACCGGAACCAGGGGAGGGGAGGGAAAGGACTTTCATCGGCTACCTTAAAAAACGAAGACTTTATCGAACATATCTTCGTAGCATCCACCCACGATTATATCCTCTTTGTCACAAGCGAAGGTAAGGCCTACTGGGTAAAGGTATTCGAGATCCCCGAAGGATCCAGGATAGCCAGGGGTCAGCAGGTAAAAACGCTCATTGCGATTTCTCCGGATGAGGATATTACCGCAATCGTAGCAATAGAGAAATTTTCCGAAGAGAGCTATATCTTCATGGCAACATCCAGAGGAGTGGTAAAAAAGGTGACCACATCGGCATTCGCCAATGCCCGTACCCACGGGATCATCGCCCTTAAACTCGATTCAGGAGACCGTCTTATCAGTGCGAGGCTCACAGACGGCAAGGATGAGATCATCATGGTTACCCGTGGGGGGAACGCTTTACGGTACAACGAAGAAGCCGTACGTGCCATGGGCAGGGCATCCAGGGGTATTCGGGGGATCAAGCTTACCAGCAACGATGAACTGGCGGGTGTTCTTGTTATTGCCGATGAAGAGAGTATGCTGATCATCTCGGAAAAAGGGTATGGTAAGCGGGTCGAGTACGATTATTTTACCCCACACGGAAGGGGGACCAAGGGACAGATTGCGTATAAAGTTTCAGAGAAGACCGGAGAGATCGTAGGCGTTATGTCGGTGAACAAGGAAGATGAGATCATGTGCATTACGTCCCAGGGGAACACGATTAAATTGAAAGTCACCGAGATCT
>JAJSAL010000182.1 GCA_024274705.1 Spirochaetota bacterium
ATCTAACCCATTTGCCCCCACCATGTACTTGTTTTTTTGTCGAGGAGGTTCCAAGTCCTGGTTAATGGAAAAATGCATAGTCGGTTATTTACTGAATAGTGGGCTATTTTTCCCAAACTGAGAATTGCTGGTGTCGAGGCAGGCATTGTTGACATAACAGGGGGGGTATGCTACGTTAAGCGGCCCTCTTTATCCCGCACAAACAGCGCGGATCATAAGGCCACAAGGAGGATCCATGAACGACTACGAAATGACCTTCGTTCTCTATGCGGAGGAAGAACGTTTCAAGAAAGGCAAAGAGCAGGTAAAAAAGGAATTAGAACAGGTAGGGGCTACGATCGAAAAGGAAGAAGACATGGGTGACCGGCCCCTTGCATACCCTGTTAAAAAGGAAGAGCGGGGCCATTACCTGTACTTCGAAACTCAAATCGAACCTGAAAAGCTGACCGACCTGGATCGAAGTCTGAAACTTGCATCGGAAATCCTGAAATATCTTTTCATACGAAAGGATAACAAGTAAAATAACCCTTAAAGCGTATCGATCCTGATCACCGTTGGTATCGGTGTACGAATTTAAAAGGAGGGAACAGGATGGCTGATGTTAACCATGTAGTACTCATCGGTAGATTAACCAGAGATGCGGAATTGAAATACACAAACACAGGGTTTGCCGTAAGTAAACTGGGTATTGCGGTAAACCGGCGTAAGAAAAGTGATGCAGGGTGGACGGAAGAGGTCAGTTATTTCGATGTCGTTCTCTGGGGAAAAACTGCGGAAGCGCTCAATCAGTATCTGGTAAAAGGAAAGCAGATCGCTGTAGAAGGTGAACTGAGACAGAACCGGTGGGAACAGGACGGTCAGAATCGGAGTAAAGTGGAGATATCGGCAAACAATATTCAGCTCCTTGGAGGGGGCAGTGGAGGAGGGAGAGGGCCGTCTCAAGCCGGCGGGGGAATACCCGCAGGAAACACGGAGCCGTCCTTCACGTCGGAAGATAATTTCGAAGATGACATACCATTTTAATGACACAGGAGTAATAGATGAGTGATAATGAGACTACTGCTAATTCAGCAGATATGAATGCGCGACCCCAGAATACCGTGGGCGATCAGAGAGACCCGGGAAGAGGTCCAAGGAGGTATTCCAATGACAACAGGGGGGGCGACGGCAGACCTGACGGCCGGTCACCCTACCGCGGCGGCGGACGGGGAAAAGTCTATTTCAAGAGGAAAGTGTGCAGGTTCTGTACCCAGAAAATAGTTGCAGATTATAAAGAGTCAGATACCCTGAGACGGTTCATCACCGAAAGGGGAAAGATTCTCCCCAGGAGAATAACCGGTACCTGTGCGAAGCACCAGAGAGTACTTGCAAGATAGATCAAACGAGCGAGGACAATTGCATACCTGCCATTTGTGAAGCAGTAGGAAATTCAATTGTAGTATTTCATGAGAAAACCCAACCTTAAAAGGGAATGGATAGAAACGTTTGCACTTGTTTCCTTAAGTCTGTTCCTCTACAAAGTCGGCCTGCTGTTTTTCCTCTTTCTTGTACCGCTTCAGGTTATATATGAAAAGCGGGGGTTGAAGCAGCTGCTTTACAGCTGTGCCGTGTTTATCGGGGCGAGCATTCTGTTCGCCCTCTCTAGTATTTCCCGGCTCGAGACACGGGACGTGTCGGGTATTCTTTTTCTGTTGGAAATAGGTATTCCCGGACTGTTTATCCTTGGTATTGTGTTGGTGAACAGCACGGTCTTCCCCTGGAAACGAAATCTGTACAAGCTGCTGGGCTCTGTAGGTGCTGCCGCCTTGATTTCCATACCGCTGATTCTGTACGTCAGCAGAAATGAGGGGTTTACCTCGTTTTTTAACAACCAGTTCCGGCAGATGATGAATTTATTCAATCTGCAGGTTACTGGTGAAGGAAGCTTTGAAGCGAGCGTCATGGACCGCATGTTTCAGACCGAGGAGTTTTTAGCATTCTTACGGGACATGGTCTTCAAGAATTATGTCTTTATATTTTTTACCATTCTTTCGGCAAACTGGTGGCTGGGTTCATCGATTGTCAGACGATACAGAGGACTTGCAAGGTTTTCAGTAGTTACATTCCGGAATCCGGATATCTTTATCTGGCCCCTGCTCATTTCCTGGGCGCTGGTGCTGGTTGATACGGTTGCCGGAATCGGACCACTTTCGTACCTGTTCTGGAACAGCGCGCTCATTTGCCTGTTTCTGTTCGGTCTGCAGGGTGTAGGAATCGTAAAGCACCTGTTCGCCCGGTATCATGTTCCAAGGGGATTGAGACTGCTTTTAAGTTTCATTCTTATCATCGTTACATTTCTACCTGGGGTGAACATAGTAGTATTTATCGGAATACCCGGTCTTGGAGTTTCCGAATTGTGGATAAAATACAGAAAACTTGAGAGGAGTTGACTCATGAAGATTATTTTAAAGCAGTATGTACCAAATCTTGGGGAAGAGGGCGATGTCTGCGACGTTGCAGCCGGATATGGAAGAAACTACCTTATCCCTAAAGACTTGGCTCTTTCTTATACAAAACAGAATATCGCGATTATCGAAAGCAAACGGGACGCTATTGAAAAACGGAAAGATGAAAAACGAAAAAGTGCCCAGGGATTGAAAGAGCGTCTCGAATCTGAGACTATCGAGATTACTATGCCTGCAGGTGAAACGGGAAAACTTTTTGGTTCCGTAACGAGCGCTACCGTTATGGAAGCGCTGGAAAAAAACGGCATCGAGATCGAGCGTAAACGGATTGAAATCCCCGGTGCTACGATTAAAAATGTGGGCAACCATGAAATCCGCATCAAGCTGTACGAGAATGAGACTGCGACGGTAACTCTCTCGGTCATTTCGCAGAATAAGCCAAAGGTAAAAGCTGAACCTGTAAAATCACCTGCACCGGAAGAGAAGGTTAAACAAACTGAAGAGCCTGCGGCTGAAGCACAGAAGGAAACCGAAGAGAAGTCTGAAGCTGAAGATGAGACAACAGAGGCAGAGGAAAGCGAACCCGAAAAAACCGAAGAATCCTGAAACGTAAAGCCAGGCGGGTATCATGGCGGCTGCATCACTTAAAGATCAGGTCCCTCCCCACAACGATGAAGCTGAAAAAGCAACGTTAGGGGCTCTCCTGCTTGATAGTGAATCAATAGCTTCCGTCTTAAGATATCTGAGAGCCGATGATTTTTATAAGACTGCCCATAAAAAGATTTTTCATGGGGTACTCGGACTCTTCCAGCGTGGTGAAGCAGTTGACCTTATTACTTTATCGGATGAACTGAAGTCTGAAGGCGAGCTGGATGTGTGCGGCGGGCCGGCATATGTTTCGTCTCTCACTTCTACCGTACCCACCAGCGCGAATGTCGAATACTATGCCCGGATTGTACAAGGGTGCAGCATCCGGCGGACTCTTGCAAAGATCGCCAGGGAGATTATTGCGGATTCCTACGACGATTCTGCAGAAACCCGGGTAATCATTGAAGAAGCGGAACGGAAAATATTTGAAATAACCGACAAGCAGCAGATCGGATCTTATAAAGAAGTGAGGGAAATCATCCCGAAAACAATAGAGGCTATCGAGAAGCTCTATCATACGAAAGAAAGTTACACCGGTATCCCCTCGGGGTTTGCCGCTCTCGATCACTATACCAGCGGATTTCAGAATTCCGAATTCATTGTCATCGGTGCCCGCCCGTCTGTTGGGAAAACCGCCCTTGCTCTTTCCATGGCATCCAACATGTCGATACATCACCATATTCCTACCGGTTTTTTTACCCTCGAAATGTCGGATATGGCCCTCATGCAGAGGATGGTATCCAGTGAAGCCCGGCTCAATTCAGAACTGCTCAGAACAGGTATGCTGAAACCCGCCGATTTTCACAATCTTACCGAAGCGGCGGCCCGGATTTATGAAGCTCCTCTTTATATACATGACACACCGAATATGCGTCTTCTCGATCTCCGTGCTCAAGCAAGGAGAATGAAATCACAGCACGACGTACGGATTATTTTTGTGGATTACCTTACCCTCATTTCAGCAGAAAACAAGGAACTACCCAGGCACGAACAGATCGCGGAAATATCCCGTTCTCTCAAGGCCCTTGCACGAGAGCTGGATATCCCCGTTGTTGCCCTTTCCCAGGTTCGCCGGGAGAGTGAAGGGAAAAGACCCACGCTGGCGGATTTAAGGGAATCCGGTTCCATTGAACAGGATGCGGATGTTGTCCTGTTACTTCACCGGGAACGGATGTTCGATGATGCTGACATTCCCGGTGCAGACATTGAAACAGAGGTCAACATAGCTAAACAGAGAAATGGACCGGTGGGAACAGTGAAGCTTGCCTTTCTGCCGAAATATACAAAATTTGAATCGATGTCTTACGAATCACCCTGAGAAGCCGGGTGTGAAACCCCAACCGAAACGAACTGTTGAGCTCCGGGAGAACTGGTGTAAGTACCGTCGCTGAGCAGGACGATCCATTCATCGTTTTCCAGTATATAAAAATCCATCACTTTTTTCCCGGATAGTTTATCCCATACCGAGATCGAACTGTCCCGGTTTAAAGCGTAGAGGTAGCTGTTATGGATCTTTAGTTTCCGGGGAATACCTTCGGAACGGGTCAGGGTGGAGATGCCGTACCCTTTAAACTGACGAATAGAAGAAAACCCTAAAGATGTATATATCCTGGAAGTCTCCGGATCGATTACTATAGACGCAGATACATCTTCATTGTCACTGGCAATGATGGTCCTGCTGTTTTCGTAGTGGGTCCCTGAGTGGGCTTTCAGTACCGTACGCAGACGGGTTCCGAGCTGCTCTATGCCGAGGCTGAACACCTGGTTTGATACGGGATCATAAACCAGGTCATAGGTGTAGAGGTTCCCCGATTCTATGAGTACTGTTTCCCTCGTTCGGATATTAACTTCAACCATGGAACTGTCCGTCGTATTTATTTTGGTCTTACCGGCGATCAGTTTTTCGTCCCCCGCCGGAACCACTGATTGAATACCGAAAGCAGTATAAGAGAATATCGTGTCCAGTGAAAAAGCTTCCTTAACCGTCAACCTGCCGTTGCTCTCCATAAACAGGAGGCGGTTGCCTGTGCTTTTTATATCAGTGATGGGAAAGGGCATCGTGTTGATGTCGCTTAAGGTTCCGGTAGAAGGATCCAGGAAACCGTATAGCCCCTGTTTTTCTCCTCCTTTTTCCCACACCACAAAAGAATTGTATGATCCCCGGATAATCCCCGAAACTCCGGTAAAAGGATTATCGATGAGGACCCTGGTGAACCGGAGTCGCGGCTCTTCCAGGGGATGGGGCTTGAAATAGGGAGACCTGAAGAGAAAGATTTTTTCCGAAGAGCTGATTGCCGCATAATCATCGAGAAACGCAAAATCGGTAAGTACTGCCAGGCGTGCTGCCGTGAAGGATGTGGCTCTACCGGATACCGGATTCAATGAAGCTATAAATCCTTCATTTTTGAGAGATATATATACGGTTCCTGAATACACTGCATTCACAATAGTTCCTGTTACTGAAGTCGAATAGCGTTCACTTAAGTTGAAACCGGCTCCGTGAAACGCAAAAGTCTTTACCAATGTGCGGTTCTCGTCCTCCGAGAGAGTAATGATGTTATTCGTAGAAGAGTCGAAGCGGGTAGCATACACCTGTTCTACTGGGGTTCGCCCATGCACCTTCCCGCTTACCAGGTCGATTACCAGGAGGTTACCATCTCTGAACCCGGACATATAACGGTTGTCGTTGTTGAAACTGACGTATTTTACATTGGATTCGGTGTGAACACGCTGCTTCAATGTTCCCCTTCGGATGTCCCAGTACTGGATTGACCCGGCGGGGTTGTACGCAAGGATGGTCTGCTCACTCCGGGAAATGATAAAATCCGACACGATACCGAACCCATCCGACAGCAGGGGGAGCCGTTGGCCGGTAGATGCGTCGAGAAAAGTGAGGCTGTTCCAGTCTGTCCGGGAAAAGACCAGGTATGTTCCTTTCGGTGAAAAGCGGAGGCTTAAGGGCATCTCATTTATTTTAAAGGAAAAGATTTTCTCTTTCTTTTCCCAATCCCATACCGAAAGAAGGAATCCCCGGGAAACTTCTCTTTCCAGAACGGCAAACTCTGAACGAACAGGGTTTACCGCAATCATATGGACGGGCATGGGGGACACCCGGATATATTCGGTCATTCTTCGTTTTCTTGTATCCCAGATACGCACGACGCCGTCTTCACCGGCGCTGAACAGGTATGTCCCGGACAGGTCCCGGGCGACATGATTAATACCCCCGGAGTGGGCGGTTGCTACAACGGTTTGTGTCTGGGCTGACAGGGACAAAGACAGGAACAGGATGGAACCAAACAGTAATACGATACGTTTCATCTTTTCAGTCTGCCAGGTAGATTCTTTTTATCGATACATACGGGGGGCTCAAGAACGCGGAGTAAGGCTCTTTTTCTGTAAGTGGTTCGATCTTCTGTTTCATCGTGTTATAGAAATCGAGCTTGATCCGGGTAATACCGATCTCATCTTTCTTCAGACCGTAGATATAGAATTCGAGACCATCTTCCGTTTTATCATGAAAATAGATATCGATGTCGGCATTTTTCGGCGCCTTTTCAAGATAATGATACTTTATCACCTCTATGACGTTGTCGTCTAAGCCAAATTGGAGGATTTTCATTTTTTCAACCAGCTCGATATAACCGATTACTACCCTGTAGTGTTCTGCCACTTCTTTTTTTCCGGACATCACGGCAGGGCGTTCCGATTCGGGAATGAAACGGATAGTACGCCGGGTAACCTGTTGTACAAAGGTAACGCCGAATTCCGGTTTGAGCACTCTTTCGCAGCGTTCACAGGTGGTACTCATAAAAGTACCGTCGATGATCGACTGCTTCACCTCATTCGTCAGCTCCAGGGTCTCCGGTATATCGATTTCTACCGGATATTCACAGTAGCACTGAATTGTCTTGATCATACAGCAGCCCCTCTTACCTCAATTACCCAAGAAGAATGAAACATCGTTGAATGTAGAAAATATCAGGATACCGATGATAATAGTAAATCCGATAATCTGATACCTGTAGATGAGGGCCGGTTTCGGTTTCCGCTTTGTTATGCCTTCGATGATGTGAAGAACAATGTGACCACCATCGAGGGCGGGGATAGGAAGCAGGTTCATAAGAAAGAAAAATACACTCAGCAGGCTCAGGAACCGGAACATGTTGGTAAAGCCGGCCATTATTCCCCGTTTCAATCCAGCGGATGCAATTGCTCCGACGTAGTAGGTAAGCCTGATGGGTCCGGAGACAGCTTCCCGCACGTTGATGCCGGAGAAGAGCATGCCGAGACTTTTCACTGTCAGAGAGAGGGTGGATGCGGTTTCCTTGAACCCTTTCCCGAAGGCCCCCAGGAATTCTACATCTGCGGACTGATACGTCTTCGGCTGGAAAACAATACCAAGGTTCGGTTCTCCATTTTCCTGATACGGAATAAACAACGTGGTCTCCCGAATTGTTCCGTTCCTCTCATATTTGATCTCCAACCGCTCCGGCCGGGAATCGAGTTGTTTCAACAGGTCTATGGTATGGTTTATCCGGGTGTCTCCGGCATGGACGATGATATCCCCGGGCTGCAGACCTGCCAGAGCGGCAGAACTTCCGGGAACGATATCTCCCACAATCGGGTCGACCTATGCGTAGATACCGATCATGCCGATTCCTGTATCCGGATTTTTTTCCGGAATAAGGGTAAGCCTCTTTTCCAAACCATTTCGCTCGACGAGTACAGACAGTTCTTCCCCCGGTGATATTGCTACCGCTTCCTTGATCTCACTGTAGTTACGGATTGGTGTTCCGTCAATTTCGATGATTTTATCGCCTGTTCTGAAACCGCCCCGGTCTACAGGGTACACAGCCCCTGGCTCCCCATAGTCCGATACCAGTACGATACGGTTACTGTAGGATTGGGTGGTAAATCCAATTCCCCAAATGAGGGAAAAGACGAGAAAGGCAAACACCAGGTTGAATCCCGGGCCCGAGAAGGAGACGAATATTCTTTTCAGCGGACTGGCGGTGTAAAAAGATCCCTCTTCCTGGGGAATTGTCTCCTTTTTCTCTTCCCACGCTTTCTGTACAAGATCCCCCCCCTTCATCTTGCAGTATCCCCCAATGGGAAGCAAGGAGATCCGGTATTCCGTTTCCCTTCGTTTCCATCTGAAGAGAACTTTGCCCCAGCCGATGGAAAAAGCCTCGACGGTAATGCCGGATAACTTGGCAGCCAGGAAGTGACCTGTTTCATGAACGAAAATAACGATACCGAGCCCGATGATACCTAGAATGATACTGAGAACCATACGCTAAACTACCACCTTTTCGACGATCTGTTCTGCCGCATGTCTGGCCTCAGTATCGAGATATAGTATCTGGTCAAAGGAGAGAAGGGGTTGCGACCAGTCTGCATCCAGAGTTGCGGTTACCACACGGGGAATGTCGAGATACTCGATCTTGCCGTGCATAAATGCGTACACTGCAATCTCGTTGGCTGCGTTGAAAGCCAGGGGATAAGCATTACCTTTTTCTGCAGTAAGATAAGCCGTTTTGATAAGAGGATACTTCTTTTCGTCTACCCCATGGAAGGTAAACGTACAGTCTACCAGGTTCAGCCTGCCGAACATGCAGCTCGAAAGGTCCGGGTAGGTAAGGGCGTTCTGTATCGGAATCGACATGTTCGGTTTACTGATTTGGGCATACAGCGACCCATCTCTGGTACGGATAAGGGAATGTACACAGCTCTGGGGATGGAGAACCACGTGTATGTTCTCTACAGGGATATCGAAGAGTTCCCTGGTTTCAATTATTTCCAGACCTTTGTTCGCCATGGTGGCGGAATCAATAGTGATCTTTTTCCCCATACTCCATGTAGGATGAATAAGTGCGTCCTTTACCGTCACATATTTCAGTTCCTCTGCCGGTGTATCCCGGAAGGCCCCTCCCGATGCGGTGAGTACCACTTCTTCGATAAACTCCGGTTCCACCTTCCGGAGGAGACTGAAGATTGCCGAGTGCTCAGAATCAACCGGTATTATGGTTTTCCCATGTTTCCGGGCAAGCTTTTTCACCAGGGAACCGGCAATAACGATAGTTTCCTTGTTCGCCAGGGCGAGATTCTTGTCCGATTCCAGGGATGCCACGGAGGGCATCAGTCCTTCAGCGCCTGAAATGCCGTTTATGACCACATCTGCATCGGTTTCACGGATCATTTGAAGAAGTCCCTCTTTCCCGCTGTAACTGACTCGTTCCGATTCGGGGTGTCTGCCCGAGAGGGAAACGCTTTTGACATCGAATTCTTCTGCAAGCTCGATGAGTTCTTCTTCATTCGTATGGGCGGATAATCCGACTACGGTGAAAAGATCGCGATGGTGGCGCATAATCGTTGTTGCACTTTGACCGATGGACCCGGTACAACCGAGGATAATAATATGTTTTTTGTTCATATAACGTCCTATAATAATAAGGTATCAACTAAATAGTAAAAAACAGGTGCTGCAAACAATAAAGAATCCAGAGAGTCCAGAACGCCTCCCCTGCCGGGTATCATTGTCCCGGAATCTTTGACGCTAGCCGACCGTTTGAGGGCGGATTCGATAAGATCACCGAAGATACAGGCAATGCCGGATGCAGCACCGATGATGACCATGATGTAGTAGGGCTTCGTGAAAATCATGGGGAGCGCTGTTTTTGTGAGTACTGCTATGGCAATCGAGGTTCCGAAACCCGCAGCGAAGCCGATTTTCGTCTTATTCGGACTTACCGCAGTAACTGTTTCCTTCCTGTTCCCAAAGAGCATACCAAAAAGATAGGCTGCCGCATCATTCAGAAAAATCATTATGAAAAACAGAAGCAGCATATACCCGGCGTTATTGAATTTGGCGATACGAATCAGGAACGTGAAAAAAAAGCCTGGATAGATCAGAATTGCGAGGCTTACCGCCGCCCGGGGCAGGATCGCCCCAAAATACTTCTCGTCCTGTATGAATATTTCTCTCGAAAGAAGTATGATTGCGCCGGCGATAAGGACCAATTCCAGCATAACCGACGGGAGAAATCCAATGACGATGAGATATGCTACTGCCGGGAGGGCGCCTGCCAGGACAGGTGCCAGCACCAGCCTGCCGCACATGTTTCTGGCCCGGAAAAAACGGACTGCTTCCATAGAGCAGTAGACGGAGGCGATGATCATAAGGCAGTTGAGAATCAGGTGGTTACCGAAGGTAAGAAAGAGGGTAAGAGCACCCACGGAAGGTGTTGCAACAATAAAGAGGAGTATCCGTTTTGTAAGGGATTTCATTTCACACCGCCGAATCTTCTGTTTCGTTTCTGATAGTTGATCAAGGCGCTTTCCAGGTCTTCAAAACCCCAGTCCGGCCAGAGCTTATCAGCGAAGTAGAGTTCCGCGTAGGCACTCTCCCACAGGAGAAAATTACTCAGCCTCATTTCACCGCCTGTACGGATAATGAGATCAGCCTCCGGAAGGTCAGGACAGTCGAGATGTCGATGAATGTCATCGCAGCCGATTGATGTTTTGCCGGAATCCTTTCCGCTGCCGTTGTTCAGCAGTCTGTTCACAGCTCGTACAATCTCTCCCCGGCCTCCGTAATTTATCGCAAGATTGACCGTCAATCCGGTAAAATGGGCGGTATCCCTGGTTACTGTTTTTATCTCTTTGCGGACATTCCCGGGAAGATCATCCAGCGCCCCACTGTGGAGGACACGTATTTTATTGGCTGTATAGAATGTGTATTCGTTCCTCAAGTGCTGGCCTATAAGCTTCATAAGAAATGCAACTTCGTCTTGTGCCCGTTTCCAGTTCTCTGTAGAAAACGTGTAAAGGGTTAAATACTTTATACCTAAATCCGAGGCGGATTTTACAACCCTTTTTGCCGCCTTTATTCCTTCCTGATGACCGGCGGTCCTGGGTAGATTCCGTCTGACAGCCCACCTTCCGTTTCCGTCCATGATGATTCCAACATGGACTGGAAGGCGTGAAGGATCCAGGAGCGACGAATCTGTCATTATATCTCCATGATTTCCTTTTCTTTCTCTTCCAGAAGAAGGTTGATTTCTTCTATAAAATCGTCTGTTGCCTGCTGTACTTCGTTATGCCCTTTCTTCTCATCATCTTCGGTGATATCGCCGTTTTTCTGCTTTTTCTTCAGTTCGTCGTTTGCGTCTCTCCGTATATTACGAATGGCGACCCGTGATTGCTCTGCCATATTTTTTGCAAGTTTAACGTATTCTTTTCTCCGTTCCTCCGTTAAAGGGGGAATGTTGATTCTGATGAGTTTCCCGTCGTTACTGGGGTTAAGCGACAGCTCTGATTTCTGGATCGCTTTTTCGATTTCACCTAACACAGACTTGTCCCAGGGCTGTATAACTACTAACCTGGCTTCAGGGATTGATATCGTTGCGACCTGGTTAAGAGGTGTCGGTTCACCGTAGTATTCCACTTTCAGTTTATCGAACAAAGCGGACGAAGCCCTGCCTGTCCGAATGGTGTTGAATTCATCTTTGAGGGCCTGGACACTCTTCTCCATCCGCCCTTTTGCGTCTGCCAAAATGCTTTTCATACATCCTCCTTGGAAAAAAACAAACCGCCCTGTGAAGGGGCGGTTTGTGACGATAATCTGTTATAGTTCTTCTCCGACCCTGAAATATAGATACTCAGCTATACCCAGTTTGCTGCCGACTTCCTTCCCCAGAGCTTCAAGTACTTTCTGAACACTCTGTTTGTCGTCTTTTACGAATCCCTGATTGAGGAAACATATTTCGGAAAAATGTTTGTTCAGTTTTCCTTTAACGATTCCAGGAACCACCTTTTCAGGTTTACCGAGACTCATTGCCTGTTTTGTGAAAATCTCTTCCTGCTCTGTAAGGTATTCCTTATCTATCTGGTCTACCGAGAGAAACATCGGGTTGAAGGCGGCCACGTGGAGAGCGCAGTTAAAAGCACACTCCTTAACCTTTTCATGTTCCAGCACTTCCGGTTTTTCTGCCCACAGTTTGATGATTACTCCGATCCTTCCGTTCCCGTGGATGTAGTCTACAAGAAGTTCATTATCCGAAGCTGTAGTTGTGGCAAATCGGCGGATTCCCATATTCTCCTTTAACTTCCCGATGAGTTCAGAAAGTTGTTTTTCCATACCAGGGGAAATTGCTTTAAGATTGTTTTTTACGATTTCCGGAAGCATTTTTTTCCCTAAAACGACGAACTCTTCGTTCATCGCGACGAAATCGGTTTCGCATGAAAGTTCGAGAAGACCACCTCTGTTGCCTTCTATCAAAGAGAAGATCCTTCCTTCGTTCGTTGACCTGCCGCTCCGTTTTGCAGCCGCAGCAATCCCCATCTCCTTTAACAGCCTTTCCGCTTTCTTGAAATCCCCCTCTGCTTCTATAAGGGCCTTCTTACAGTCCATAAGGCCCGCGCCGGTCTTTTCACGCAGCACTTTTACATCTGTAGCTTTTATTTCCATTCTCTATCTGCTCCTATTCTTCGTAAAGTTTATCTTCATCTACCATGGTTTCAGTTTTGGGGGGTTCAGTTTTGGGAGTTTCAGTTTTTTCCTGATTTTCTTTTATCTTTTCTTCATCCGGGTTGTACTCTGAATAATCTTCTTCTGTAAAGCTCTTTGATTCTTCCTCTTCTTCGGCAGCCTTCTCTTCGGCAACCTTCTCTTCGGCAACCTTCTCTTCGGCAACCTTCTCTTCGGCAACCTTCTCTTCGGCAGCCTTCTCTTCGGCAACCTTCTCTTCGGCAGCCTTCTCTTCGACTGTCTCTTTTGCCTGTTCTTCCGTGTTGATGGTATCTCCGATTGGTGCAGTTACCTCTTCGGTCTCGGTTTTATCCACTGTTTCGATATCGTCTTCCGGAAATTCATCTTCCTGCAGGGTTTCGATGACTTGAAGGCCGATCTCGTTATCTGCTTCGACAACAGCGTTTGCAATAATCTGGGTAAAGAGGGTGATGGCCCGGATGGCATCGTCGTTTCCGGGAATAGGATAAGTGATGCCGTCGGGATTACAGTTGGTATCTACAATTGCGATGATAGGGACCTTTACCCTCTGGGCCTCTGCAACGGCAATTGCTTCTTTTCTCGTGTCGATGATGAACACTGCCCCTGGAATGTCCTTCATTTCCTTGATTCCACCGAGGTTCCTCTCCAGTTTGCCCTGTTCCTTTCTTAGACGGGAAATCTCTTTTTTTGTGAGGCTTTCGAAGGTCCCGTCCACTTCCATTTTTTCGATCTTTTTAAGCCGAAGAATGGACCTTTTTATTGTCGAGAAATTGGTAAGCATGCCGCCTAGCCAGCGGTTGTTCACATAGAACATCCCGCACCGTTTTGCTTCACGCTCGATTGCGGCCTGGGCCTGTTTTTTTGTTCCTACGAACAGGATAGGTTTCCCGTCTAGCACGGTCTTGCGCACGACGTCGTAGGCTTCCTTGATAGCAGCGATAGTTCTCTGCAGATCGATGATGTGAATTCCATTCCGTTCCGCAAAGATAAATTTCTTCATCCGCGGATCCCACCGTTTCGTCTGGTGTCCAAAGTGTACACCCGACTCTAACAGGTTTTTCATTGTTACAACAGCCAATGTGTTTCCTCCTATGACTAAGTCCCTTCTCTGATTCTCCTCTTCAATAATTAAAGAGGGAAAATAGATAATTCCATCCAGATTAACTAAATAACGGATAGTTTAATGACCTTAACATGCCATAAAACGTATGGATTGGCAACCCCATTACATTCGAGTAGGACCCGGAGATCGACTCAACAAAGAAGCCGCCCCGTTCCTGGATCCTGTAACCCCCGGCGGCTCCCTGCCATTCCCCTGTTGAGAGGTACCATGCCCTTTCCCCGGCATCCAGGTGTTTGAACCGGATCACCGTAACAGTATGGGCGGTTATAATAGATCCGGCATTACCGGGAGCATACAATGCCAGACCGGTAATAACATGGTGCTGTTTTCCGGATAAACAGTTGAGAATCCGTTCAGCCTCTTCTAACGATGCGGGTTTTCCGATCTTTTCTTCATCTAAAACGACAATGGTGTCTGCTCCGAGGATCCATGTAGAAGCCGTTTCAGGAGCCCGGCAGAGAAGAGCTCCTGTTTTCTCCTTCGCCAGGCGCCGGGCATCCTCTTCCGGGGAAAGTGACGAAAAATGTTCATCGATTTCCACAGGGTAAACGGTAAAGGGAATATGAAGGTGCTCCAGCAGTGCCTGCCTCCTCGGCGATGCCGATGCCAGGATAATCGGTTTCATCGAATCCACCGGAACAGGAAAATCCCTGCTACACCTCCGCCGATACTTCCCGGGTTGATTCTGATAAAGAGGGAGATCACGTAAATATCAAACCCGACAGGTGATGTTGTAAAGTCCATCTCTATACCTGTGAAAAGGAGCAGCCGCTCCAACAGTTCCCAGCACATGGTACCGGCAAACACACAGAGCAGGATGATCCAGAAAAAAGCCGGATAGTTTTTCTTTATCAGTTTCATGTTATCCCATTAATGAGTGCATACGCTTTTGCATGAATTTCGAAGAACTATTTTTGTAGGTACCGGGACATGTATCCCGGGCAGTGTTCCTTCGGACATGAACTCCTGGAGAAACAGTGTTACATACTTTGATATCCTTTCCCAGTCCCGGGACACGGTAGTGAGAGATTCGGTCTCACTTAACACTGAATCTCCGAACCCGATGATAGAGCAGTGTTCTCCCGGGATGATGCCGGCTTTCTTAAGTTCCCCCATGGCTCCGATAGCTGCAGTTTCGTTGGCGCAAAACAGTGCAGGTATATCGGTAACTCTCTGTAAAATTGTTCGGCACGCATGGGCTCCTCCTTCTGCAGTGGTACCGCCATGCACACAGAATACTGCATCCTTCTCCAGACCCGCCTGGTGAAGCCCCTGGAGAAACCCGGCTTTCCGGTATTCCCCCGCCGTCGTCAGGTTGGATGAAATGTGGGCAAAATTCCTGTACCCCAGATCGAGGAGGTACCGGGCTGCATCAGAACTTCCCTGGAAATCGTCAGACGAGATCCGGCAGACATCCTGTCTGTCTAAAAAACTGTTAATAAACACCGTCTTCTCCACCGGACTTAACATCGCCGGATGGGCACTGTAAAGAGGCGGAACCAGTAATGTCAGAGATAATTCGTCATCGGCAGCTTTCTGAACCATGGTTCCTGCCAGGGTTCCACTTTCCCGGTGCATGAGAAGGATAAGTTCCAGATCGAGCTTCTGCAGTTCCTGCTCCAGAGTTTCAAGGAATACCGTCGTTTCAGGGTCCAGCCCGGGAATGATGCAGTGTATCCTGGTAATTTTAGTTTTCGGCCTGGGGTACACCACCACGGTGCCCTTTCCGCTGAACCGTTCGATCAGGCCGTCTGCCACCAGCTTGGTGAGGGCTTTTCGTATGGTAAGGTGACTCGTATTGAACCTTTCCTTGAGGACCCGCTCCGGGGGTAAATCTCCTCCCTTTTCATACTTTTTATCCAGAATTTCTTTTTTCAGGGTGTTGTAGATGTTCTGATAGAGAAATGGTATTTCCCGGTCTTTTTTTTCTGACATATTCTAGGTGGTATTATAGGAAAATTGTTTCTATCTGGTCAATTTACCTTCTTGACACTACTAAAACTATATTCTATATGTATAGCGCTAAGTATTAGGAGAGGTATATGGCTGTATCAAGGGACCTTCTTTTGGAATTCTTTGAAAAGATGCTGCTCATTCGGCGGTTCGAAGAAACCCTTTTCGATCTTGCAAAACGGGGTATCGTGAAAGGTTCTGTCCATCTCTGCAATGGGCAGGAAGCACCTGCTGTTGCAGCCTGCTGCGCGGTTGACAAGGAAGATTTTATGATGCCCACCCACCGTGGTCACGGGCAGATCCTCGCCAAGGGGGCGGACCCGGGACGGTTCCTCGCAGAGCTGCTGGGCAGGGTAGACGGATACTGCGGCGGAAGGGTCGGGTCCATGCACACCTTTGACAAAGAGACGAATAATGTCGGATCCAACGGCATCGTGGGTGGACAGTTCCCTATTGCCGCGGGGATCGGTCTTGGCATCAAACTCATGGAGCTGGACCGCTGCTTCCTTCTGTTCTTCGGTGACGGATCCACCAACCAGGGATGGTTCTATGAACTTCTGAACCTGGCCAGTCTTTGGAGTCTTCCCATCATGTTTGTCTGCGTGAACAATAAATACGGTATGGGTACCCATTATGACCGAACGTCAAACATATCGGTATCCGGGAAAGCGGAACTGTTTCACATACCTGTCGGGCAGGCACATGGCAACGATGTGGAAGAAGTATACGAAACAATAGTTCCCCTGGTAGCACAGGTAAAACAGGAAAAGCAACCTGTGCTCCTGTAATGTGCTACCTACAGGATGAGTGGGCACTCCGCCTTTGATATGCGGCCTTACCGTCCGAAGAAAGAGATTGAAGAATGGAAGAAGAACGATCCTATACTGCTGGCGGAAAAAAAACTGCTGTCGATGAAGTGTGAGAAAAAAAAGATCGAAGAGACCCGTTTGAAAGTTGATGCCCTCATGAAAGAGGCGGAAGAGTTCGCCCTGGCCAGTGCATATCCCGAATTCGGACCGGCCCTGGAGCAGTAGGAGACCTGAAATGAGAGAATTATCGTACGCTGAAGCATTAAGAGAAGCAATGAGTGAGGAAATGCGGAAAGACCGGAACGTGTTTCTCATAGGAGAGGATGTAGCCCGGGGTTACCGGGGAGCTTTCGGTGTGTCTACAGGAATGTTCGAAGAGTTTGGAGAAAAACAGGTCATCGACACACCAATCTGTGAGGCATCTATCGTTGGGTGCGCCCTCGGGGCGGCAATGATGGGAATGAAGCCCATAGCGGAGATCATGTTCGAAGACTTCCTAACGGTGTGTTTCGATACCCTGGTAAATCAGGCGGCGAAACTGAAGTTCATGTCCAACGGGCAGTACCATGCCAATATTGTTGTACGGACCCCCGGCGGGACCCGGGGCGGAACAGGACCCCATCACTCCCAGTGCCTGGAAGCACTGTTCATGCATGTACCGGGCCTCCAGGTTGCAGTCCCTGCATCACCGTATGATGCCAAGGGACTTTTGAAGACCGCGATTCACAACGGTGAACCTGTCCTCTTTTTCGAACATAAAATGCTCTACAAACTCAAAGGGGATGTACCGGAAGGGGAGTACACCATTCCTTTCGGGGAAGGGAGGATCGTACGGGAAGGGAAGGATCTTACGGTGATTGCTGTCTCCAACATGGTAACAATCGCCGGGGAAGCAGCGGAAGCCTTACAAGAGCAGACCGGCCTGGATATCGAAATCATCGACCCCAGGACCCTGGTTCCCCTGGACATGGAGATGATCGGAGAGTCGGTGAAAAAGACCCATAAGGCAGTGATCCTGGAAGAAGGGGTCCTGCGTGCAGGAGTGGGTTCCGAGATTACCGCCGTGATAAACGACACCGTATTCGACTGGCTCGATTTCCCGGTAAAGCGGATTGCTGCAAGAAATATGCCGATACCCATGACGCCCCGTATGGAAGAGGCTGTTATTCCCGGAAAGGACAGGGTGGTGCAGGAAATCCGGGATTTCCTGGGAAAATAGGCATGGAAGCGATTATCATGCCCGTACTGGGCCTGGGAATGGAATCCGGAACGATCACCGGCTGGCTTAAGAAAGAGGGGGACTCCCTAGAGAAAGGGGAAGCCCTCTTCGAAGTGGAAACGGACAAACTCACCTCGGAGGTGGAATCCTCAGCATCGGGCATCCTGTTAAAGATTGTGCATGGTCCCGGTGATGATGTACCGGTAAACGAAGTAATTGGATATGTGGGGGAACAGGGGGAAGCCGTTCCGGAAACCGGGGAACCGGAACATTCAGCTCTGTCGCCCCTTGCGAGGGATGTGGCTTCTTCGAATAACCTTGACCTTTCGGGTGTAGAGGGAAGCGGAATCGGCGGCAGAATAGTAACAAAAGACCTGGACGGGGTTGACCCGTCCGGTGAGAAAAGAGTTTTTATCTCTCCCTACGCCAGGAAGATTGCGGGAGAATTAGGTATAGACTTAAGTAAACCGGGTATTTCCGGCAGTGCTCCCGGTGGGAGGATCATCAGTGATGATGTCCTGGCCCGGGCTGAACATGTGGGTCAGGGTTCGGGTGACGCAAGGACTGCAGCCGGCGCTCCTGGAGAACTGGAACGGCAGCCCCTGTCAGGTATGCGTAAAGTGATTGCAGACCGGATGACCCTTTCAAAAACCTCTATCCCTCATTTCGGGCTGCGGAGTGTTGCCTCTGCTGATGCGCTCATCCTGTTTCGGGAAAGGATCAAGCGGACCGCCCGGGACCTGCTGGGAGTACGCATAACCTATACGGATATCCTGATTAAGATTTGTGCTCTCGCTTTACGGAACCATCCCGAACTCAACGCTTCCCTGGTGCAGGATGAGTGTGTTCTCTATAAGGATATCAATATCGGTTTTGCCGTGGCCCTTAAGAACGGCATTGTGGTGCCTACCATCAGAAGCGCCGATACCCTCGGGCTGGCAGACATAGCCCGGCGCAAGGACGAACTGTCAGCGAAAGCAAAGGCAGGATCCATCGCTTTGGACGAAATAGGAGGGGGGACCTTCACCCTTACCAACCTGGGGATGTACAGGGTGCGGTCAGCTTCACCGGTGATCAATCCTCCCCAGGCAGCCATCCTTGCGGTGGGAGAAATTTACCGGGAACCGGCTGTCATCGATGAACAGGTAGGTATCGGCTCTTTTCTCGAGTTTTCCCTGGCATGCGATCACCGCCTGGTAGACGGGGTTAAAGGTGCGGAATTCCTCTCCACGATCGTGGAATTCGTGGAGCAGCCGGCTATCCTGGCACTCTGAAATAACGTTCCGCCCGCTGGTAGCAACGAACAGCTTTCTTGACAGATGGTAAACCTGCCTTCATACTACTGGTCCCATCATACGTGAATACACCGTGAACATATTTCCGGGATCCGGATGCGATCCGGTAAAGTGAGGTACACCATGAGCGAACTTGAGCATCTTCTCCCTGTACAAAACATGTGCGGAGAGATTCCCAACTGGGTCCCTGAGAAAAAGGCGGTATACTGGTCAGATTTCGACGGACGAAAGTTTTACCGGTATTATCCCGGCACGGGGAAATACGAATGCGATGACCTTGTTCTCATGATCGGAGGATGGGGCCGGCGGAAGCAGGGAGGTTGGATCACCTCCACGGAAAAGGGAATCGCCTTCTGGGACGAAGATACCCTGGAATTCGAAATTCTGGCTGATCCGGAAAAGGACAACGATAACATCACCTACGGCGACGGGGCAGTAGACCGGGACGGAAGGTTCCTGGTGGGCACCATGGATTTCGTGACCTTTGACGCGCCGAACAGTACTCTGTACAGCTACTACCCGGATGGAATCTTAAAGAAACTTGACGACGGGTTCGCCCTTTCCAACGGCATAGGCTTCAGCCCCGACGGCACAGTACTCTATTTCACCGACATGTTTCACCGCCGTATCGTTGCGTACGACTATAACCGGAGTACCGGTCATGTTTCGGGCAAACGGACTTTTACGGTCATTCCTGAAGAGAAAGGATACCCTGACGGCCTCATCGTGGATTCATGCGGATACGTGTGGAGCTGCCACTGGGGGGGGTCACTCATCACCCGGTACACACCGGATGGCGGGATCGATAGAACCGTTGAATTACCGGTACCTAATGTCGCCTGCTGTGCTTTCTGCGGGGAAGACCTTACGGACCTGTATATCACCACCGCATGGAAGGGCTTAAGCGGGCAGGGCCGGAAAGATTACCCCCTGTCCGGGGATGTGTTCCGCCTCAAAACCGATATTCAGGGGCTCTTAGAGCCGAAGTTTGCCGGATGAGAATCTTGATACATTGCAAGTGTCCTTTATATCGTCGTGGTAAGCCGGTCTGAACATGAATGGCACACCGTAATCCTTAAGCCGTTAACCCGACAGTGTCAATACGTGTTACCCGGGGAAGCTTCGATAAAGTCTTGACCTTTACAGGATTGAGTGAGAAAAAGGTATACATATGAAACGACTGAACATTGATATTATCAAGAAAGAGATATCCCACACGGATGTCATTTTTAAAAGAGGCGAACATCTCTTTTTCCTGGGAAATTACACCCTGGTAGACGGGACACCGGAAGAGGGGAGTTATTCCTACTCCTTCGACGGCAATTATGGAGAGTATCATGTTGCCGTTTCGCTTGCCGGCGATGGAGTGAAGGGGACCTGTTCCTGTCCCTATCCCCATGGCGGCTGCAAGCACATCGTTGCCGCGTGTCTTGATATAAAGCAGAGGCTGGACAGGGAACAAACATCCGGGGACAGGGAAACTGTACCTGAGGAATACCTTACGCCTGAAGAGATAAAAGAAATAGCCCTTGAAGGGAGGAAGGAGCGGGCAAAAAAGGAAAAATTCATCCTGGACCGTGGTGAGATGTATAAGGGTACACATATCGTGAAGAGCCCAAAAGGGAGTGAATATACAGTCACGATATATTCCCCGGCAGATCGATCCGGTCACTGTACTTGCCCCGATTTCGCAAGAAACCATCTGGATACCTGTAAGCATCTTTTGTTTGTCTACGATCAATTTGAAAAAGAGAGTGGTTTCCCGGGTATAGCCGGCAAAGAACTATTTCCTTTTGTCCATATCATCTATAGCTCAAGGCAGGAAAAGCCTTTTTGTTACCATGAAAAAATAAATGATCCTGAACTCTTAAAGGCAATCGGTTCACTATTCAATGAAAAGGGTATGTATACACGAAAGAGCCTGGACCGGTTATATGCTCTGTTTTCCACGTACGGAGAAAATGAATTAATACGGTTTGATGATTTTCTTTTAAGCAGGATGGAAGATATCCTGTACCGGAAAGAAGTGGCAAAAATACAGCGTAAATACAAACAGGACTTTTCTTTTTTAAAAGGGGACCTTTACCCTTATCAGGAAGAGGGGGTCTTGTTTGCGGTTTTTAAAAAATCCGCCATTATTGCGGATGAGATGGGTCTGGGGAAAACCCTTCAGGCAATTGCCGTTGCTGTGATAAAAAAACAAATTTTCGGTTTCAGCAAGGTGTTGGTGGTAACTCCGGCATCGGTTAAAGAGCAATGGAAAAAGGAGATCGGGAAATTTACAGGAGAGCAGGCAGTTGTTGTTTCCGGAAGCCGAAAGAATCGGCAGCAGCTCTACTCGACAGGAGAACAATTATTCAAAATTACCAATTACGAAGCAGTCTTACGGGACAGTAGTACAATATCCGAATGGTGCCCGGATTTGATAATTCTTGATGAAGCCCAGCGGATAAAAAATTTTGAAACCAAAACTCACCAGGCTGTACTGAAAATACCCCACAATCACTCCCTGGTCATTACCGGGACTCCTCTTGAAAATAAACTCGAAGATATTTACAGCATTGTTCAGTTTTCCGACCCCGGGCTTTTCTCTCCTTTATGGGCTTTTGCGGCGAACCATTTCAATGTGAGCAGGAAAAAAAAGAACTCTGTTTTAGGATACAGAAACCTGGATGTCGTCCGTGAAAAACTTAAAAGTTTGGTAATACGCAGAAGGAGGGAAGATGTTTTTGAAAGCTTACCGGATCAGATAGTGAATAATTATTATCTTGATCTTTCACCGAAACAGCTTGATATACATCAGGGGTATGCACAAAGTCTTCTCCGTATTATCAACAAGAAAGTACTTACCCCGATGGATATCAAACGCATCCAGATGATTTTGCTGAAGATGCGAATGGTCTGCAACTCAACGTATTTAATTGATAAAAAATCCAATATTTCTCCTAAACTGGTGGAACTGGTTTCGGTGCTTAAAGAGCTGGTTCTATCGAACAAGCGGAAAGTCCTCATCTTTTCCGAATGGACTACCATGACCTATCTTGTCGGTAAAGTGCTTTCCGAATTGGGTATCGATTTCATAGAATATTCCGGCAAAATTCCTCCGGCAAAGCGGCAGGTTCTGGTACAGGAATTCCATGACAATCCGGACTGTATGGTTTTTCTATCCACCGACGCGGGAGGCGTAGGTTTAAATCTACAGAATGCCGACTGCCTCATCAACATCGAATTGCCATGGAACCCGGCCAAACTAAATCAACGGATCGGCCGTATAAACAGGATAGGACAAAAGAGCAGTAAGATTCATATCGTCAATATGATATGTAAGAACTCCATTGAAGAGAAGGTGCTGGCAGGCATCAATCTGAAGCAGGAACTTTTTGATGCTTTGTTCGAAGGAGGAGCGGAAGAAGTCGATTTCAGCCGGGAGAATAAAAACAAGTTTATTAACCAAATCCGCGCCATGTTCGAAGAAGAAGTTGTTGAAGCCCGCGGTGAAAAACAGGAAGGACCGGAGCTCGATGAAAAAACGCCTCACTATCTTAATCCGGAAGTTTTCAAAGAAAAAGAAATGGAAATTGATATAGCGGCGGAAGAATCGCCGGAGGTCTTTAGCGATGGACAGGATGAAAAAGGGCAAGAGAAAAACGAAGTAAAAACAAAGGAGCTGGAGTCCGTGTTGAACCAGGGGTTTTCTTTCCTGAATGCCCTTTCCCAAATGGCCACCGGAAAACCGCTGGTTGAAGGGGAGGGGGGGAAGGCAATCGAAATAGATCGGCAGACCGGCGAGGTGATCATGAGATTCAAGCTTCCAGGGATATAAAATGCACGGCCGGATTTCAGAGCAGCTAAAAAAAGCGGCCCTTAAGATGACAGAGAAGCTGGCTGAGTTTAAGTTCGGCGGTATTGCCGCTTACGTATACAACCCAATCGATTACGCCGGGGAACCTTACCGTGATTACCTCGAACAATACGGAAATACAGAAAAAAAGATCCTTTTCCTGGGAATGAATCCCGGACCCTGGGGGATGGCACAGACAGGGGTTCCCTTCGGAGAGATCGCGTCCGTCAGGGATTGGCTGGGAATCCGGGGACAGATCGGTGCTCCCAATACCGTCCATCCCAAGCGCCCGGTGCAGGGATGGGAGTGCCCGAAAAGTGAAGTCAGCGGCCGGAGATTATGGGGACTTATGAAGGAGCGGTTCGTCAAGCCGGAACGGTTTTTCGCCGATTCCTTTGTTATTAATTATTGCCCCCTTCTTTTTCTTGAAGAGACCGGCCGGAACCTGACTCCTGACAAACTTCCCGTTGAAGTACAGAGAGAAATCAATGCAATTTGCGACGGGCATTTAAGAACAGCAGTTGCATTGCTGAAACCGGATTGGCTTATCGGCGTGGGCCGGTACGCGGAGCGGTGCTTCCGGCGGGTAACACCTCATTCCCGGATAGACTTTATCATCCATCCCAGCCCTGCCAGCCCGGCGGCCAACCGGGGATGGGCCAAGGCGGCTACAGACAAGCTGAAAGAACTGGGAATCTGGGATTGAAATGACAGGCTATCCTGTAGTTTCGCACGTCCCGGTGGTACCATGATTGTAAAACATTGTATCGAATTCGCGAAATCGCAGTACTCGAATTACATTGAGAATTATTCTTGCGAAATTTCAGAAATTTGGCTACGATACTGATAAGTTGAAAAGAATGTAGGAAAGTTTGTTGCGTTTCCGGCGGGAAGCACCCTTGTTTTACCTGAATTACGATTGATCTGAAGTTTTTTAGGAAGCTATACTTTATGGCATACGAATCATGCAGATGGTATGAGGATTCGGTAATATGACGAAATTGCTGGACAACAAGGGACAAGGAAAGGTTGGCGACGCCCTTGCAAGAAGCATACAGGCAAATGCCCGCCTCGCCATTCTGTCCAGCCTCTTCTCCGTCTACGGTTACTCTACCCTTAAAAAGAAACTGACACGGGCAGGCTCACTGCGTCTCCTCATTCCTTCAAACAACGGCGCTGCAGCAGCCGGTGAAGAATGGCCATTCCGGATGGCGGGCCTTGCGGGAAGCTCGGCGGACAGGCGTTTCCGCAATTCTTTGAACCTGGCGGAAATCGCCCGTGAGTGTGCCCAGTGGCTGCAGCAGAAAGCCGGGATCAGGGCGGTCTCATTGCCGGTTTTCCAGAACCTGTTTCACATCGAGAACCCTGACGGCAGCACCATAGCCATTCACGGCAGCTCACAGTTCACATCGGCGGGGCTCGGGGCTGTACCATCGGATGGGTATGAGATGAACACCTGCTTCACGACAGCGGCGGAAACGGCAAGCCTCCTGAAATGGTTTGACTCGATATGGTCAAACTCCGAGGCTACGAGAGACATCAAAGCCCTTGTGATGGCTCAGCTTGAAAGCATCTTCGCCAGCAAATCTCCAGAGCTCGTATATTTCCTGACGCTGTACAACGTGTTCCGGGAGTACCTTGGCGAACTCGAAGAAGATAAGATAATCAAAACGAAAACCGGCATTAAAGATACCCTCGTATGGGGCAAGCTATACCGCTTTCAGCGGGATGGCGTACTCGGCGCGATCGACAAGATCGAAAAATACAACGGATGCATCATCGCCGACAGCGTCGGCCTCGGCAAGACGTTCGAGGCCTTGGCGATCATCAAGTACTACGAGCTCCGCAATGACCGAGTCCTGGTCCTGTGTCCCAAGAAACTACGTGAAAACTGGACCCTTTACACGGTCAATGACCGGCGGAACATCTTCGCCTCCGACAGGTTCAACTTCGATGTCCTCAATCATACCGACCTGACTCGATTTGGCGGGAAATCCGGCGAGATCAACCTCGAAACCATCAACTGGGGTAATTACGACCTCGTTGTGATCGATGAGTCTCATAACTTCCGAAATAACCCACCCCGAAAGGACGGGGTGACGCGGTACTCGCGGCTCATGCGCGAAATCATCAAATCGGGGGTGAAAACAAAGGTTCTCATGCTTTCCGCGACGCCCGTCAACAGCAGGATGAACGACCTGAAGAACCAGGTGGCGTTCATCACGGAAGGTGTGGATGACGCCCTCTACAGTTGCGGCATCGCCAGCATTGAGCAGACGCTCCGTAGGGCGCAGACGAGATTCAACCAGTGGCTCCGGCTCGAAGCGGGTGAACGGACAACCGAGGGGCTCCTGGAGGCTTTGAACTTCGATTATTTCAAGCTGCTCGACCTGCTTACCATAGCCCGGTCCCGGAAGCATATCGAAAAATACTACGATCTCGACGAAGTCGGTTCATTCCCCGAGCGGGCAAAGCCGGTCAATATCAAAGCCTATGTCGATACCAAGGATATGTTTCCCGAACTTAAGGAGATTAATGGCGACATTCGCCGCCTCAACCTCGCATCCTACTCCCCTCTGAAATATGTCCTCACCGGCAAGCTCGAAGTATACAGCCGCAAGTACGACATGGAGGTGGCAGGGGGATCGGTATTCAAACAGATCGACCGGGAGGAAAGCTTGATTCACCTGATGCGCGTAAACCTGCTCAAGCGGATGGAGAGCTCGATCAATTCCTTTGCGCTCACGTTGGAAAGGCTTCTCGCAAATGTCCGCGACATCATCAGGCGCATCGATTCCCACGAGGAATCGGAAGTCGAAGAGCTGAATATCGAAGACATCGCGCTCGACGATGACGACTTCGCTCCATACATGGTTGGCAGCAAAATCAAGGTCCTGCTTCATGATGTGGACCGCGTGCGGTGGAGACAGGAACTTGAAGAGGACGGGGAGCTTCTGGTTAAGTTACTTAGGGAGGCCCGGGAAATTGATGCTTCGCGTGACGAGAAACTACGTTGTCTGAAGGAGCGCATTGCCGCCAAGTGTGCCAACCCCATCAATCCGGATAATAAGAAGGTCCTTATTTTCACCGCATTTGCCGATACGGCCGAATACCTGTACCGGAACATCGCTACCTGGGCCTGGGACGGGCTCGGCGTCCATTCAGCCCTTGTAACCGGCGGCAGCAGCGGCAACAAGACCACGATGCCCGGCCTCCGCAAGGACATCGCCACCATCATCACTTCGTTTTCTCCGCTATCGAAGGAGCGTGCCAAGATCGATGAGTCCCTTACGGATGAGATCAGCATCCTGATTTCCACCGACTGCCTTTCCGAGGGCCAGAACCTCCAGGACTGTGACTATGTCGTAAATTACGACATCCACTGGAACCCGGTCCGCATCATACAGCGGTTTGGCCGTATTGACCGTCTCGGCTCGCGGAACCGGGCCATTCAACTCGTCAACTTCTGGCCGAACATGGAACTGGACGAATACATCAACCTGGAGGCACGGGTCTCCGGACGGATGGTGCTGCTCGACATCTCTGCTACCGGAGAGGAGAACATCATCGAGTTCCCCGGCTCCGGGAACATGAACGACCTGGAGTATCGCCGCCGCCAGCTCGAACAGCTCCAGAACGAGGTTCTGGACCTCGAGGACCTGGGGGGAAGCATCTCCATTACGGACATGACCCTCAGTGACTTCCGGATGGACCTGGCGGAGTACCTTAAAGAACACGCCGACCGCCTGGACCACATGCCTCCCGGGGCTTTCGCCGTTACCCGCGTCGACGATCTAATCGAAGAGGAAGGTTTGAAGCCGGGCGTTATCTTCTGCCTCCGCAACGAGACGGCCAAAGTGAGAACGGACAGCACTTACCTGCCTGCGCCGCATATGTCGCGGCAGGCAGGCGCGCTGGCACCCTATTACCTGGTCTGGGTATCGGAGTCCGGCGAAGTACAATTGAACTTCACCCGGGCCAGGAAGATTCTTGACCTGTTCAGGAGGTTGTCTCTCGGCCGGTCCCATCCGAACGAGGATGCCGTGGCCCGTTTCAATGCCGCCACTCGAGACGGGACTGACATGAGCACGTATCAGTTTCTACTGGCCAGGGCCGTCGCTGCCATCACCGGAAAGGCCCAGGAGAAGGGTGTTGAGAGCCTGTTTCAACGCGGCGGCACCGTGTTGAGCAAGGATTCTTTCCAAGGAATCGACGATTTCGAGGTCATCAGTTATTTGGTGATTTTGGACTGAGGATTGAGATGAAGAAGACACCAAAATCAGCAATCAACAATCGTAAATCCATCAACGGCTACACCAGCCTGCTCGCAGAGGTAAAAGAACGAGTTCGATCTGCCCAATACGCAGCGCTCAGGGCGGTGAACAAAGAACTGGTAGGTCTGTATTGGGACATTGGCCGGATGATTGCAGAAAGGCAAAAAATCGAGGGCTGGGGAAAGTCCGTTGTGCAACAGCTTGCAGCGGATTTACGGACGGAGTTTCCCGGCACAGGCGGATTTTCCGCCTCGAATCTCTGGCGCATGAAGCTTTTCTATGAGACCTACGACGGCATTCCACAACTCGCACCACTGGTGCGAGAAATTGCCTGGTCGCATAACATCGTCATAGTAGAACGCTGCAAAGACCCGCTGGAACGGGAATTCTACATCCGTATGACGCGTAAGTTCGGGTGGTCGAAGAATGTGCTTATCCATCAGATTGAAAATCAGAGCTACGAAAAATCCCTGCTCGGCCAGACCAATTTCGACAGGGCATTGACACCGGAACTGCGCGCCCAGGCCAAACTGGCAGTCAAAGATGAGTACACCTTTGACTTTCTGGAACTGGGCGAGGAACACAGCGAGCGGGAGCTGGAGCGTGCCCTCATCACCCGTATCGAAGATTTCCTGCGCGCCATGGGCGGAATGTTCACCTTTATGGGCAGTCAGTTCCGGCTGGAGGTAGACGGCAAGGAGTATTTCATCGATCTCCTGCTTTTTCACCGTCGCCTCCGGTGCCTGGTGGCAATTGAACTGAAAATAGGCGAGTTTCAGCCCGAGTTTGTCGGGAAAATGCAGTTCTACCTGGCTGCTCTGGACAGGCAGGTCCGCGAAGAGGGCGAAAATCCCTCCATTGGAATCATTCTCTGCAAGGAAAAGAGCCGGACCGTTGTTGAATATGCTCTGCATGACGCCCGCAAGCCTATCGGCGTGGCGACCTACCGCATCGTCAAACGCTTGCCGAAAGAACTGAAGGGGCAGTTGCCGTCACCAAAAGAAATTTCCAAGCTGTTGGAGAGCGTGGAATGAAGGCATCGATGATTTCTGATTTGAGTTCGAGGATCGAAAGAAGATGACCAATTCGCAATCAACAATCTTCAATCAGCAATCAATTTATGACTATATGGCCATCCCCGGGGATTGCCGGATCGGCAGGCGTGTGTTCAAGAAGCTGTTCCACGAGAACGCCAAGCTCGGCGCGACGGACAAGAAGGCGTTTCGCGAGGATATCGATACCATCACCTGGCAGTACACACTGAAGCCGAGCACGATTCCGATACAGGCCTACGAGGACAAACATCGCGAGTACCTGGAGGTGGCCGTTCTCCAGGTGAACCTGAAGACGCAGAGGCGCACCAGCCGGATCGCGGAGATCGTGCACCGGGCGATTCCGTACCCGCTGGTTATCGTATTCGTTTTTCAGGAGACAGGAGTTAGGAGCAAGGAGTTAGAAGACGGGATGCAGAAGAAGCTGAACGATATGCAAACTTCTAACTCCTCGATTCTAAATTCTAAATTCTCTCTCAGCGTGGCGCATAAGCGGTTCAGCCAGGCGGAAAAAGGCGCCATCGTCGCCGGGGATTTCATCATCACCGACTGGATCGACCTTTCGGCCCCAACGCGGATCCAGAAGGATTTTCTCGCCAGTCTTACCGTGTCCGCCTTGCCGCACACGCACTTCTTCGCGTTTTACTCGGCCCTGGTGGACCGGCTTGTTGCCCTGGACTGCGCCAGGCTGACCGGTGAGTACCGCCTGGAACCGGCACCGGCTACATGCGCGACCCGGAGCAAGCGGCTGGCTGCCTGTCATGAATTGGAAACAAGGATTGCCGAGTACAAGGTGGCCATCAAGAAGGAAACGCAGTTCAACCGGCAGGTGGAACTGAACACGAAGATGAAGGAACTGGAGAAGAAGTTAGAAGTTAGAATCAAGGAGTTAGCATGAGGGAACCGGCAAAGTCCTTTCAGGATCTGATCGTGTGGAAAAAGGCCCATGCCTTTGTGCTGGGCATATACCGACTGACAACAACTTTTCCAAAACATGAGCTCTATGGGATGACAAGCCAATTCCGGCGCGCCGCCGTTTCGATTCCGGCAAATATCGCGGAGGGATTCCGCAAACAATCATCAGCTGACAAAGCCCGTTTCTTGAATATTGCGGAAGGGTCGTTGGAAGAGTGCCGTTACTACCTGATTCTTGCACATGACCTGGAATACGGCGACACTGGTTCTCTATGGGAGCAAAGCGAAGAAGTCGGACGATTGCTCAACGGTTACCGTTCCGCCATTCTAACTTCTAACTCCCAGATTCTAAATTCTACAAAGGATTCTTAACCATGGAAAAGCTGGACCCAAAAACAGACGGTGCAACGACCGACATCGTCGAGCAGAATATCGAGAAGCTCCGAAGGTTGTTTCCCGATGCTTTTACCGAAGGCTCGGACGAAGACCTGCCTGCCGCAGCTGCGGCGCAGGCCGGCGGTCCGCGCTGGAAGGTGGATTTTGACGCATTAAGGGAAATCCTCGGCAATTACGTCGAGGACAGCCAGGAGCGCTACAGTTTCACCTGGAACGGCAAGGCCCGCGCCCGCCGCATCGCCCAGACGCCTTCGACCGGCACACTTCGTCCCTGCCCTGAAGAGTCGATCAACTGGGACACGACAAAACACCTCTTCATCGAAGGCGACAACCTGGAAGTGCTGAAGCTCCTGCAAAAGAGCTACCACAAAAAGGTCAAGATGATCTATATCGATCCACCGTACAATACAGGCAAAGAGTTCATTTACCCGGATAAGTTCCAGGATAATCTGGGCACTTACCTACGTTACACCCACCAAACGGACGAAGATGGCCTCAAGCTATCGGCCAACGCCGAGACCTCCGGACGTTATCACACGAACTGGTTGAATATGATGTACCCGAGGCTGAAGCTCGCGCGGAATCTGTTGCGGGATGATGGGGTGATCTTCATATCCATTGATGACAATGAAGTAGCAAACCTGCGGAAGCTCTGTGATGAGATTTTTGGAGAGGAGAATTTCATCGACGCAATTATCTGGAAAAAGCGGTATGGAGGCGGAGCAAAAGAAAAATATCTTATTTCCGTTCATGAATATGTTCTTATGTATGCGAAAAGCGAGGCGGTACTTGAGAACATATATATTCCTCTCACTGAGGAATCTATAAAGCGATACTACACGCAAAAAGATGAAAACTATCCCGTTCGCGGTCCCTATAGGACACACCCTCTTGAAGCCACAAAAAGCATGGGCGAAAGAGAAAACTTGGTGTTTCCGATTCCCGGACCCGATGGGAAAGAGATAACACCAAAGCGTCAATGGTTATGGAGTAAGGAGCGAGTAGAAAAGGCATTGGCTGCGAATGAACTGGAATTTTTAAAAGATAAGGATGGAAATTGGGCTGTCCATACAAAACAATATTTGAAAGACGAACAGGGTAATATCCGTAAGGGAAAAGCATTCTCTTTAATAGACGATATTTATACTCAGCATGGAACAAATGAGATTATTGACCTTTTCGGGAACGCTCAGATTTTTACTTTTCCGAAGCCTTCCGAACTTCTCCGAAGAATTGCTGAGATAGGATACAACGATGATAGGAGTGCAATCACACTGGATTTTTTCGCTGGCTCATGCAGCACTGCCCACGCCGTACTCGATTTGAACAAGGAGGACAGTGGCAACCGCAAGTTCATCATGGTCCAGCTTCCCGAACCCTGCGATGAAAAATCCGAGGCATTCAAGGCAGGTTATAAAACAATCGCCGAAATCGGTAAAGAGCGCATCCGCCGGGTGATTAAGAAGCATTTAGAAGTTAGAAGACAGGAGTTAGAAGAAAAGAAGCAGTCGAATCCGCTATTTGCCAAAGATAGCTCTGGAAGTGAAATTCTGGATTCTAACTCCTCACTTCTATCTCCTGATCTCGGCTTCAAGGTCTTCAAACTGGACGCCAGCAACATCATTCCCTGGGATGCCGGCTTCGACAACCTTGAGACTGCCTTGTTCAACGCCGTGGAGAACATCAAGCCCGACCGCAGCGAAGCGGACGTGCTCTACGAGCTCCTGCTCAAGTACGGCCTGGACCTGGCCGTGCCGATTGAGAAGAGAGAATTGAGGAGTCAGGAGTTAGGAGTCAGGAGTAAGGAGTTAGAAGGAAAGAGTGGGAAGGACGGATCTGGAGACTCGTGCGGGAAGATTCTAACTCCTAACTCCTCAATTCTCGATTCTGAAAAAATCTACATCATTGGGGCCGGAGCGCTCATCGTCTGCCTGGCCGATAAGATCAGCCTGGACGTCGTAGAAGGCATTGCGGCTTTGAAGGAAGAGCTGAAGCCGGAGGTGATGCGCGTGGTTTTCAAAGACTCAGGATTCGCCGACGACGTGGTCAAGACCAACGCCGTGCAGATTCTCAGGCAGGCGGGTATCGAAGACGTGAAGAGCTTGTGAAGGATGATAACAGAATAAGGAGGCTCAACCATGAATCAAAACGAACCATTGCTAAAGATCAGGTTTGACGGCAAAGCTGTCGGGCCGGGGAAGATACCAGTATCGCACCTCTTGCGCTTTCTTTACAATTTGAACAAGGTACTGCAACGTACCGGGCGTGTTCTGATGGGCAACACCGAGAGCGTGCGCCGAGGACAGCCGCCACGCAACATCAAGGAGGAAGTTGCGCTCGACCTGGTGCTTTTGACGCACGGCAGCCCTGCGGCGATACTTGGGTTTGAGCGTCAGCAGACGCAAACATCTTTCCCTGATATGGATCTTGGTATGGAAATTCTGGAAAAGGCGATGCTCGGGCTGGCTGCAATTCAGGAGGCAGACAAGGCTTTGCCCGCTGGATACGACACGGGGGTGTTGATGGCGTGGCGCGATGCGGGAACTCTCTTCAGCCGGGGAGTCGAGCGAATAGATTTCACCTTGAATCATCGAGATACACCTGTCGTGACATCATTCACCCCGAATGGTTTCGAGCGTATCCAGGAGCGAATCAAAGGCCCACAAATCAACATCCGCACCATCGAGGGACGGCTATTAATGGCCGACTTCAAGGAACACGGCACACGCTGTCGAGTGCATCCATCTGTTGGAGATCCTGTGCTTTGCCTTTTTGACGAGGAGGAAAAAGACGAAGTGCTGGAAGATATTCTCCATTACGTCCGCATCGTCGGCGAGGCGAAGGAGGATCCTGTCACCGGTAAAATCGCAAGCATCAAGATTCATGATATTGAGCGGTTGGAAGACCGGGAGGATGAGGCGGTCGAGTTGTTGCCTCAGGGCACGCCCATCTCCCGGGATTTCTGGGAATCGCCGACGCTGGACGAGTTGGCTCAATCACAACACGTCGAGCCGTTGGCGGATGTACGGGCGTTATTCGGTACATGGCCTGGTGAAGATGACGATGGGTTCGAAGCATCGATTTATGAATTGCGTCACCCGAACGCAATGGGAGGTAATCCGTCATGAGCGACGCCAAGATCATTCTTGATACGAACATAGTGTCATATCTGATGCGTGGCGGACGTGAGGCTGAAGCGTATGCCCCGCATGTTCAGGGCAAACTACTATCCATCGCTTTTATTACGGTCGGGGAAATGTACTTTGGCGCAGAGAATAAAAACTGGGGTGAGAAGAAGCGAAAGGAACTCGAAACGACATTGCGCAACTTCGTCGTGATCCCCTATGACCATGAGATCGCTCGTTGCTATGGACGGCTTGTAGCGGAGCGTAAACGCAAAGGCAAGCCAATTGCTCCTAATGATGCATGGATCGCCGCTTGTACAGTTCGGCATAAGGTTCCTCTGGTTACAAATAATGCTAAGGACTTCGAGAAAATCACAGGACTGGAAACTGTTACGGAGCGAATTCCTGAATGAAACTTCAATTTGACCCGAACCTTGACTTCCAACGCGAGGCGATCAACGCCGTGGTGGACCTCTTCGAGGGCCAGGAAGTCTGCCGCACCAACTTCACCGTTATGCCTTTGAAATATGATCCGCATGCTGCCCTGCCCGGAATGGAGAACGACCTTGGCATCGGCAACCGCCTGCGCCTCCTGGACGAAGATATCCACGGGAACGTCAAGAAGATACAACTCCGCAACGGTCTTGCTCCCTCTGAGTCATTCGAGTCGATGGACTTTACGGTGGAGATGGAGACAGGAACGGGCAAGACCTACGTTTATCTGCGAACGATCTTCGAGATGAACCGGCTCTACGGCTTCACGAAGTTCATCATCGTGGTTCCCTCGGTAGCGATCAAGGAGGGTGTGTACAAATCGCTCCAGATGACTGAAGTGCACTTCAAGGGTCTTTACGACAACGTTCAGTTCGACTACTTCGTGTATGATTCACAGAAACTCGGCCAGGTCCGTAACTTCGCCACCAGCGACTACATTCAGATCATGGTCATCAATATCGATGCCTTCCGCAAGAGTTTCACCGACCCCGAGAAGGAAGACAAGGCCAACATCATCCACCGGCCCCACGACCGCATGACCGGCAGCCGACCAATCGAGTTTATCCAGGCGACGAACCCTATTGTCATTATCGACGAACCGCAGAGCGTGGATACCACAGAAAAAAGCAAAGAGGCCATCTGCTCCCTCAACCCCATCTGCTCCCTCCGTTACTCAGCCACGCACGTGGACAAACACCACATGATGTACAAGCTCGATTCGGTGGACGCCTACGAACGGAAGCTGGTCAAACAGATCGAAGTGGCGGGGATCGAAGTGAAGGACAGCCACAACAAGGCGTACATCAAGCTCCTGAATGTGGACAACAGGAACAGCCCGATCCGCGCCCAAATCGAGGTGGATATCGTCCAGCAGAGCGGCGAAGTGGCCCGAAAAAGGAAGTGGGTCCGAAGCGGCGATGATTTGCTGGACCTCTCCGGCGGCAGGAGCGTGTATGACGGCTATATTATCGAGGACATCTACTGCGAGAAAGACAACGAGTACATCAGCTTCACCAGCAAGCCGGAATTCCTGCGGTTGAACCAGGCTACCGGCGATGTGAACGACAACGAGTACAAACGGCTCCAGATTCGCAGGACCATCGAGGAACACCTGGACAAGGAGATGCAGCTCCGGCCGAAGGGAATAAAATTGCTGAGTTTGTTCTTTATCGACCGGGTAGCGAATTATCGCTGGTACGACGACGAAGGCAATCCGCGTCCAGGTAAGTATGCCCTTATATTCGAGGAAGAATACAAACGTGCGTGCGCCAAACCGAAGTATCACACCCTGTTCGAAGCGGCGGACCTGGAGACCGCAGCCGAGGGTGTTCATAACGGATACTTCGCGGTGGATAAGAGGAAAACGGGATCCGGCCGAACGGTGGAGGTGTTCAAGGAGTCCCGCGGAACCGGGACCACGCAGGCTGACGAGAATGCCTACAAACTCATCATGCAGGACAAGGAGAAGCTGCTCAGCTTCGACTCGAAGCTGAAGTTCATCTTTTCGCATTCAGCCCTGAGGGAAGGGTGGGATAACCCGAACGTGTTTCAGATATGCACCCTCAACGAGACAGGTTCAGCGATGAAGAAGCGGCAGGAGATCGGCCGGGGTCTCCGGATCGCCGTGAACCAGGATGGCGAGAGGGTTCATGGCTTCGACGTGAACAGGCTGACCGTGATGGCTAATGAATCATATGAAGATTTCGCCCGACAACTACAGAACGAGATCGAACAGGAAGAGGGTATCAAGTTCGGTGTGGTCGAGCCGCACATGTTCGCCAATATACCCGTTCCGACGGACGATCATAAAACCGAGTACCTTGGCGTGGATACCTCGCGGAATGTGTGGTCCCACCTCAAGGAAAAGGGCTATATCGACGCCAACGGCAAAGTGCAGGATTCGCTTCGGGCGGATTTAAAGACCGGGGATGTCGATCTGCCGGAAGAGGTCGAAGACCACGCGGCGCAAATCACCTTCGTGCTCCGAAAGATCGCAGGCAACCTGAACATCAAGAACGCCGGCGACCGTAAGCGAGTCAAACTGAACAAAGCCGTATTCCTGGGTGAGGAGTTCAAGGAACTCTGGGAGCGCATCAAGTATCGCACGACCTTCCGGGTAAACTTCGATTCAGCGAAGCTGATCGGGAAATGCGTCGAGGAAATCCAGAGATCACTGGTGGTCGGCCGGGCCCGGTTCATAACGCGAAAGGCACGTCTTGACGTGGATCGCGGCGGGGTACAACCCGATGTCGTTTATGAAAGCACATCCGTTTATGAAGCACGGGACTATCAGTTACCGGACATTGTCAGTTACCTTCAGAACGAGACGAACCTGACCCGCCGCACTCTGGTGGAGATCCTTACGCGGAGCAGCCGGCTTCAGGACTTTAAAAATAACCCGCAGAAATATATCGAGCAGGTGTTGGCGATCATCAGGCACCAGATGCGGCTTTTTATCGTTGACGGCATCAAATACCGGAGGCTCGGCGACGAGCACTATTACGCCCAGGAACTGTTCGGGGAAAACGAACTGTACGGCTACCTCAGCAGGAACATGCTGGAAAGCAGGAAGTCTGTCTTCGATCATGTCGTCTACGATTCGGATGTGGAAGCGGGGTTCGCCCGGTCCTTCGAGTTGAGCGACGAGGTGAAAGTTTATGCTAAGCTGCCCGGATGGTTCAGGATTGACACACCCCTTGGCAGCTATAACCCGGACTGGGCGGTCCTGGTGGAAATGGATGGGCGGGAGCGGCTCTACTTTGTTGTAGAGTCCAAGGGCGGCCTGTTCACTGACGCCCTTAGGCCCACGGAACAGGCAAAAATCGACTGCGGCCGGGAACATTTCAAGGCCCTCGGAACGGAAGTGGGGTTTACGGTGGCAAACAACTACGAGACCTTTTCGGAAAAGATCTCAGCTGCGGACTAACATAGTTTGCCACACACGTAAAGTACACTTTTTCCTGAAATATAACGGAAGTTCCCACTCCAACGGGGGAAGGTTCCGCCGTCTCCTTTTTTGTGGTATTCAGACCAGGATCGCCTGGATATTGTTCTGTTCCATGGCTTCGATCATGTCCGAAGGCGCGTCTTTGTCGGAAATGATGATATCGATGTCTTTAACGGGTAGGAAAGTATCCAGGGAAACCTTGTTCCATTTGGATGAGTCGATCATTCCGATGTTTACCTGTGCCTTGCCGGCGATGTAGCTCTTCTGCTCGATAAACCCGGTGTGGATGTCGGTCAGCCCATGTTCTACGGTGAATCCGTATGCACCGTAAAAGGCTTTACTGATGTTACAGTCCTTGATCACATTCGCTGATGATGCGCCTAAGGTGGAAAAAGATTCCCGTTTCAGAAAACCGCCCATGACAAAGATATTGATGGATGTGTGGTGAGAAAGATAGGAAGCAATTTCTATACTGGGAGTGATGATGGTGATATCGTTTTTATTCTGAAGAAACAAGCGGATAACGGTTGCGGTGGTTCCCCCGTCGATGAAAACAGCCTCTCCGTCTACGATCAGTTCCGCAGCAGCCTTAGCCATCCGTTCTTTTTCTTCCGAGTGTTTTTTCATTCGTAAATTAAAGGGTATCTCCGGGGAGTTCTGATCTGCAGCCATTGCGCCGCCGTGTGTCCTGATGAGCAGCCCCCTTCGTTCCAGTTCGTTCAGGTCGTTCCGGATGGTAACGTTGGAGACGCTGAAGAGCTGGCACAACTCTTTTACGGTAATCCTGCCGTACTCTTGTAAAAGCTCTATAATATGCTGCTGTCGCTCTTCGATAAATTTATTCTCTTCTGCCATATTCAGTTATTACTATGTGAGGAATCGGAACGGTTGTCAATACTATTGCATTTAATTAGCTTGTTTTTCAGGGAAAAATAAATAGGAAAAATAAAATAATACAATAAATCGAAAGTAAATTAAATGAAAACTTGACATACGAAAGTACGCGTGGTTAAATAAGAAAAGCAGTATATGGAGGGTAGTATGAACAAACGGGAACGGGTACAAAAAGTACTGGATAGAGAAAAAGTAGATTACCTGCCATCTCAAATTACGTTTGCGGATAGAACAAGGGACGGCGCAATAGCAAAAGCCATCGGCCTTCAGGAAACCCAGAGCCTGGACGATTATCTCGAGAATCACCTGGTAATAAGCCTTACCAAGGCGGATTACCCCCTGTTCTATCGGAACGATATAAAACTCATGAAAGAGCTCGAAAAGAGGGGTACTGTAAAGTCGACGAAGAAAGGAAGGTCGTGTATGACAGCTGGGGCATGGGCGTTAAAGTCGGCGAGGATGGGTTCTTTGCGTGCTTCAACCCTATTGCGGAAAAACAGGACATCGAGTTTGCGGAAAAATGGATGCCCCAGCGAATCCACAAGGCGGTAACTGCGGACACCCTGGAAGAGCGGGTGAGGCTGTGGACCCCGCCGGACCCGGCCCATCCGGGTAATTACGACTGGATGAAGAGGGACCTGGAGACCTACGGGGATTACTTTGTGTTCCCTTCGGGCTATTTCGGTTTGTATGAACGGGCATACGGGATCATGAGCATTCCGGAAATGTTCATTGCCATGGCAGGCAGTCCGAAAGTGTTCGAAGAAATCATGGAAAAGATAACAGATTACAAAATCGAGGTAGCCAGGCGGATCGTCAAGATGAGTTTTACCGCAGGCCACATGGGAGATGACCTGGGAACCCAAGTGGGACCGTTTTTCTCTCCGGAAATGTTTAAGAGGCTGGTGAAGCCCCAGTATAGACGCCTTTTCCAGGTGTACAGGGATGCGGGATGGCACATGATGATGCACTCATGCGGCTGTGTTACCGAATTTCTTCCGGATCTTATCGAGGTGGGTCTCGATGTGCTGGAGCCGGTGCAGCCCTGCATGGATATCGAATTCATCAAAAAGGAGTACGGAAAAGACCTGGTGTTCTGGGGAGGGATCGATACCCAGGAGCTGTTGCCCTATGCACCCCCGGATGAGGTGCGGAAAATGGCAGCTGAAACGATACGGACTCTTGCCAAGGGGGGAGGGCATATCATCGGGCCTGCCCAGGAAATCATGAAAGACGTACCCCTGGAAAACGTCATTGCCCTGGTGGAGACCATCGTTTCTGAACGGGAAAACGCTGCAACACTCTGATATAGAATAAGAATAAGGAGGACATCATGGCTGGTACCTATCTGATCGGAGTGGACATCGGCACTACCGGTGCCAAAGGCATCATCTTTGACTGTAACGGAAATATCGTATCCAGCGGCTACTACGAGTATACCTGTACCTATCCCAGGCCCAACTGGGTTGAGCAGGATGTAGACCTTATTATCGGCAGGTCCCTGGATGCTACAGCCCAAGCTGTTTCCGACAGCGGTATCAACCCCGGGGAAATAGGGGCGATTTCTTTTTCCGCACAGCGGTGCTGTACGATATTCATCGATGATCACGATACTCTCATCCGGCCTATGATATCCTGGCAGGATAACCGTGCTGTCGAGGAAATGGAGTTCATACGTCAGAGAATCTCTCCGGAAGGTTTCTATAGGATAACATCCTTGCCTCTCAATACAACGTGGATGGTATCAAAGATCCTTTGGCTTAAAACTAAGGAACCGGATAACTGGAAAAAACTTGCTAAAATCGTTCAGCTTCAGGATTACGCCCTTAAAGCATGGGGGGTGGATGATTACCTGGAAGATATGTCGGATACAGGGTTTTCCGGGTTGTGGGACCCATTCGGTATGGAGTGGAGTGAAGAACTCCTGGACCTCCTGGGAATACGGAAAGAGTATTTTCCGGAAGTGGTGGCTTCCGGCACGAAAGCGGGTACCCTCTCGAAGGAAGCTGCCGACCGAACCGGGCTGAAGCCGGGTATCCCCCTGGTTGTCGGAGCGGGTGATCAGAACAGTGCGGCCGTGGGAGCCGGGGTTGTTCAGAAAGGATTCCTTTCCGTCTCCCTGGGAACCGGGGGTCTGGCAGCTGCGTATCTGGATGAGCCTTTCCGGGATTCCGGGTGTTTAAGCATGGTAACCAACCACGCAATAAAAGGGAAATGGCAGCTGGAAGGTCTCCAGGCAGGGGCCGCCAGCGTGTACAAGTGGTTCAGGGACCAGTTTGCCTCCCTCGAAAGGGCATACGCGGAGAGTGCAGGGAAAGATGTCTACGAGATCCTGAATGATATGGTCGCCAAGGTACCTGCAGGGGCAAAAGGTCTGGTAATGTTCCCCTATTTCGCCAGCGCCACAACACCCCGATGGAATCCCCATGCCCGGGGGATGATTGCAGGGCTTTCCTTTGCTCACGATAAAAACTGTGTCGCCCGGGCTTTTATGGAAGGGATTACCATGGAAGTCAAGGACATGCTCAAGTCGATGCTCAATTCAGGTATCCGGATCGACAATGTGCATATTTTAGGGGGTCCCACAAAATCCCGGCTCTGGAACCAGATGCAGGCTGATATGTACAACCGGCCTGTGCAGACCCTGAAGACCACCGACGCAGCGCCTTTGGGCGCTGCCGTGTGCGCAGGAGTGGGGGTCGGCCTTTTCAATGATATTGTCGAAGGAGCAGGCCGCATGGTCCGGATAGATGAAACCTTCGAACCGAATCCGGAAACCGCCGGGCTGTATGATGAATTATACTCCATATATTGCGGGATGTATGATGCACTGGCGGACAACAAGGTGTTTCAGGCAATCACTGCATTCCAGGAAAAGTATTCCGGATGAAGAAGCAACATGACGGAATAAAAAGAAAATAAAAGTAATAAATAGTTGACAAATGTAAATTATATGATACGCTGAATAAATCTATTCGGTGAGAATAGAAAAAATAAGGAAACAGTTCTAATCAGGAGGAAAGGAAATGAAAAAAGGCCTTATCGTTGCTTTTGTGCTCATCCTGGCTGTAGTGTTTACTCTTCCCGTGTTCAGCGGTGGAGAAAAAGAAGCAGCAAGCGGTACTAAAAAAGATCTGGTGATCGGCAAAATCCCTATCACCATGGAAGCGAACTACCATCAGGCCCATGTAAAACATCTGATCGCTTATGCGAAAGAAGCCTATGGCGCGGACGTTACCGTTATCGATGGAGAGTTCAGTTCTGACGTGGCTATGAGTGCAGTGGAAACGTTCATCGCCCAGGGTGTGGATGGTATCCTGCTTCACTCCATCGATGAGAAGGTAATCGATTCCATGGCGAAAGAATCTCTTCGTGCCGACATTCCGATTGTAACGTTCTACATTCCAACAGCATCGAGGAGTGTCCCCCATATTCAGATCAATGAAGCGGAAACTTCCTTCCAGATGGGTGTAGCTGCTGCGAAGAAGTGGAAAGAATGGTATCCGGACCAGCCGATCTATATCGGTGTTATCGATTACCTGACCGTGGAAATCGTTCAGAAGCACCGGACCGGTCCCTTTATCGCCGGCGTCATGTCTATTGATCCGTCTGCCCAGGTGGTGAGCAAGCTAGAGGGAAGCGCGAGTGTCAACAAAGCCATGGAAGCCATGCAGGATATGCTCCAGGCACATCCTGAAGTGAACATCGTGTACGGAGCGAATGCGGATCATGCCCTCGGTGCCCTTGCCGCACTGGAAAACGCCGGACGGGGGAAAGCTGAAAACGGCAAATGTCTTACCGAAATCGTTGTGGGAACCGACGGCACCGAAGGGGAACTTCTTAAAGTGTATGATCCTTCAAGCTCCATGAAGATTACCCAGGGACTCCAGCCGGCGGTTAACGCGAAAGCTGAAATGGATATGCTCATGAAGATCATCAACGGCCAGGTCCCCAGGGATGAGTGGCTTGAACTGGACACCTATGACAAGTTCATCAGTTATTGGGATACACCGATCGAAGATGCACAGGAATTTATCTCGTACCAGTATTTCTCCGACGTGGACTTAAAAGAAGCAATAGCTTCCAAATAACACCACTAAAAGCAAACAACCTTTACGGCTCCCGCTCCCCGGAGCGGGGGCCCTTCTTATGGGGTAGAAATGAATCCGATGTTAGCAAAAGCACAGGAAAAGACATATTTCAGATTCGACTATCAGATCCTCGTGCTTGCAGGTGTACTCGCTGTCGTCATGATCACTTCAGCGGTCCTGACGGAAAAGTTCTTTACCTATTCGAATATTATGAATGTTCTGCAGCAGGTGGCTATGATCATGCTGACAGGATCCGCTGCAACACTTCTCATGATATCCGGGAACTTTGATCTATCCGTGGGCACTGTATTGGCTTTTACCGGTGTAATGCATGCCTTTATGAGTAAGAACGGTGTTCCAACGAACGTCTCGATGATTCTGTCAGTACTGGTAGGTTCCGGGTTTGGCCTCATTAATGGGTATCTCGTAGCTTTTCTTAACATCACTCCGGTCATCGCTACCCTGGGAACCATGTATGCGGCCCGGGGCCTGGCATACATCATTGCCTGGGTAGACGGAGGGGCCAATGTTACCACCGGTCTCCCCAATGATTTTGAAGTGTTCGGCCGTTCCATGGCGGGAAGTGTTCCTGTATTTATTATCATCTATTTCGTTATCATTGCATTTTTCTACTTCGTGTACGCAAAAACGACCTTGAGTAAATACGCTTTTGCCATCGGGGGGAATAACCGGGCGGCGGTCCTCTCCGGTGTGAAAGTAGGAATGGTGGTTCTGGTACTCTATTTATTCGTAGGAACACTTACCGGGTTCGCAGGCATGACCCTCGCTTCCCGCATGGGTACCGGCGCGCCGAATGTGGGAGCGGATTTCCATTTTGACGTTATCGTAGCCATCGTTTTAGGCGGTACCAGTATCTATGGGGGGGAAGGATCTTTTTTCGGCATGATTCTCGGCGCCCTTATCGTCGGGTTTGTAGGCAATGCTCTTAATCTTCTGGATGTACAGTTCTTTTACCAGATTGTGGTAAAAGGGCTGATACTGATCGGCGCCGTTCTCTTGACGAGAAAGATCAAGGACAAGCTCGGCTGAAACCCCGGGGGAGATGTGATGCAGGATATATTACTGAGCATAGAGGGTATTTCAAAACAGTTTCCCGGCGTTACTGCACTGAAAGATGTGAGCTTCGATATTCTGAAGAATACCGTGCACTGCATCGTAGGTGAAAACGGCGCAGGAAAATCAACCCTGATCAAAATACTCACCGGTGCCGAAATGCGTTCGAAGGGCACCATTTTGTACAACGGGAAGATTTTTTATCCCCGGAACACCCGGGATGCAGCGAACTTCGGTATGAGTGTGCTCTTCCAGGAACTGAACGTTGTGGACCAGCTGACGGTGGAGCAGAACCTGAGCCTGGGAAAGGAAACCAGGACCCTGGGGTTCATACGGAAGGACACAGCTTCGGAAAAAGTGTTCCAGGTACTCCAGAGTCTCGATCCCAGCATCCGGTTGAGTGACAGAGTCTCCTCATTGAGTGTCGCGCAGAAACAGGTCATCGAAATAGCAAAGGCGATTTCTTCGGATTCGGATGTAATCATCATGGATGAACCTACTGCCGCTATTTCCGAAGACGAGGTGAAACGGCTGTTTTCCATTATCAACCGTATTAAGAAAGAAAATGTTACCGTTATTTACATATCTCACCGCCTGGGTGAGATATTCGAAATAGGAGATTACGTTACCGTGTTGCGGGACGGACTGATGATCGGCACCGAATCGATCGAAGACCTGTCTTCCTGCAGGGACGAGGTGGAATCCTGCGCCGAACTGATCAAGATGATGCTGGGGAAAGTGGTAGCGGAACATTACGTACCCAGCACCATCGATAAAACGAGGAAATTTCTCCAGCTTAGGAACGTAAGCAATAAGAAACTTAAAAATATCAGTTTCGATCTATACAAGGGAGAAATCTTAGGGTTTTACGGCCTTATCGGTTCAGGGAAGACCGAGACTGCCAATGCTATTTACGGCATCGACCCTGTGGAAGGGGACATTATCGTTGATGGAAAGAAGGTGAATATCGATAAACCTGCAATCGCTATCCGTACCGGCATCGCCATGGTCCCCGAGGAGAGGAGGACTGAAGGGCTGTTTACGAAACTTTCCATAAAAGAAAACATCCCCCTTATGAATATCAGGACTATATCCAAAAACGGTATCTTCAGCAGAAAAAAAGAGCGGCTTTTGGCACGGAAATACATAGACAAAGTGAAAATAGTAGCACGGGATGAAGACCAGAATGTAGCGAAATTAAGCGGCGGAAATCAGCAGAAAGTGGTCCTCTCCAAGTGTCTCAACGCCGAATCGGACATCCTCCTGATGGATGAACCGACACGGGGAATTGATGTTGGAGCGAAAGAGGAGATCCATAACCTGATCCGCGAACTGTCCCATGCGGGAAAGTCGGTTATCGTTTTTTCTTCGGAACTGCCGGAGGTTCTCAACCTCTGCGACCGCATTATTCTTCTCTATGAAGGGCGGATAAAGGAAATAATCGAAAATGGAGATGAAATCGATAGTGAACGGATCATGCATATCGTAACCGGCGGGAGTGAGCACCACGATGAGTAGTACCGTAAAAAACCAAAATCCTTCGGTCCGAGGCAGTTTTGCCGGAATCGACCTTCAAAAACTGGTCATCCTGGGGATCCTGATCGTAGTGGCATTGGTTTTTTTCTCATTTAACAATCGTTTCTTAAGCCAGGCCAATATCCTGTTCATACTTCGCCAGAGTTCCTTTGTCATCATGACCGGGTGCGCTGTTACGCTCCTCATGATCTCAGGTAACCTGGACCTCTCTGTGGGCAGCACCGTTGCTCTCTCCGGCGTTGTGTACGCGTACTTAAGCCAGTCAGGGGTTTCAACGGGATCCTCCTTTATCCTGGCAATAGGGGCAGGAGTACTGGTAGGGGCAGTCAACGCCTTCACGGTAGTGAAGCTTAAGATTACGCCCTTTATAGCGACCCTGGGAACCATGTATATAGGACGGGGTCTTGCATACCTGATAACAGAGGGGCTGGTGATCAGGGACGGACTTCCCGACAATTTTACCTTCGCCGGAAGGGAGTATCTCGGATCCTTTCCCATACCTATCATTGTGCTGATTATCGTTATTGCCGTGTTTCTCCTACTAGAAAAGAAGTCGGTCCTGGGAAAATATTCCATCGCTATCGGCGGGAACAGTACGGCAGCCACCCTGTCCGGAATCAATTCGGAATCGATAGTCATGGTCCTGTACATGATAGCCGGAGCTATGGCGGGCTTAAGCGGAGTGATGATGGCATCCCGGCTGGGGGTGGGAGATCCGAACGTGGGAATCGGTTTCGAATTCGATGTGATCATCGCGATCATCCTGGGCGGAACCAGTCTTGCAGGCGGTGAGGGATCAATACTGGGAATGATTATCGGCGGTCTTATCATAGGGAGCCTGGGTAACGGCCTTAAATTTCTCAATGTATTTACCTTTTTCCAGGCGGTCATAAAAGGAATCGTTCTTGTTTTGGCAGTAGTCCTGGATCAGAAACTGAAATCCGGTATAAGAAGGAGAAAGCTAAAAGGATAAGCAGTATGAGCATAATAGATAAATTCAGACTGAACGGGAAAAAAGTGTTTATAACCGGCGGATCCAGGGGGATAGGCAAAAGCGTTGCGTTAGGTCTCGCTGAAGCCGGGGCGGATATTGCAGTAATAGCCCGGGGAATCGAAGCGGCGGAAGAAACCGCCCATGAATTAGAACAAAAAGGGGTTAAGGCAATTGCAGTTAAGGCGGATGTGACCGTACCGGATCAAGTTGAGAGCATGATGAAGCAGGTCCTTTCAGCTTTCGGAACGGTGGATGTCGCTTTTAACAATGCCGGTACCGCCGTAGTGGAAAAATCGGAAGAGATGTCCTACGAAGGGCTTACCAGTGTTATCAACCTGAACCTGGTGGGACTGTTCCTGACCTGCCAGGCTGCTGCCAAGGTGATGATAGTGAACAAGAGGGGATCTATTATCAACATGGCTTCCATGTCCGCCCATGTGGTCAATGTACCCCAAACAACCGCCAACTATAACGCCTCTAAAGCCGGTGTCGTGCAGCTTACAAAATGCCTGGCAGTAGAATGGGCGCCCCACAACGTGAGGGTTAACAGCATCAGTCCGGGATATACCCTCACCGAACTGGCAAAGTCTTTTTCAGAAGATCTGATGGCACAGTGGATAGAACGCATTCCCATGAAACGGATGGCGGACCCGGAAGAGCTGCAGGGAGCGGTACTTTTTCTTGCCGGCGAGGCGTCGTCTTACTGCACAGGAACGGACATCATCATCGACGGCGGGTATACCATTTGGTAACGCGGAGAAATCCATGACACCTAAGGAACGGGTTACAGCAGCATTGAATCACAGAGAGCCGGACCGGGTCCCTGTGGATGTCTGGGGGTCGGCCAGCCGGCTGTGCAATGAGCTCTATCTCCGGATTGTTGAAAATATGGGTTGGAAAAGCCCAGGTCCCGTTGTAAAAGTAAGCAGGTCCGGGGATTATGTGGATGACCGTGTGTCCGATCTCGTCGGCAGTGATTTTCGTCATACCCATGTAGGAAAACCGAAGTATTTCAAGAAGTACTTTAATGAAGATGGATATGAAATAAGCGAGTGGGGCTACGGTTCCAGGATCATCAACGGGGAATCCGTTATCGCGTACAATCCTCTCTCGTCTGCTGAAGTCCCGGGCATCGAAAAACACTGCTGGCCGAATACGGAGGACCCCGGCAGGTGGGAAGGATTGGAAGCACAGGTAAAAGAATGGCACGAAAATACCGACTACTTTATCGCTACTACTTCCATCGTGTCGGGCTTAATGCTGGACCTGGGCCAGTACCTCCGGGGGTTCGAACAGTTTTTCATGGACATGTACATCGACCCGGAGTTCGCCCACAAGCTTATCGGAAAGATGACCGATATTATCATCGAGCTTCATGTAAATTATCTGAAACCTATAGGAGATTATGTCGGCTGGGTGGAGTTCTCCAGTGACCACGGCATGCAGGACAGGCCTCTTATCGCCCCGGAAATGTACCGGAAATTCCTGAAAGAACCTTACCGGAGACTGTTCCGGGAAGTGCGGAAAGCGGCTCCGGAGGCGAAGATATGGATGCACTGCTGTGGATCTGTGCGTGAACTGATTCCGGATTTTATCGACATCGGCATCGATGTGCTTAACTCCCTGCAGCCCAGGGCAGCCGGTATGGATTCATTCGAGCTTAAGAAAGAGTTCGGCAGTGAAATCGTGTTTCACGGCGGGCTCGATATCCAGGGCGGGATCAACCGTTCGGTACAGGAGGCGGTAGACGAAGCGAAGTTAAGGATAGATGCATTTGCCCCGGGTGGAGGGTATATCTTAGCCCCTTCCAACCACTTCATGCAGGATGTTTCCATGGAGAACTTCTTTGCACTCTATGAAACAGCCCATACCTACGGGCGGTATCCCCTGCCAGCACACACCCCTGCATAAAAGCAGGAGGAGGTATTGTGACACCCGTGAGAACCATCGCCGGGGAACGGGAGAAAGCGGCCCGGTAGAAGTCCGGCTTGAAGTGTATGGTTCAGACGGTTATTATATGTCAAACATTCATTAATGTGTACACAAGGAGTTCCGCATGAATAATTTTACATTTTATAATCGCGTTAAAATAGTATTCGGGAAAGACGCCCTGGACAGCCTCGGCAGCGAAATAGCCGGCCTGGGGAAAAGGGTTCTTTTCGTCTATGGAAAGGGTACCATCAAGAAGATCGGGCTCTACGACCGGGTAATAAGCATACTGAAAGATGCCTCTAAAGAGATCGTGGAGCACAGCGGTGTTAAACCGAATCCGGTTCTTTCCCACACGAAGGAAGGAATTACGAAAGCCCGGCAGGAAAAGGTGGATTTTATTCTGGCAGTGGGGGGCGGCAGCGTTCTGGATGAATCGAAGGCGATTGCCGCTGGAACCCTCTACAGCGGCGATGTGTGGGATTTTTTTACCGGGGATGCGGAGATTAAAGAGTCGGTTCCCCTTGTTACGGTACTCACGGTACCCGCAACGGGTTCAGAGATGAACGGCGGCATGGTGGTTACCAACGAGGAAACGGATGACAAGTTCGGCCTCGTAGCCGAACCCACTCAACCGTTAGCGTCTTTCCTGGATCCCACCCTGACCTTTTCAATCCCGAAAGATTATACCGCCTATTCAGGCGTGGATGCTATTTCTCACTGCGTCGAAGGGTACTTTACCCACAATTGCCCGTATGCTCCTGTGCAGGAACGGTACGTTGAGGGGATAGTCAGGGCGATCATGGAGTCCATCGAGAAAATACTGGAAAAACCTGACGATTACGATTCCCGGGCGGCGTTCATGTGGGCCGCTTCCCTGGCGTGGAACGGCCTTACCATGGCCGGTCTGGAAGGGGCAGGGGTCCCGAGCCACATGCTGGCACACCCCTTAAGCGCCTTGTATGACATGGCCCACGGCGCGACCCTCTCCATCACCATTCCCGCATGGATGACATGGGCCCACCGGCAGGGGAACGACCACATAGAGCGGTTCAGCCGTAATATGTTCGGTGTGGACGCGGAAATGGGAATCGAAAAAATGAAATCCTGGTTCCGGAAAATCGGCAGCCCGGTAAGCTTGTCCGAAGCAGGTGTTACCGGACAGAAAGTCGACCGTGTTGTAGAGAAAACCTTTGATCTGGCCAAGGCCTGGGATATGGACTCTACGTATTCGAAAGAGGTTATCCGGAAGATATATTCCTTCTGTCCTTAGTGCGCCGTTAGTGTACTTCCCTGCCTCCGGTCACATTGAACGCCTGGCCGGTGCAGTAGCCGCCGCTGACTGTGAGGAACTCGATAAAGTCTAGCAGGTCCTCGATTGCTGTAAGCCTGCTCAAAGGAATTTTAGCGGTAAACTTCCTGATGATCTCTTCCTGTGAAAGGTTCATGGTTTCCACGTATCCGGCGCTCACGCTCTCCCATACTCCGGTTGCGTCGGTAATGCCCGGGCAGAGGCAGTTCACCTTGATGTTGTGGGGGGCGAGTTCGAAAGCCAGGGAATGGGTAAGGGCGATGACGGCCCCTTTCGAAGCTGAATAGGCGGACATGAGGGCGGATCCGGTTTTCCCGGACTTGGAGGAGAAGTTGATGATCCTCCCGTCTTTCAGCTGTTTCATCGATGCAGCCGCTCCCTGGCAGCAGTACAGGGTGCCGTGGACATTCACCCGCATTACCTTGTCCATGATATCCGGCGTTACATCTTCCATCGGCCTGGTGTCCACAATGCCCGCATTGTTCACCAGGGCGAATACGGGACCTAAGTCTTTCTCTATCTCTTTGAAACAGTTCAGCACGGCATCTCTGTCTGTAATATCGAGCACATACCCTTTAGCATCTGATCCTGCAGCCTTCAGTTTGTATGCTTCCGCGGTTACATCTTTGTTGATATCGATCATACCGACTGTGGCTCCCAATTGGGCGTACCGTTTTGCAACACCTAAGCCGATGCTCCGTGCAGATCCTGTAACCACACACACTTTTCCCTCTAGTGAATTGTTCATCTTAAACTCCTGGTCCTCTTGATTAATATTAAAGCTCTATATATAATATATAGCGCTATACATAATACTATAGTTGAGTTATTTGTCAAGGGAGAGAGGAGGACCATAAAGCATGGCATTCAGCGGCGGATATCTGGGAAAACTGTTACGGATACATCTTACAACAAAACGTGTATCGGTAGAGGATGTAAGTGAGAAGGACCGGAAGATGCTCCTGGGTGGCAGGGGACTTGCCGCGGCTTACTATTACCGGGAAATCGGTATGAATACACAGCCTCTTTCTCCGGAGAACAAGCTTATTTTCATGACCGGCCCTATTACAGGGCTGCGGCTCCCTACATCCACTAAATTCCAGCTTTCCACTAAATCCCCGGTAACAGGGCACTACCTGTGTACCAATTCAAGCGGGAAATTCGGTCCCTTTTTGAAGAGAGCCGGTTTTGACGGGCTTATCATAGAAGGTGCGGCTGATGAATGGACAACCCTGGTGATAGACGACGGTGAGGTGATGTTCGAATCGGCAGAGAAATACATGGGCATGAATTCCTTTGAAACCGATGGGGCTCTCAAAGGGGTGGCAGGGGCAGGTCGGAAGTCGGTGATGTGTATCGGACCTTCCGGGGAAAACCGGAACCACCTGGCATCGATCATCGTGGATTCCCGTTTTTTCGGCCGGGGCGGCGCAGGCGCGGTGATGGGGTCTAAAAAGCTGAAAGCCCTGGTACTCGCCGGGAGCGGGGAAATCCCCATGGCGGACAGGGCCCTGGTGGCGGATATCAATAATACTGCTGTGGAGGACCTCAAAACTTCACGGGCGAGCCTTTCCAAATTCGGTACGCCCCAGCTGGTGGAACTTGTAAATGGTGCTGCGGCAATGCCTACCCGGAATTTCCAGACTTCCTACTTCGAAGAGGGTGAAAAAATCGATGCACACTACATGCTGGCCGGGTACAAAGAGAAGGATACCGGCTGTTACATGTGTACTATCGTCTGTGGAAAAGTGAACACGGTGAAGGAAGGTCCTTTTGCCGGGGCAACAGCAAGGACGGAATACGAAACCATTGCGATGCTGGGATCCAACTGTGGTGTCAGCGATTTCGGTGCTATTGTGAAAGCAGCACAACTGTGCGACGAATACGGTATCGATACTATATCAACCGGCAGCGCTGTTGGTATGATGATGGAGCTTTTCGAAGGGGGATTCATCACAAAAGAAGATACCCTCGGTATTGAAGCCGAATTCGGTTCCGGCAAAGCACTGGTCGATTGCGTAACACTGATTGCCGAAAAAAGGGGGATCGGAGAGCTGTTCTCCAGGGGCATGAAAGCGGTAGTGGAAGAAAAACCGGAATGGGAACCTTTTGCGGTGCATGTAAAAGGAATGTCCCTTTCCGCCTACGATCCCAGGGGCATCTACGGAAATGCCCTTACCTTCGGTACCTCCAGCCGGGGAGCATGCCACTGCGTGGGAGGCTATACCGTCACCACGGAGCTGTCCAGCGAAAAGTACGACCGGTTTAAACTGGAAGGTAAGGGAGAACTGGTAAAAACAGTCCAGGATACCAGGGCGTTTGTTGACAGTGCGGTAATCTGTACCAATGCCCGGCGGGTCCTGGGGTTCAATGACAAACCGGAAGGCGAAGTGCTGAAAGCGGTTACCGGGTACGATTTTACACCTGTACTTTCCGTGATCGGCTGCAGGATCTATAACCTGGAAAGGCTCATCCTCAACAGGGAGGGAGTGCGGAGGAAGGATGATCAGATCCCGTACCGGCTGAAACATGATCCTGTTGCTTCCGGGCCCATCAAGGGCCGGGTAATAACAGATGAGATGTACAATTTCATGCTCGATGAATTTTACGCTGCCAGGGGCTGGGATACCGATGGAGTTGTAACACAGGAAACCATTCAATCCCTTGGGTTAGAGGAGATTATTTCATGAAAGCAGCCGTTTATTTAGGCGGACCGAAGAATATTAAAATCCAGGAAGTGCCGGACCCGGTGCTGCTCGATGGGGAGATACTCGTAAAGGTTGGGGCCGGCAATATCTGCGGAGTCGACAGCAGGACCTATAACCATGGAGACAAGAAAATCGAACCTCCCCGCATTCTGGGCCACGAGTTTGCAGGAACCGTGGTGGAGGTTGCCAATGGAGATACGGATATCAAAGAGGGCGACAGGATTACCTCCTATGTTGTCCTTCCCTGCGGAACCTGCGTGTACTGCAAGCGGGGCAGGGCGAACCTGTGTGATACCAGGACTACCATTTCATATCATTACGATGGTGCATTTGCCCAGTACATGGTCCTTCCGAAAGGAACTGTCGACAACAGGCATGTCTTCCGTATTCCGGAGCATGTGAGTTTCGAAGAAGCCGCCCTGTCGGAACCCCTGGCAACGGTCCTGAATGCTCAGGGTAAGCTGAACATTGGGATCAAGGACACTGTCGTCGTTCTTGGTGCCGGACCTATCGGCATCCTCCACAGCCTGGTCTCGAAAATCGAAGGGGCCACCCATGTGTGTCTCATGGACGTTTCCCCGGGGAGGCTGAAACTGGCAGAGCAGTTCGACCTGGACAGGTATGTCCAGGTTAAGGAGGATGGGAGCCACATCGAACAGGCGAAAGCCTTGAACGACGGGCTCGTACCGGATGTGGTCATCGTTGCCAACACCGCGGCGACCTCCCAGGGGGATGCACTGGAGATGGCGGGAAAAGGGGCGCGCGTTGAGTTTTTCGGAGGGCTTCCGAAATCGAACCCTTATGCCACTCTTAACACCAACCTCATCCATTACCGGGAAATTATCGTATCCGGATCGTTTTCCTCCAGGATCGAAGATTTCCGGAATGCCCTCAAGGTGGTTTCCAGCGGTCTTCTTCCGGTAAAACAGCTGATCACTCACCGGTTTCCCCTGGATGCCATGCTGAAAGCGTTTGAAGTCATTCCCGCAGGGGAAGCTATCAAGGTTAGCATACAGCCGAATTAATAGTACAGGAGAAATACAATGCTCTTATCACCTGTTCAAGCACGAAAACTCGTTACCTGCTGCATTCGGGAAAAATGCGCCCTTCTCGCGGTAAACGCGGACAGTCCCTCGGCGATCTACGACTGCCTGAAAGCCGCAAAGGGGAGTAACGCACCGGTAATAATTGAAACCAGCATGTGGCAGCTGGAGGGGATCAGTTTCGGAGCAGGCGACCCTGTCCGGGGAATGGCACAGTACATTGCTCATATCGCTATTTTGGCAAATTCGGAAGAATTTAAAGATGTGCCGGTACTCTATCACACGGACCACATCCGTGGACCCCTGACCAGGGAAATACTCCTTTCAGCTGTTAGGGGGTTACCCCTTACCCTTTTCGGTGGAGAAATAGTTCTTCATCCGTCCACCATCTCACTGGACGCTGCGAAACTGACGCCTGAAAAAAACATCAACATGCTCTGTTCTCTTATCGAGGCTTCGGAAGCCGCGGGTAAACCGGTTACCCTGGAAATGGAAGCGGGCCTGGACGGCGGGCTAACCACGGAAGATGAGACAAGAGAACTGGTCATGGGAGTGGAAGAAAATCACCCGGGTTACGTTGTTCTCTTTGCCCCGGGCCTGGGAAACCGGCACGGGTACAGTAAGGATGGATACCCCGGGTTCAAACCGGAAAATGTATCCGCCAGTGCCGCTCTGGTAAAGGAACTCACCGGGAGAGATATTGGCATAGTACTTCACGGATCCTCCGGTCTTTCCGACCACCAGGTGCAGTCCGCCGTGGCAAACGGGCTGACCAAGATGAACTGGTCCACAAGCGGCCTCATCATCAGGTCCGGCGCGGCAAAGGAGTACTATGCTGTAAACGCGGATAAAATTGTGCCCGGTCATCCGGAGTTTAAGGACCTGGCAATGGATAGTGGGCAGGGATCCTATGTTTCCCGGCGGTTCGTCCCGGAGCTTAAAAAACTCTTTAGCCTGCTGAGAAGTGAAGGGAAAGGAATTTCGTTCATGAAGGAGATCATTTCCACGTCATAACCGAAGCGGTCCCGCAGTGAACAGATGTACTACCGGGCTTGGGAAGAGATCCCGTGCTGCTGTATAGTTACTCGGAATGCGGGTCGGACCAGCTTTCGGTAAGAATACATTTGAGGCTCAGCGTTCCGTCCTGTTTGATGCTGGCACGTAAGCCGCCGGTCCCTTTTATTCCCGGTTCACCCTTCAGGGAGGTGAGGAGACGGCGTGCTTCTTTTTCAAGATCCTTGACAGTCGGTACATGCCCCAGGTTTGCCCACTTCCAGTTGAGAAAATTCATCACACTGTGGACCTTGTCGAAGTCGAAATCATCCAGGATTTCCTGGACCATCGTAACGAATTCTTTATGAGGGACCTTTTCTTCCATATACTCTTTTGTACTATGGCTCTTAGGTTTTTTCAACACAGGTATGTCAGATACGTGCCCGTATTTCGCTGATTGCTTCCCTTTCATGTGCCTAAATGAGCATACCACCGGTGATATCGAGGGTCGTACCGGTAAAATGGGGTGCCTTCCCGGAGCAGAGAAACGCCACGGTATATCCGATCTCTACCGCTTCCGCGAATCTGCCTACGGGAATACGTTTTA
>JAJSAL010000183.1 GCA_024274705.1 Spirochaetota bacterium
GATAACCTTTTGCAGTTTCTCTTTGTCTAATACCATTCTGTTTCACCCCTTAATAAGATACTCTCTAGTATCAAAATTTTTCTGGTGGGGGTACCCCCCACCAGACTCCCTAAGGGTTTACACAAAACATCTTACACTACCCTTTTCCTCAGTAAAAAAGCCTCCGACTTATTATTTTTTACCGAGTATGCACCATCTGAAACCGCTGACCCGTCTTCTATACAACTGATAGAAGGACAAACTGCAATAGATGCATTTCCGTATTCCAACTGGCCATATGATAAGGATTTTATAACTAAGCATGCCTACGATTTGGGAATACAATATACTCAACTGGCCGGGGAATCGGCCGCATATCATGCTGATATCGGAGATGATTTTGTACCTTATATCTGGGTTAGCTGGGGAACCGGCGGTGACGCCTCCATGCTCACAGGTAGAGATGATGTTGTTTTCAAAAAAGGCTCCAGCTATTCCGCCGGGCCCGTGATAAAAGACTGGGATGATCTTGCTGTACTTACACTTGATCTTGATAATTTCTGGATTGATAAAGTGAGGGATTTCTGGAGGGGTGTTGAATCAGCATATGATATGGATGGTATCGCCGTATCGTCAGTTTCGCAGTTCCGAATTCCACTGGATTTTGCCAACGATTTAAGAGGTAACGATATTTTCACGGACTTGTATGATTTCCCTGAAGAGGTGGAAGTATTGTTGGAGTACTGTACAAACTGTATTATAGAAATAGATACGCATTTAAGAGATGAGTTTTCTATTTTTCAAAACGCCCCCGGAGGATCATGGGGGACTGTACTTGGGGATAAAACAATCTGGCTTAACGGCGATCCTGTTGATTTGATATCAGATGATTTCGGCCGCCGTTTCAACAATCCATACGTAGAGAAAATTACGGGTTATTCGGATGGGGTGTTCTTTCATCATCATTCGTTAGGATACAAAAAAGTCCGGGTGATAAGTGAAATTGATAATCTTGCACTGCAGGAAATTATTCAGGACCCGAATGGGTGCAGGCTGCTGGAAGTGATTGACGACGATTTAATAGAAGCCTCTTTGAAAGTGCCTGTCAAACTGGACGCAAACCTCCTGGAATTCGAAAATTATGAAGCTATTCTCGAGAAACTTGCCCGGGGCAGATTCATTGTATTCCTGGGGTTGGGAGAGCCTGGTGTTTATAATCCCGATAATATCGAAGAATACAGGAACAAACTGAAGACTGCCAGAAAATATAGTACAAATGATTAGTACTAAAGTACTGCATTTTCTTACTTTCGTAACTGGTTTTTGGATGTATTGCTGTTAAAACATATAATGAGCTGGAATGAATTGGTATCGATGATTCTGCCAGCCATAACTTATTCTAATGTTAGAAAGGAGAAAAAGATGAAAAAACAGATGGGTATGATGCTTTTGTTATTCCTGTTCCTGAGTCTTCTTGTTTTCGCAGGAGGCCAGAAAGAAGGAAGTGCGAAAGAAGATGCAAAACCTGTAGAGGTTACTGTTATGACCTGGAATTCGGGTTTCCATATCGAGGTAGACAATGCTTTGGTTGACAAGTTTATGGAAGCAAATCCCAATATCAAACTTGAGTTGATGAGTGTTCCCCAGGGTTATGACGACAAAGTGCTGACTGCCCATGCTGCGGGGAATACACCGGACGGTCTCTTGATGTGGAATACTCCAATGTATGTGGAAGCAGGGATAGTCGAAGAGTTGAGTCCTTATATTGAGCGTGATAACTTCGATATGAGTATATATCTTCCCGTGTTAAAAGCGTGGGCCGAATACAAGGGAGGGATCTATGGACTCCCAAAGGATTATACGCCGAGAGGGATATATTATAACAAGAATGTATTCGATGATGCCGGGGTCCCTTACCCTGAAAAAGGCTGGACCTTTGACGATTTCAAGGAAACTGTAAAAAAGATAAATAATAATAAAAACGGCGCGGAAGCCCGGTATGGATACGTGGCAATTCCCGGCCACACCTACGCTATGCAGGGTTATATATGGTCCAATGGCGGCGATTTGTGCAGCCCCGATGGTACCCAGGCTAGTGGATATATCGATTCCCCGGCAGTCGTGGAAGTTGTACAGTGGTATAAGGAGTTGTACAATATGTCAATCCAAACCGGAACTACCGATGCGTATCAGAATCTCGGTCAGAATGAATTCCAGACAGGAATTGTCGGGATGATGGATAACGGTTCCTGGCCGATTTCCGTTTTTAAAAACGACACATCTCTTAATTTCGGTATTGCACCTCCCCCTGTACCAAAGAAAGGCATGAATATCTCCCCGGTTATTCATTCAGCAACCTTTTCCATGTTTGCCAAGGGAAAGGAAAAGGACGCCGTCTGGGAGTACATCAAGTTTTGCGGAGGTGAGGCCGGGGCCAGGAACCAGGAAGAAACGCTCTATAGCCTCGGTGCAATTCCGAAGGTTTCTTTGCAAACCGGAGTGCTTGATGATCCGTACCTTGGTGCAATGTATGATATCGGAAATCAAGCTGCAATGGTACCGGTGTTCACGCGAAATCCGAAATGGTTCGAAGCGGATGCGGAATTCCAGACTGCCCTGGAAAAGATATTCATTACCGGTGCGGATATTCAAACCACGTTGACCGAAGCCGCAAAGAAAATGGACAAGATCCTGCAGGGCAAATAAAAAGAACAATACACACTGTCGGAGGGAGATGCATGGCTCTCCCTCCATATTTTTCTATTACACTTTGGTGAGATATAGCTTATGAAACGGTATAATACAGCACTGAGAGAAAAAATTGACGGATATCTCTTTATCTCTCCCTGGGTTGCCGGGTTCCTCCTTTTTTACACTATTCCAATGGTGTTTTCTCTCGTTGTCAGTTTTTGCAACTGGGATTTTTTAAAAGATCTGACCTTTATCGGGTTGCAAAACTATTTCCGGATTTTTTCGAAGGATGAATATGCCCTGTCGGGTCTTCGAAAAACAGCCTTGTTCGTCGGACTCGAAGTGCCGCTCCAGCTTTCCGTATCATTGGCAATCGCTTACCTGTTGACACGGAAAATCCGGGGAGTCCGCCTGACCCGCAGCCTTGTCTATATGCCGGCGGTTATATCAGGGGCGGTGGGGGGCGTTCTCTGGAGGTACATGTTTGCCAAGCAGACCGGCATACTCAATTATTTCCTGTCCCTGGTCAACATCCAGCCGGTACCATGGATAGATGACCCGAATATTGCCTTATACTCGATAGTTCTAACAGGTATCTGGGCAATCGGGCAGCCTATGATTCTCTTTCTTGCTGCCCTGGAAGGTGTCCCTGAAACATTCTACGAAGTCGCGGAAGTGGATGGTGCTAGTAAAGCCGCGCAGTTCTTTAAAATAACCCTTCCGATGATTTCTCCGACCATTTTTCTTAATCTGATTATTATCATGATTCAACAATTCCAGATGCTTGCACCTGTGATCGTTATTACCGGCGGAGGTCCTGTAAAAGCAACATATCTCTATTCATACGTGGAATACGATAATGCCTTCAGATTCCTTAAAATGGGTTTTGCCTCTGCGTTGTCCTGGTTTATGTTTTTAATCATATTAATGCTGGCACTTGTTATTTTTAAAACGTCAAAAAAATGGGTTTATTATCAAACTGAACGGGGAAATCAGATATGACAATTGCAGAGGCGCGCACAAATAAAATAATTAAAACAGGTTTATTATACCTGGTTCTTGTGTTTACGGCTCTTATTTTTGTATTTCCCGTTTACTGGATATTCGTTAAGGCAGTAAATGGACCCGTCGGAATATTCCAGTATCCCCCCGATGTATTTCCAAAACGTTTGAGTCTCTTGAACTTTCAGAACGCCTTTTCGAACTTCGGTCTTGTAAGAAATTTTTTAAACACTATCAAGGTCCTGCTGTTTTCCGTGACCGGTGCGACGCTTGCATCTGCTGTTGTCGGTTTCGGGTTTGCGAGAATGCGTTTTCCCGGCCGTAATACACTGTTCATCATTGTTATCGCAAGTATTCTTATTCCCTGGGATGTGAAAATTATTCCTCAATTCATGGTATCCAGTAAACTCGGGTGGGTGAACACGTACCTGCCGATTATTGTTCCTTTATGGTTCGGTTATCCCTTTTATATATTCATTTTCAGACAATTTATCATGCAGATCCCCTTTGAGTTGGATGAATCCGCAATTATCGACGGTTGCGGGCGATGGTCTGTTTTTACAAGGATAATAATCCCCCTGCTTAAACCTCCGATTATTACGGTTCTTGTCCTGGAGTTTGTGAGAACATGGAATGACTTTCTTGATCCCCTGATCTATCTGAACCAATCCCTGAAATACACGTTAAGCCTCGGAATTTACTATATGATCACGCCGTATCATATGGACTGGGGATCTGTTATGGCGGTGGCATCAATTGCTGTATTGTTTCCGGTACTGCTTTTTTTTCTTCTCCAGAAATACCTGCTTGGCGGATTAACTTTTTCAGGAATAAAAGCTTAAGTTTCTGTAGTAAATGAGAAATGACATGGAAAAGGGTCCAATAAGAGCCGCCCTTGTGGGAGCCGGTGAAAGAGGAATGAACTGTTACGCTCCTTATGCGTTAACCCATCCCGATGAAATCCAATTCGTGGCAGTTGCAGAGCCGGATACAACAAAAAGAGACCTGTTTTCGAGGAAGTACGAAATACCCCGGGATATGCAGTTTGTTACCTGGGAAGATCTCCTTATCCGGGACCGGTTTTGTGACGCTCTTCTTATATGTACACAGGATTCTCTCCATTTTCAGCCGGCTAAACAGGCAGTTAAGAAAGGTTATTCGATCCTTCTAGAGAAGCCTGTTTCAAATAAGCTGGATGAGTGCATCGAGTTGACTGAATACGTTGGGAAGGAAAATGCCCGCGTACACGTTTGTCATGTTCTCAGGCATGTGCCGTTTTTTAAACAAGTTAAATCCATTATCGATTCTGGTGTTCTGGGAACCGTCATTTCCATTCAGCACAATGAGAATGTCGGGTTCTTTCATTATGCGCACAGCTACGTGAGAGGAAACTGGAGAAACAGTACTGTTTCCAGCCCCATGATTCTGTCAAAAAGCTGCCACGACATGGATCTGCTTAACTGGCTAACAGGGAGCACATGCCGCTCAATCGCTTCCTTTGGCAGTCTGAGGTATTTCACCGGCAAAAACGCTCCTGTACAAGTTCCGGGGCGGTGTACCGATGGATGTGCTGATGAAAACCGGTGCCCTTTCAGCGCGTATCATTACCTGGATCCGGAAAATCCATTCAGATATATCGTTTACAGTGGAGAAGATACCATGGGATTGGTTAAAGAACTGAAAACCGGACCGTACGGCCGGTGTGTGTACCGATGCGATAACAATGTTGTCGACCACCAGGTAGTCATAATCGATTTTGAAGGGGGCATAACTTCCGCATTTACCATGTGCGCTTTCAGTCATGAAACTTCACGTACTTTGAAAATAATGTGCACCCATGGGGAAATGAGGGGGCATATGGAGAGGAATGAAATTGAACTCCATGATTTCCTGACAGGTTATGTTGCGAAGATCACTGTAACACACTCCGATTCCCTGCACTCCGGAGGTGACGAAGAAATAATGCGGGATTTTGTACGCTGGGTACGTCAAAAAGATCCCGGAGGATTGTCTGTAAATACAATACAAAACGCCGTCAACAGTCATGTAATGGCATTTGCAGCCGAGGAATCCAGGTTATCCGGAAAGACAGTACAAATAAACGAGTTTTATAGGAAATACTTAAAATGAAGCAATACAGTGACATTAAAAGAGGGCTTATAAGAGGGTGGAACACCTGGAACACGAGGAGTGTGCTTTCCCATGTACTACTTCCCGAAGGATTCGCGCTGAATATGGGAATAAAAGAATACAGGGGAGGCCGGTACCTGAAAGAAGCCTTAATAGGCAGGCACGATGGACCTACGTACAGGCCGGATAATGACTGCTGTGTTGAAAAAATCCGTCCTGGTAACAGGTCCTTCGACGGAAGCTACACCAGGCTGACTGTTACATGGCAGGATATCCGGCTTGTTGTTCAAACGGCTGCAGTAAATGATGATATAACCCTCCTGGTAACACCTGAAAAAAATCAGAAAAAGCCCTGTTCCCTGATTGTAGAAACCGGATTTCTCTGGAATAAAGACGGATATACACGCCGGGAAAACGGTATCATCTACGGTATTACCGGTAGAAAGAAAATAGGTGTGTTTTCAACCGGGAAAGAAATTGTTGAACCCTATATAAGTGCTCAGTCCCCGTATCTGGCGATAGTCCTTGATGGCAAAGTCGGTATTTCTACCGGGAAGGAAAGATCCCTCGAAGAGATAGAACACATTATCAATTATAACAGATTAAAGAATGCGAAAAAGAAAGAAGAATTCGGAAATTCAGGAGAAGTGTTTGATGCCCTGCAGTCATCCCTTGCATGGGATACCATATATGAACCCCTTAACGACAGGGTAATAACTACCGTCAGCCGTCTCTGGAATATGGAATTCTGGGGTGGATATTCACTCTACTGCTGGGACACCTTTTTTGCTGCGTTCATGCTTTCAATAGATCAGAAGGACCTGGCTTACGCAAACATAATCGAGATAACCCGGGAGAAGACACCGGAAGGATTTGTTCCGAACTGCAGCGCTGCAATTGGTTTTAAGACCGTGGACCGGTCTCAACCTCCTGTCGGCTCTCTTATGCTGAAAAGACTCTTCGATACATTCGGTGATACCTGGATCCTTGAAGAGTTGTTTGAAGATCTGTATACCTGGAATACCTGGTACTATAAAAACCGGATGGTTGAAGAAGGCCTGCTTTCCTGGGGTACTAGGCCATACGAACCGGTCCTGGATAATTACTGGGAGACCGCCGGTGTTGGAAACGTATACGGTGCAGGGATGGAATCCGGTATGGACAATTCCCCGATGTACGACGATGTACCCTTAGACAAAAAAACTCATGTACTGCTGCTGGCTGATGTCGGCCTTACCTCGCTTTTCGCGGCTGACTGTACTGCCCTGGAGAGGATAGCCGCTGTTATTGGTAGGAAAGAAGAAGAAATTGTTCTCCGTAAGAGGGCCGAAATCTGCGGTAAAGGACTTGAAAGTCTCTGGAATGATGAAACAGGCATTTTCATGAACAGACGAATTGACACCGGGGGGTTCAGCGATAGGATATCCCCGACGAATTTCTATCCACTTATTACCGATTACGTAACGCCTGTGCAGGTGCAAAGAATAATGGAAGAACATTTTTATAATCCCGATGAATTCTGGGGAGAGTGGATTATGCCGTCTATCTCAAGAAATGATCCGGCCTACAGGGAACAGGATTACTGGAGGGGAAGGATATGGGCCCCGATGAATTTCCTGGTTTATCTGGGCTTACAAAAACAAGGGTTAACCGATGCATGCAGGGATATGGCGGCGAAGTCGAGAAAACTTCTTTTAAAAGAATGGTCCGAACATGGACATATTCATGAGAATTACAACGCGGATACCGGGGAAGGCTGCGATAAATCGAATGCGGATAGCGGAGTTTCCGGCAGCGATCCGTTTTACCATTGGGGCGCCCTCCTGGGTGTAATCGTGCTCATGGAAGAAGGGTATATGTAATTCCGGGAAGTGCCTTGTGTTGATCTTCAGGATAAGGTACTTTCCTAAGAGAACGGTGCGCAATGGTAACACTGAAGAACATAGCAGAAAAAACAGGTGTAAATGTATCCACTGTATCCCGGGCATTAAACAACAGCCCGGAGATAGCTGAGGTAACAAAACAGCATATCCGGAAAATAGCTCGGGAAATGAATTATGTTCCCAACGTCACAGCCCAGTCCCTGGTAGGAAAAAAGAGCCGGTCAATTGGATTAATACTGCCGGAGATCAGGAGCAATTATTACGCTCAAATATCCAACTATATCGACGATGAGCTCAGGAAGAGAAAATATTCAATGATCATAGGGCTTACGGATTTTATGTATGAAGAAGAAGCCCGTTCCCTTAAAGTATTAAGTTCCCGGAGAGTCGACGGTATCCTTTTTACATCACTGATGCACAATAAAATTGAGAAGAATCTGAGGTACGTTAAAAATACGTATAAGATACCTATTGTTCTTGTGGATTCGTTTCTCTCAACTCAGAAGATGAGCTTCGATCATGTCGGAATCGACAGCTATACCGGTATCGTTGCAGCCGTACGGTATTTTTTGGAAAAGGGTAAAACTACAATTGGATTTATCGGCGATCGTTTTACCGTTCATTCCCGGTATCCTGGTTTTCAAAAAGCTCTTTACGATAACGGTTTGGAGGTCGATAAGCGCTTTGTTCGGTTTGGAAACGAACGGTTTGAAGAAGGCGGCTACCTCAGGATGAATGAACTCATTGGGGCAGGAACTATTCCGGATGCGCTGTTTGCATCCTATGACGACATGGCCCTGGGGGCGTTGAAAGCTTTAGATGAAAAGGGTATCCATCCGGTTAAGGATATTTCCGTGATAGGTCACGATAATATCCGGGTTTCCGCTTATACGCTGAATCCCCTGTCCACTATAAATGCCCCGCTCCAGGAAATGGCCAGGCTGAGTGTAGAGCGTCTTTTTGAAAGAATCCACGGCAGCAGGGATAAAATTGTCGATAAAATGCTTCCTGCGGAATTAATAATAAGACAAACATCCTGAAATTGAAAAAAAGGCATTGACAACTATCATAAGGCACTGTATTATTTATTCCGAAAACGTTTGCGGATATTATTAACGACTCAGAAAAGAGTTACAAATATAGTTTCTTGTAATAGATGGGGATTCTATGCTCTGAAAGAGTCCGCGCTCCTAAGCAGGCTCTGCAGGGTAAAATATATGGAGGTAGAGAATAGATGAAAAAGAGAATCATTGTTCTGTTGCTGGCAGTCCTGTTGGTCTTCCCTGTATTAGTATTTGCCGGTGGTGAACAGGAAGCAGCACCCGCTGACGGCGGCAAAAAGTACGATGGAGTGGAATTAACCTTCCTCATCCAGGGAGGCGCTGAGTATGATATTGCCAACCAGGCAGGGCAAACATTTATGGAAGCAATGGCAGAAGAGTTTCATCAAGCCACCGGCGCTACGGTAAAGATCGTAGGTGCTCCATGGGAAAACCTGATGCCCAAGATCATTAACGATGTAACGACCGGAGCGAACCAGTTCGACGGCGGACTGTATGACATTGAATTCCAATATTCAATCGAGCAATACCTGGAGCCGCTGGACGATTATATAGCCAGGAGTGGATACGATATGACCGGTTTCGTACAGCCTGTCTACGATTACGGCGTATGGTCTTCCTCCGGTAAGCGCTACGGTCTGCCCATGACAGCAGGTGCAATGGCTATCGTTTACAGGACTGACCTGATCGATAAGCTTCCCGATACCTGGGATGGGTACTGGGCTATGGTCGATAGGCTCAAGGCTGAAGGTAAGGTTAAATATCCGATTACCCTTCCCGGTGTATCGGCACAGCTCGTTAAGATGTTTCTTTGTTATTTCTGGGCCACCGGTGACGCCACTGTAAGTTCCGACTGGAAAGTTAATATCAATAATAAAAACGGTCTTTACGCTATAAACCAGTTGAAAAAAACCATCATGGATTACACCGCTCCGGGTACCCTGGGATATGACAATCCCGACGCAGCCAATGAATTCGTGAAGGGTGATGCGGCCTTATATCAGAACTGGCTCGGTTTTATTGTACCGTCCCTGGTAAATCCCGACGCAAATGCCGCCATCCGTGATAAATGGGCAGTAGGGCCCTTTCCGCAAGGCGGAACCGGAAACTTTGTGCAGCATAACATGATCATCATGAACGCCAGTAAGAACAAGCAGGCCGCATTCGATTACATTGCACTCTGTACATCTAAAGAAAACCAGGTCCGCTACATGCTCGACTTCGGCGGACAGTCAGCCCGGGCATATGCTTTGACCCATCCCGATGTATTGGCAGCCCATCCCTGGCAGGCCGGTTTCAAGCAAGTACTGGACAACGGCCGTCCCATCTTCCCGGGTATTCCCTACTGGCTCGAAATGTTCGTTTCCCTGGCAGACGGGCTGGGAAGGTATTTTTCCGGGGAAATCCAGGATCCCCAGGAGGCTCTCGACATCGTAGCCGGAAAATGGGAAACTCTGTTTGAAGAGAATCCCCTTTCCTTCACCTACCAGGAATAATCAGTTTTTGATCTGAGACTTAAGTCGGCGCCGGATTTCTCCGGCGCCGACAATTACATGGAGCATGAATAAAGAGGATGATCGGTAAGATTTCAACATACAAAACCCAGGAAAAGCGTATTGCGGCCTGGTTTTTGGTTCCTGCAATTGCAATACTCCTTGTTACTTCGGTATTTCCCCTTCTTTATTCCTTATACTTAAGCGCCTTTCAGTACAATATGCTTATGCCGGGGGTAGAGCCGAAGTTTATCGGGTTGAAAAATTATATCAACGCCTTTGCCAATAAGGAGTTCTTATACTCCCTGCGGGTGTCGCTGACATACGTTTTCGCCTCTGTGTCTATCGAATTTGTTCTCGGATTCGCCATTGCCTTTTTAGTTACTGCCAAAATCAAAGCCCTTCCTGTAATACGGGTTACCCTGTTGTTACCCCTGATGATGACCCCGGTCGTCGCCGGCATTCTCTGGCGGTTTCTTTTTAACCCCGAGTACGGTGTAATAAATTTTCTGTTGAGCAGACTCGGAGGTGAAAAGCTCACCTGGCTGGCGACTTCTCAGCTTGCTTTCAGGGCCATCATCATCGTGGAGGTGTGGCAGCAGCTTCCCGTAGTGATCTTCGTTCTTGCGGCGGGTATTGCATCCCTTCCGGGTGTGGTGTATGAATCAGCGGACATCGACGGTGCCAACTGGTGGCAGAAATTCGTAAATATCACTTTACCGCTCCTACGGCCCGTTATCGCCGTAATTCTGTTACTACGAGTGATGGATTGTTTCAAGATATTCGATGTTATCTATACCCTTACCTACGGCGGACCGGGTAAATCCACCGAAGTTGTGGGATTGTTCATTTATAAAGAAGGGTTGAAATTCTTTCAGATAGGCAGGGCAACTGCTATGTCCTGGATTTTCTTGGTTATTGTTCTTGCAATTTCATCGTTTTTTATGCGGGAAGTCTGGAAGGAACCGGATTGATACATTTCAGTATGCAATAAGGAGATCGAATTCAATGAACGCATTACTTAAGCGGAGCTCATCCGGAAATCTTCTTAAGAAAAAAGCAGGGAAGGTGGTTATCTATATTCTCGCTGTAATTCTATGCATAATCATGATATTCCCCGTTTACTGGCTTATCATTACGGCATTTAAAACGGGGGGTGAAGTATCGGCTTATCCGCCGGTGTTCATCCCGACCAAAATAACCATTCAAAATTTTCTAAATGTTTTCGCCAAACAGGGTATCGGTCTGAATCTGTATAATAGTATTATCGTCACCGTATTCTCGGTAATAATTCTATTGATGGTCGGTTCCATGGCCGCTTTCTCATTGTCAAAATCGCTCCTTAGTAAAAAATTCAGAAGGGGCCTGTTAATCTGGATCCTGGTGACCAGGGTATTCCCGCCTGTGACAACAGTAATCCCCTTTTTCATGATTATAAAAACCTTGAAGATGATCGATACGAGGATTTCCTTGATCATAACCTACGTGGCATATGGTTTACCCTTCGCGATCTGGCTTCTCCTCGGGTTTTTTCAGGAACTGCCGAAGGAAATCGAAGAGGCCGCCATTGTCGAGGGATACGGTTTCTGGATGAGGTTCTGGAAGGTGATACTCCCGCTTACTCTTCCCGGTCTTGCAGTAACGGCGATATTTATGTTTGTTTATGCCTGGAATGAGTTCATGTTTGCAGCGACTTTTACTACTCTTCAGGCAAAAACTCTACCGGTTGTTATTTCCAGTTTTATTTCCGATAAATATCTCGACTGGGGATCGATGTCGGCCATCGGCACCCTTATGCTGATACCGATAGGTATTTTCTCTCTGTTTTCTCAAAAATATCTGGTCCGGGGACTTACATTCGGCGCTGTAAAAGGATAATCTATGTGAATACTAAACAACAAAGAGACAATGTGCTTCTCTGCTTTTGTCCAATTGGAAAATTCGTTTTTTCCCATGAAGACGCTTTACGGTTTAAGAAGCTCCTCGAGGAAAAAATGCGGCAGCTGAATATCAAGTTTATCGGTATTGATAAGGTAGTCAAAGATGGAATA
>JAJSAL010000184.1 GCA_024274705.1 Spirochaetota bacterium
AGAGACGAACTTTACCGATACCGGGTTTGTCACTGCCATTAAGATGATAAAAGAACTCCGGGACAAAGAGTATCTCGACCCCGAAGGCGCGTCTATTCCCCTTTTCATGGATGCGATTGAAAAGTTTAAGACAGGCCAGGGAGCCATTTTCCTGGGACTTATATCCGACATTGCTCACTGGAAAGACTTCTGCGATGCCCTGGGGAAAGAAAACGTGGGCTACTTTCCCAATATCAATCATCCTTCAGCCAAGATGAAAGACCGGCAGGTGAGTATGGGGGCAGGTATTGGATTCTCCATCATGACCTGGTCGGAACATAAAGACAGTGCTGCGAAATATCTCATCCATTATGTATCCGGCGATGCCCCCCTGCAGTTCGTAGGGCAGACCGGTGCCGTAGTGCCGAATGTAAACATCGACTACGGCTCCCTGGGATACGGTGTCCTCAGTGAAATCCTCGACTACATGAACAATAATGCCATCGATGATTTTGTCGCCTATGTACCCCCTGCGGCAAACAACGATCTCATGGCTTACGATGAACTCCTGTTCAACTCGGAAGAAATCTCGGTCGACGAGTATATCAAGAGTGTGCAGGAGAGCCTGGATAGCTCACGATAGACAGGTTCTGTTGCTTGTTATCGGCGCAGGAGTCCTTGACTCCTGCGCCTTATTAATAAAGGGAGGAATATGCGGGTTCGCCGGGAAACAATTGATGCCTACATTCTCATTCTGCCCCTCCTGGCATTATTAGGCGTGTTTATCCTTTATCCTGTTGTATCCAATATATATTACAGCTTTACCAAGTGGCCGGGGTTCGGTCCGGCACAGTGGACGGGATTGAAGAATTACCACCGCCTCTTTACGGATAAAAAATTCTGGGCGGCCCTCAGGAATACGGGACTGCTCATCCTCTATATTCCTATAGGGGTACTGGTTCCGCTTCTGTTGTCGGCTATCATGAGGGAGGGATTAAAAGGATGGACGATATTCAAGGCGATTTTATATCTTCCTAATGTACTGGGATACGTTATCCTTGGAATCCTTTTCAACGTGTTTTTCCGGGACCATGGCCCGCTGAATACCTTTTTACGGGACGCCGGCCTGGAGCAGTTGGCCGTCAACTGGATCGGTACGACAAAAACCGCGATCCACATGGTGGGACTGCTGTTCGTGGTCTGGTCGAAAATCGGGTTCGGGTGCATCTATTTCCTGGCGGCCATGAGCAGCATAGACAATCAGCTCTACGACGCTGCCAGGATAGACGGAGCAGGGTGGTGGAGGATTTTTTACCAGATAACCATACCGTCGATCCGTTTCGCCGTGGAATTCTGGGTAGTTCTCTCCTTTATAGAAGTGTTCGCACGGGCCTTCGGATTCCTCTTTTCCTTCACCTATGGAGGCCCGGGATTCTCCACCTGGACACTGGAGTTCGGTATATACATACTCGGTTTTAAAAATTCTCAGATGGGATACGGCAGTTCATGGGCGGTCATTCTGTTGCTATTCTGTGCAATCATTGCAGTGATGCAGATCAGGCTGCTGAGGAAGGCTGAATCGTGAAATCAAGGCTGTTGTCGAAAAAGAACGGATTCAGAATCACTCTCTACATGGTGCTGATTGTATTTTCCCTGATGGCACTTGTCCCTTTTTATTTCGGCGTGATAACGAGTTTTAAAACCCAATCGGAGTATGTGAATAATGCGTTATCCCTCCCGAAAAATCCTGTTTTCGCAAATTACACGTTTGTACTGGTTCAGGGCAGACTGCTTAAGTACTTCAATAATAATATTATCCTGATATCAGGTGGTCTCGCTCTCTACCTGTTCGTTTGTGGAGCCGCCGGGTTTGCCTTTGGGAAGTTACAATTTCCTTTTAGACTCTCCCTGTTCCTGGGCGTCCTTTTTCTGATGATTTTCCCACAGATGGTAGTGAGCGTTCAGGTATTCAGAATTGTCGCGGCATTCAAGCTGCTCAACTCCTATATCGGGGTTATCCTTGTCTGGGTCGCATATTTTGCACCCTTCGGCACTTATATCATGACCACCTATTACGCCAGCGTTCCGAAGGACATCGTTGAAAGTGCCAGAATTGACGGGGCGAGTGTGTGGCAGCAGCTTGTAAGGATCATGATCCCCATCGCGGCGCCCATGATTGCAACGATAACGGTTATCGGGACCCTCGCCATGTGGAATGAACTTCCTTTTTCACTCTTTCTTCTTCAGAAGCCGGATATGCGTACGATTACCCAGGGTATAGCCATGATGATGGGAGAACATGGACTTCCAGTTCCCCGGCTTACCACGGCTGTGGTAGTATCTTCCTTGTTTCCCCTTGCACTGTTTCTGTTTTTCCAGAAATATGTAGCTATGGGAGCGACTGCAGGTTCGGTAAAGGGCTGACTATATGATTTCCGTATATTCCGATTTTTCCCTGGATGACATGACTGTACGGTATCTTCTCGATGGGGAAACCGGGCATATCGGGCTGCAGCTTTTTCCAACCGGTAAGAAAGACGGCCTGGTTCCCCGGCGGAGCGACCTTTCGGAGATCGAAGAAATAAAACGGTTGTCATCCTTTCTCCCCCGGGTCCCCAGGGCCTGGTGTGTACAGCCCCTTGTCGAATTCAGCCTAGCCGGAGACCCTCACGGGGAAAGCCTGGGACAGGGGATGACTTTAAGAAAAGGAAACGCCGTTATTGGAACCCGGTTTCGTGACCTGACAGTAAGCCGCACCGGCGGTGACATCAGGATTGTAACTGAGAGCCTAAACGGCAAGCTGGGCGTACTCACCCGTCACATTCTCGAACACACCGAAGGAAGCCCGGGATTGACTTCATGGTCTGAAATAGAGAACAGGGGAAGCAGACCGTTCACCGTTGAAATGATTACCAGTTTCAACCTCGGTCACATTTCTCCCTTTCACCCTGCCGACGCTCCGGGGAGACTGTATGTTCACCGGTTCAGAAGTACCTGGTCCGGAGAGGGACGGCATGATGTCCGCAGCCTGGAAGAGCTCGATCTGGAGCGTTCCTGGTCCGGCCATGAAATGCGATGTGAACGGTTCGGTATGACCGGGACGAAACCGGTACGGCGCTGGTTCTCTTTTACCGCTGTCGAGGACCGGAATGCCGGCGTCATCTGGGGAGCGCAGCTGCGATGGGCAGGATCCTGGCAGTTCGAGTTGTTCCGGCAGGACGATTTCCTCACAATGTCCGGGGGGCTTGCAGACCGGGAAACCGGTCACTGGTTCAAACATATTCAGCCCGGGGAATCTTTTTCAACTCCCCAGGCTTATGTATCCGTATGTTCCGGTGGAATTGACGAATTGTGTGCCCGTCTTACCGCGATGCAGTACAAGGTGGCAGTACAGCCGCCTGATACAGAGTCTGAACTTCCGGTATTGTTCAACGAATGGTGTACCTCCTGGGGAAAACCGAAGCAGGAAGATCTCACCTGTCTGGCTGATACGTGCAGAGAGGCAGGACTTCGTTACCTGGTTATCGATGCAGGATGGTATGCAAAGAATAACGGAGACTGGCAGACCGAACAGGGTGACTGGGAACCTTCACCGAAACTTTTTCCCCAGGGGCTGGCTGCAACCTGTAAAGAAATCCGCAGCCGGGGCATTATTCCAGGTCTCTGGTTCGAGTTTGAAGTAGCCGGGCCACACTCTTCGTTGTGGAACAGGGAGGATATGCTCCTGAAGCGGGACGGCATACCTGTACAGGCAGGTTCAAGAAGATTTCTCGATTTCAGGCTTGATACCGTTCACGAGTACCTCGAAAGGCGTGTACTGGATCTGATCGAACAGACGGGAATCGGTTATCTTAAAATCGACTACAATGAAACCGTGGGTTTCGGGGTGGACGGTGCAGAATCCCAGGGGGAAGGCCTCCGGCAGCATGTTTTGGGGTTGTACAGATTTCTTGGCAGGATACGGGAACGGTTTCCCGGTCTTATCATCGAAAACTGTTCTTCCGGGGGACAGAGAATGGAACCCTCTCTCATCGAAATGACCGACATGACTTCCTTTTCGGATGCTCATGAAATTCGGGCTATTCCCATCATTGCCGCAAATGTACAGAGAGTCATCCTTCCCAGGTATTCTCAGGTATGGAGTGTCCTCCGTAAGGAGGATAATGAAAAACGGCTGTATTACAGTCTTGCTGCGACGTTTCTCGGAAGAATGTGCTTAAGTGGTGATATTCACGAGCTGTCGGGCACCCAAATCGGCATAGTGAAAAAGGCTGTCGACTTTTACAGGGCTGCAGGAGAAATCATTAAAAACGGCACATCCTACAGGTTCGGACCAACGGTAGAACGTTATAACTACCCCGGGGGATGGCAGGCAGTCTTACGGTACGGCAGGGACGGCAGGTCTCTCCTGGCAGTGATCCACCGGTTTGAGAATAACGGAAATAACGGGGCACCCCTTTCACTATCACTGGAAGGTGAAGGTATGTGGAAGGTTGCAAGGGTATTCAGTGACCAGGATACCCGTATAGAAACAAGAGACGCTGCCCTTGAAGTACATGGTCTTTCGCTTTTTTCCGGATGCGGGATCATCCTGTCAAAATAAGGGAAGCTCTGTCACTCAACTGCCCTTACAATTAAAACCCCACCCAAGAAAAATCATTGAAAATCACTTCCGGGGACGTTACTTTTTACCAGGTATGATAGAAATCGTAAAATATTACCATATGAGGTAAATAACATATGCTACGGTCTAATCAATTACAGGCGCCTATAAGGCTTAATAGGGAGCCGGGTTGGTAAATTTATTGGTTAGTCTTTAATATTGATTGCAATTGTTCAATTAAAGGCGGCAGATTTTCTTTGATTGTCTGCCAAATGATATTGTAATCAATATCAAAATAACAGCCCGGACTGTTTTACCGTCTTCAGCAAATTTATTAAATGAAATACCTTCCACATATTTACAGGCTTCACCCGCTTCATCAAGAATATGCTGCACTCGGATTCGATCTTCAGATTGCATATTCCACCCTCGCCTTTTCTAAGACATCATCTCTGAAATACCGACTGAGTTCAGCAGGTGTTCTCAGATCGACTTTTCTGCCCAACATCTCAGTCAATTCGATTTCCATTCCGGCAATATCCAGCAAACCCGGTATATGGTTTTTGTCAAATTCTACGAGAATGTCAATATCACTGCACGGCTTTAATTCATCACGCAGGGCGGAACCGAAAAGAGACATTTTGGTTATATAATTTCTCCGGCAGAATGTTTCCAGCTTTGTTTTGGAAATATAATCCGTGAAATTGAACATAATGCACCTCTTATTTTCTAATAGTAGTGATATAACTCTTAAACTTTCAATACCCCGAGGGTCTATAATTTTTACGGCAATGTTAGCGCTGTTGCTCTTTTTACCGATAAGTACGGGAAAAAGAGGACGGCAATCCCCATCGTCATGGTGGAACACGGCAATATCATAACTTTTCACAAGATCTATTGCCCGCGCAGTCGGTTCCTTGTAAAATTCTTCGAAGATACCGGGGCTGGTAATCAATCCGTGCCGGCTTCCCCAGTCATCGGTTACCTGGGAAACGGAAATGAGTTCCCCCGCTTCTTCGAAACACCTCCTGTGATACTCCCGGAAGAAAGCGGAGAGACGTGAAATGACAGCCCTGGTTAATTCAGGGTTGAGCACCGGGCCTCACCGCAATAATAGATATTGAGATCTTTGAGATCCAGGTTGTTAAGAAAAAACTCCCTCTTGTACATTAGACGCTTTACGTAAATAACAGTGTAATATGAATCAACTAATGAAGTAAGTATTCCTGTACCGTATCTTTTAAAGTAAAAAAGTGAATTTACATTGATAATCCGGGAACAGATGAATTATCATATTCAGCTGGTTGCGACGATACCGTTTTCAAAGAGCAGGTAGGGCATATATCCGGCGTAATCGGTATCTTTCGAAAGAATCACTGCATTTTTAAGCTGTTCATAGATATTCCCGCTAATCATGGTATTTTTTACCCTTCCCTTAATCTCTCCTCTTTCGATGAGATATCCGAGTCCGATATTTGAACAGTAATCACCATTGATCAAATTGCTCTGCCCGAAACCTAAAAGCTGTTTGATATAGATTCCCCTGTCGATATTGTTTACCAGATCCTTAAACGAATGTTCTCCTGCTTCCATGACTGGGTAGTATGGACAGCAGGCTACATTGCCTGTAGGTTCGGTCCCGGCGAGACCGGCGGTATTAAGATCATAAAGATATTTCTGCAGTACTCCTTTTTTGAAAAGTGCATGTTTCCGTGTCGGGACTCCATCGGTATCTATCATGCGGGCGCCAGGTGAAAAATCGATGTGCGGGTTGTCCGTGATGGTGATGGTGTCCGCCAGGATCCGTTCGCCTATTCTTCCCTTGAGGGGCGAACTGCCTTTTTCAACATTCAGTCCGTTAATCCCGATAACCAGGGGTTGGATAAAGGCGCCGACTATATTCGGATGAAGCAGGACGTCCCACCGTCCGGATGTGATAGAAACAGTAGTATGCGCCAGTTCGATGTCTGTAATAATAGAATTCACCATCTGTTCCGGATCGAAATATTCGTTTCGGTCTCCCCACTTACGCATATCCCCGGTCATCAGGATATCATCATGATGAGTCCGCTGGGCAATGACCCATATTGTCCAATCGTTTTTTCTTTCAATGGAAAATACACCGCCGGTTGTGGCACATATAGTATCTCTATGGGTGACATAAGCCTCTCCCTCGATGTGGAGATTTGAATCAAAACCACGGATGATGTCGACACAGGTGTTCAGCGCACCCTTCAGGTCCGACATGTCCATATTGCCGGTGGATTGCGAATAGAAACGCACCGGGGTTGACTCCTGCGGCTCAGGCCAGGCCCTAAAATAGGCATCCTGCCCCACCCTTGTGAGAGCGACAGCTTTTTCAATCATGGCCGGGATCTCCTGAATCCGGTTGCCCCTGGTCTGACCGATTCTTCCATTGGACAGAATACTGACCGCATATTGAATATTCTCGTTCCTGGAAGCACTTTTTACTCTTCCCGTTTCCAGCTTGACAGACATGGTGTTCTTTTTTCTATAAATGATCTTTCCGTGCAGCCTTGCTTCACGTATCCTTTCAATTCCTTTCGAAACCGCTTCCTCACTATTGTCCATCGGTTTCCCCTCCGATAATGACGTTCCGGATACGCAGGTGAGGAGCCCCCAATCCCACCGGCAGGGGATACTGACTCCTTTTTCCACATCCGCCTCCCGTGCCTTCTATTGTAAGGTCATCGGCGATACCGTCGATGTTTGACAGGGTTTCGAAAACATTTCCCGTAAGTACAATGTCCCTGAGGAGATAGCTGATTTTTCCATTTTCGATAAGGTACCCGTACCCTGCCGAAAATGTGAACATTTCCATCATCGTCGAACCGCCGTACATGTCGCAAGCATAGATGCCCTTGTCCACACCCTTGAACAGTTCCGACACTTTTTCTGTTCCGTTTCCAATATATGTGTTTGTCATTCGAACGATGGGCGGAAAATTTCTTCCCACAGCCCGGGCATTGCCGGTTGGATGTTCGTCCATTTTAGCCGCCGTTTCCAAACTGTGGAGGTGTCCGGTTAACACTCCACCGCGAATGAGATATGTTTTCTGCGCAGGCGTCCCTTCGTCATCAAAAGTAAGAGATCCACCTGTTCCCTTCATAGACCCTTCATCGATAATATCCAGGTTCTCTGCACCCATTTTTTTTCCGACGGTCATGATGTCTTTCATGTTCTCATTTTCATACAGAAAATCAGCTTCGCTTAAATGGCCGAAAGCTTCGTGTGCGAATACACCACCAAACCGGGGATTGAGAATGACTACCTGCGGTCCCCCGGGACACTTCGGTGCAGATAGGAGAGCGACAGCTCTGTCCGCTGCTTCCGTTACTTTTTCCTCTAGATCTGTGACGGCATTATATGTGGTAACAGAAGATATACCGTCTCCTGCGGTTTGAATCAGGCTTGCTTCACGCGCGGTTGCCGAGAACCTGCACACCACCTTAGGCCGCTCCTCTAAAAAAAAGGATCCTCTAGAATTAGCGAAATATACCGTCCTCATGGAATCTACATATGCTACATGAGTAGATGTGATTTTCCGATGTCTTTTCAGGAGTAAGGTGCTGTATTCCCGCACCAGTTTCAGTTTCACATCGAGGGGCACACCTCTGAAATCCCTGTCCAGGACTCAGGGCAATCGCATTAAAATAAGCCCCTGAATCTTCAATATCTCCAGACTAGACATTGTCCACTAGGAAAGTAATGGAAAAAATAGTTGAATTATCATGAGATTTCGGAGTTGCATCTGTTGCATTACTTGCAGCATTTGGAATCTATTGTATAATCCATGCCATTGTAAAGCTTCTCCGGCAGAAGGTTGTCGAGGGTAATCATATTCCCCACCCAGGGTAATTAGAATTCCCACCCCCCTCGGAATGAAAAATCATGACATTGTTTTTAGCATTATTCAAGACATTTTTTTCAGCATATTTCAGAACCTCCATCTGCTATGTGCCGCTAAATATTTCTGACGGCACTTAAAATTCCCGTTTTCACACGGTGTATTTCAATACCAATACCTCTAAAAAAGTTGCATACAGGCAATCCTCGAAAGAGTTTTTTCTGCTCACAGGGTCCTATGCTTTCATTCTGTCAACAGGACCTGATTTCCGATATGATTTCGCCTGTTCGACGATAATCTTGATTGCACCGGAAACAAGTCGGTCAAGGATCGCTCCACCGATAACAGGATCGGGAAAGACGCCATACCAATCCTCGGCGGGGCGATTTGAGGTGATCACTGTTGACCCGGAACCGAGTCGTTCATCGGCAAGGGCATACAAAAGCTCTGCTTCTTTGGTTTCATATTTGCGGAAGCCAAAATCATCCAAAATCATAAGGTCTACAGATATAACCCGTTTCCACAGCCGTCCGGCACGTCGCGGGTAGCCAGGATCTAAAAGGTCATCGAGCAATTTGTGTGTCTTAGCGAATAAGGCGTCTTTGCCCCGCCAGCATACTTCATGGCCAAGGGCCTGTGCGAGGTGGGTCTTGCCCTTATGTAAAGCTTTACATAAAAATTATTATGTAAAGTTGTCAGTGCACTTGTTCTTATCTCATAACAATTTACTTCGGCAACTTTACATAAGTAAAAACTTCACATAATTTCCGATCCCCGGGGGGCCGCTCAATACGAGATTACGGTTCTGGTCCACAAAATGGCATGTGGCAAGATCACGGACCGTCTGCGGCGCCAATGCGTCTCCGTTAAACCGGAAATCGAAACTTTCGAAGGTGAGCCGGGGGCTGAACCCGCCGGCCTTCAATTTTTTCGTAAGCATGTTTGCATCACGATTGGCAATTTCATCCTGCAGTAACAGGCTTAAGAACTCCAGATACCCCAGATCGTTGTCCCTGGCCTCATTGAGCCGTATATCCAGATTGTCCAGGATAGCCGGCAGCCTGAGCCGTTTAAGATTCATGGAAAGGTGATACTTCATGTCCATACGCGTATGCTCCTTTAGTTTATATATTCACGGACATCACGAATCATCGCTTCACCCACAGGAGAGCGGGGGATGACGAACTCGAAATGCCGCTGTTTCTTCTCTGATTCCAGGAAGTATTTGATCTGTTTGGGGACGAACATCCCTTTTTTGCACGCCTCGACACAGACCTCCTGGAGAAATGGAAGGTCACGATAGTCCTCAAGGAGAGCCAGCACCCCACGGGCAGCCCGTGCCTTTATGAACGCGTGGGGACGCAAAATCGATTCTATGAGCTGAACGGTTCCCGGACCGAAACTGCGGGCGCGGGCAATCAGGTACTGTGGATAGGAACCCCGCATCATCGCCTCCTGGGATTCGGGAAAATCTCCAGGAAGCCACTTGACCCGACGAGATGTGGTGATGTATTCCCGTAACACCGCTCCGCTTTCGCGACAGCGGAGTTTCCACCCACAATAGTTCTTCGGCATCGCGTAACGCTTGCCGTCAAAAGTAAAAAACTGGTCCGGATGGACTTTCACCTGTTTCCACCTCGGAACCTCAAATCTGACGGCCGGAAGCGGCTTAAGCCGCGCTTTTTCCTCTTCCTCGAACGCAATCATGGGCGCTCTGCCGGTGGTCCCGTGTTTTGCCCTGCCATATTCTTCCCGGCACCATGTAAGTGCTTCCCGGTTCAATTCCTTCAGGGTATACGAGGGGTGTACCGCTTTCAGTTCCCGATACAACTCCCGTACCTGCTGCACTAAGCGTTCTACTTTCGCTTTTCCTTTCGAATGCCCCACCATACAGGTATTGATAAAGGTGCCATAATACTCGGCAAACTCTGCGTATGCTCGATTGAGTTTCGGATCGTACACGTCCGGTTTCAGAACACCCGATTTTAAATTATCGATCGTTATGTACTCCGTTACCCCGTTAAAAAATTCCACCATATGGACATTGCTATAGACAAAAGATTCTTGCTTTTGTGTATACGTAAACTCAACGAATGGCTGCCGGGAGCAGGACAGCTTCCCAATGAAGCCATTAACTTTGCGGTTTTTCCCGCTTTGCGGATCAATGTGATAACCGACACCGCAGTAGTCAACTTGTATCTCTTTTCCCGGCGGCAATTCAATTCGAGGGACCGACGGCTTCCCCTGTCCCGCTATGTTCATCTTCCGAACGAATACTTTAAAACTCTCGTAACTCCCCGGCACCTCATATTTTCGTGTAATAATCTTGTACGCCGTTTTTGGTTTAACCGGCTCTTTATCGTCGGTGATGAGGGAAATGATCTCATCCTGATAGCGCCTAAACCCGTCCTGTATAGCCTGCGCACGTTCGTTCGAAGGCAGGAAACTGGACAGAAGCATTGTTAGCTCAGAACGTTCCTGCGCGTCGCCTTCTAACGACATTCCGGCCTCCTCAAACTTCCGCACATATTCCCGAACCGTTTTTCGGTCAAATCCTTCCAGGCGGCTTATGTCACTGATCGTTTGGCTATCTCGCCACCGCCGGTGTATGGAAATCAGATCGTCAATTGTCATTCTACGGTACCCCATGTGTACTCCCCCTTTTTCTAATCATATTGTTGCGGGAGAGTGTAATAGTTCTTTCGGGGGGTGGGGAATTGTAATTACCCTGAAAGCAAAAAGGTGGGGAATCTTAACTACCCTAACAGCCTTTTACCTGGGGAATTGGCTTTACCCTAACTGGTTCTAAAGTGGGGAATCTTAATTACCCTAAAGCTGTTTTGGGTGGGGAATTGACTGTACCCGTGACAGGAAGGTTAAGAAATAGGTGATATGCGCAAAGAATTGGCAGTTTAAATAGGTTGTTTTTAGGAGATATTCTACAAACTGCCACACGATATTGTCATAATGTAACCATCCCATTCTGCGTATTCCGATCGTTTTCCATCATAGATACGGCTCTCCAATAATTTGATAAAATGAGAAGTGAGAACTAAAAGAAATAGTAACTATTCAGCACAATCAGGGGAACTGATCGATCCACACACATCTGCCGTTATAAAATCAGGGTATTTTCCAAGAAAGAGCAACGTCAAAGCTTCATTAGCGGAGACTCCCTGTTTTTTACAGGTAGAAAGATAACTTC
>JAJSAL010000185.1 GCA_024274705.1 Spirochaetota bacterium
ATCGCTTCTTCGGAGAAGGAACTGAAGCGCCTTAAAGTGTTCCGTCATGCAATACCCGAAGCGGTGAACCTCCTTATTGACGAACGGCGGAAGGAGGAACCGGGCCTGATCAAGCTGGGAACCGATATGGCTGTTCCGGATTCCCGGCTGCGGGATGTCCTCTCCCTGTACAGGGAAGGGCTTGCCCGGCATCACCTGGAGTCGGTTATGTTCGGACACATTGGTGATAATCACATCCATGTAAATATATTGCCGAAATCCATGAAAGAATACAGGACCGGGAAATCCCTGTACCTTACGTGGGCGGATGAAATTGTGTCCATGGGGGGAACGGTATCCGCTGAACACGGGATCGGTAAACTGAAAACCGCTTTCCTGGAAAAAATGTACGGGAAAAAGGGTATAGAAGAGATGAAGGAGGTAATCCGGTCCTTTAATCCGGGAATGATGCTTAATCCCGGGAACATGGTAGGGTAATTGTTCCCATTACCGGAATACCCGATCTCTGCCTACTTGTTTTCGTTCCGCCTTTTAGGTACAGTAATTAGGGCAAGGAGTAGAGTATGAAGAGTACAGATATTGATAGGAGAGACAGGGAAGTCAAGCGGTCACTGAAGAAACAGGAGATACTGCAGAGAAAACAGGGAAAGAGGGGCGGTCTCTCGGTCGGGGATTATATCAACCTGCTGGAAAGTAAATTGTTCCATGATGACCAGAAAATTTACAATATAAAAGACAACAATGACGAAGTGGTGGAAGTGCTGAACGGGATAAAAAGTGAAATCGACGAAAAACACTGGGATACTATACTGCGGAAGGCTGTAACCAAAACCGGGATAAAACAGAAAGAGAGCGCTTTAACGGAACTAAAAGAAGTCTTTTCCGGGTAATTTCACCAAAACCTCTTGTATTTCCATTCGTAACTACTACAATTCTCAACAGGGGAAACTATTTTGGGTGATTCGCCAATGATGTCACAGGAGATGAACCGCATCCTGAACGGAATTGTGGATATTTCCGATGAAGAATTCAACAGTATTGCCGGGCTTGTACGTTCCCGGTTCGGGATCAACCTGACGGAAAAAAAGAAGGCCCTCGTACGGGGAAGACTCAACAAGGTGCTCAAACAACAGGGGTTCTCTTCCTTTAAGCGGTATTACGACACGGTCATGGAAGATGAGACAGGATCGGGACTGCTCGTACTGGTTGATAAGATATCAACAAACCACACCTTCTTTTTTCGGGAAAAAGAACATTTTAACCTGCTGGAAGAGGTGATCCTTCCGGAAGCTGTAAACCGGCACGGAATAAGAGATCATCACGATATCAGGATCTGGTGTGCCGGCTGTTCCTCCGGGGAGGAAGCCTTTACCCTTGCCATGGTGGTGCGCCGCTTTTTCGGGGGCCATGTTTCCTGGAAACGGCCATCTATCCTGGCAACGGACATTTCCTGCTCCTCACTGGAAAAGGCGGTAGAGGGGACCTATGTGTACGAACGGATCAAGACCGTGCCGGAACCGTATATCAAGAGGTACTTCCATCGTGTTGGAATAGACCGTTACCAGGCAAAAGAGTCACTGAAGTCCATGATCGCATTCCGCAGGCTGAACTTCATGGAGGACACTTTTCCCTTCAAAGGTAAGTTTCACATCGTTTTCTGCAGAAATGTGATGATCTATTTCGATAACGAAACCAAGGTGGACCTGGTTCGGAAATTTCACCGGTACATGCACCCTGAAGGGTATCTCTTTATCGGCCACTCGGAAACCTTGGGCCGGGATACCGGGATGTTCGATTATATCAAACCTGCTTTGTATAAAAAGATATAGCAGGTCACCGTTCTCACCCTGTGCTGTTATTCCCGGTTCATATCAGTCTGATTCATTTTTTTCCTACTGCTATAAGCCGTTCCGCATGCTCATTGTAGGGTCTTCCGTCAAGACTTCCGAAGATGAGGACCCGGGGCCGAACCCTGCTTCCGCCTCTTCTTCAGCAAGAGACCACCGCTGATCATTGAACATCAGGGGAGCGAAATCAGCCCAGAATGAATCGTCTTCGAACCAGGGTGTGGGCACGATTACAGCAGACAGGCCGGATCAGGCAAAGAAATCAACATTCTCGCCTTTTCCATCTTCATCAGGGGCTTCCTTCGTTTCTTCGGCAGCCGTATCCTGATTTTCTTCCGGTACTTCTTCGGTTGGCGGTACTCTTTCGTATGAAGCATCCTGAACAGGATCTACTTCCATGGTCTTACCTCCTTGTGGGATTCCTTCTTCTAAAAAGATACCCATTCTTCTAGAGCATCGTCATAAAAGTGTGGCAAGATAAAACGAAAAAGGTATGGTCACGATTCCCAGGAGCGTAGTCAGGACCACCATGGTACCGGCGAACTCGGCCTCTATGCCGTACCGCAGGGGCAGAACAGAAGAAAAAACGGCGGAAGGAAGGGAGGAAGCCACCAGGATGACTGTCCGGGGAAGGCCCTGGACGTCGAACAGGGTAACCGCGGCCAGGGCCGCGAGAAAACCGCATACAATTCTGAGGAGTGCACCGGAAGCCAGGTGCAGGTTAAAATGGAGCTTCCCGTGGTACAGGGAAACACCCAGGGCGACCGCCGCCAGCGGCGGGGCAGCCTGCCCTCCGAACTCGAATACATTCAGCAGAGAACTGTGTATAGGAATGTGAAACCCTTTGAAAAGGAATCCCAGAAAGATGGCCCACAGAATTGGTGACAATACCGTTTCCCTGAGTCCTTTTATTGAAAATCCGCCGGTTACGATCAAAATTCCCAGGGTAAAGATGTAGATCGTCTGTATCTGATCGTACACCACGATATAATTCATTGCTTCCATTCCCCCCCAGAGTTTCATGAGGGGAATGCCCAGGAAACCCGAGTTCATGAATATCACCGGGGGAATCAGGCTTTTTGTTTCCATCCTGACGGCTTTTCCATAGACAAAGGACACGCCCAGCAGGAGGAACATGACAAATGACGCAGATCCCGCCAGCTCTGCTATGATTTCGGACCGGACCTCACCGGTATACAGGGAGTAGAAAATCAGCATGGGCATGAGGAAGTCGGTGATAACCCGGACAAGGGTGTTATGTTCCAGGGTAAAAATGCGGGCCAGGATAAATCCGCCGAATGTCAGGACAAACAGGGGGAGAAGTAGGATAAAGGAGTTCAATAACATAATAAGCCGGAACTATACTGTATTAATACCGGAAATACAATTACAGTAAAGCCATGGCAGCATCTAAAAGGAGGGTCGCATGAGGGTGATCATCTTGCGCCACGGAATATCAGAAGAAACCCATCCCCAGGGAGATTATTATCGCAGACTTACCTCGGAGGGCCGTGTAAAGATCGAGAAAGTTGCGAAGTTTCTGAAAAAACGGATCAGACCGGATATGGTATTGACTTCGCCCCTTGTCCGGGCTGTGCAGACGGCGGAAGTTTTTTGCAAAGCTCTCGATTACCGAAACAGCATAGCACAATCCCACAGCCTGGAACCCGGATGCAGCCCCGACGCCATTATCGAGAAGATTTCCATCCTGGACGACGGCGAGGTGTTTCTGGTTGGTCATGATCCGCATCTCTCCTTTCTGGTGGAGAGAATGGTCAGCTCAGGGAATCTCAACTTCAGCATGAAAAAAGCGTCGGTAGTACGTATCGACTTCGGTTATGATGTGCGGGCCGGAGAAGGTGAACTCAAGTGGGTGGTAACCCCGGGACTGATTGGGGTTTAAGTCCAGTACCCTGTTTCGAGTCCGGCTATCGCCGTTTTCGTGTCTTCGATCTTCTGATGAAGAGCCTGGATCTTCTTGAATGTTGAAAGCGCTTTCTTTTTAACGTCTGCAGTAAGACCGGGGACAGCCATTTTTGCCATAGTACCGATGTTGAGGATCTTGATCGATTTTCCGGTAATCATTTTCTTGATTGCCTTCTGCCCGGATGCTGATTTCAGGTAGAGAAGAAGGGCTATGGCACTTTCCTCTTTGTCCTCGTGAAAACGGATCACCAACAGGGTGGTGATAGGGAAGATATTCCCTTTCAGCGTTTCCGGGATGATAGCTGTTTTCCCGATAGTCCCGGCTGCGGAAATGATGACATCATAAGGGGCGACGAAAAATTTCTTTGTTTTTGCCAGGGTTTCTTTTGTAAGCGACATGGTTTTCGCGGTTGTTTCGGCAAACCCCTTTTTCTGAATGTCATAGGTCGTTACGACTTTAACGTTGGTTGTTTTTTGCGCGTTTTCACTTTTCAGTGTAGGCGGCAGCCTGAACATCGAGGCAACATCTTTCAGAATAACAAATCCCTTTGGTGCGTCCGGTGCCGTATTTTTTTTCGTTCCTGATTTTTTCGCCATGAGTAATAACCCCGTGTGTTGTTGCTTTGTATCTATTCATTATTTAGAAATATTAATTACCTGTCAAGGGCAGGTCCCGGTATCGCCTTTGGGGGTCATCGGCGGTACCGGTACTTGCAACGAAGAACCGTGTTATTCCCTTAGTGGCCTTTCCCTTCCATCATAGAGACACCATGTTCCAGGACCGGGAGGATTACCCGGGTGCAGAGCCGGACAGCCTTTACCGATCCCGGGAAGTTGACGATGATCGTCCTTCCCAGGATCCCCGCATATCCCCGGGAGAGCAATGCGTTGGGTGTTTCCCTGAAGGATTCCGCCCTGAGCATTTCCGCAATCCCGGGAAGGCTTTTTTCACACAATCTTTCCGTTATCTCCGGCGTTATGTCCCTGGGCGAAAGCCCGGTACCACCGGAGGTGATGATGTAATCCGCACCCTGATTCTGCAGCATAGCAGAAGTGATCAGGTGTTCCGTATCAGGAACGATCTCCCGTACGATTTCCGCCTGTATACCTCCTTCCAGGATGATCTTCTCGATTTCCGGACCGGAGAGATCTTCATATTCCCCCCGGGACGCCCGGTCGGATACGGTAATAATAACAATTTTCATTTTAGGCTTTCCTGCGGGTCCTTTTCGGCGGCTTGTTTTGTTTTCTCGACCAACCGGATACCGGTGATGCGCATGTCCCTGTCCACAGCCTTGCACATATCGTATATGGTGAGAGCTGCAGCGGAAACAGCAGTCAGTGCTTCCATCTCGATACCGGTTTTATCGGTACACACGGCCCGGCTTTCGATTGCTACTGCGTCATCCAGAAGGGTAAAGGAGAGGGTAATCCGGTCTATCTCGATGTTGTGACACAGGGGGATAAGATCGCTTGTCTTTTTCGCAGCCATGATACCGGCGACGTTGGCCACGGAGATAACATCCCCCTTTTTTACCTGGTTATCCCGGATTTTCCTGATGGTCTCCGGGCTTACGCATATCTTTCCGATAGCCCGGGCTGTCCGGCGCACCTTCGGTTTGCCCGAAACATCGACCATCATTGCTCTGCCCCTGCCGTCGATATGGGTAAAATCCATATTCACCCTCCGATCTCCACCATGTTCCGGTTAGTGCAGGAACAGCCCCGGACCGGCTTCGAAAGAATAGCTTCACGGATACTGCCGGCTATACCGGTGAAATCCACAGGAATTTCGGTATCCGAATGAAGACATGGCTTGAGTGTGCCGTCCGCCAGGAGGCGTATCCTGTTGCACTTCCTGCAGTCCGGGGGACGGTCAAAAGTGTGTTCGTCCCGCTTTTCTTCGAACAGGCTGTACTGTCCGATAAACTGCAGTTTGATATCCCTGTCCAGGCAGAAGGATTTTATCCTGTCTATATCTTCCGGTGTGGTGTCTTCCAGGACAACCATGTTGATCTTCACATGCAGCCTGCCGGTGAGGGCGGCATCGATTCCTGCCAGCACATCCTTAAGGAGACCTCCCCGGGTTATTGCGGTGTATCGTTCAGGATCCAGGGTGTCCATGCTGATGTTGATGCTGGAAAGGCCCGCCGCTTTAAGGGCATCGATGTACCGCGGCAGGAGAATGCCGTTGGTAGTCATGCCCAGGTGCTCGATCCCCGGGACCGCTCTTACCATTTTCACAAGGTCCGTAATACCCTTTTTTACCAGGGGCTCTCCCCCGGTGAAGCGGATTTTCCGGATACCCAGAGCCGCCCCCGCCTGTACGATATCCCGGATCTGCTCGAACGAGAGGAAGTCCCTGTGATTCCGCCTGATAATACCTTCTTCGGGCATGCAGTACCTGCACCGGAGGTTGCATTTGTCTGTTACAGAAATGCGGAGGTATGTGATTTCTCTGTTATATGAGTCTAACATCCAGTTCGCTGCCTTTTTCGATATGGTTAACTCCCTGTTCTATCCTGATAAGCGCGTTCGCCCTGGAAAGGGCATTCAGGTGGGCGGAACCGTGATAGGTAAGGGGAATCACGTTCCCCCGCCGGAAGGTAACAGGCCTGTATTCCAAACGGTCTGAGTCTTTCCGCTTAATCGTCTCTTCCAGGGTACCCCGTACCAGGTCGGGTTTCCAGGTGAGTCCCATCCACCGGAGCAGTGCCGGTTTTACCATCACCTCGAAGATGATGAACGTTGAAACCGGGTTCCCGGGAAGGCCGAAGGCGTAGGTGTTCTCTTTCCTGGCGAAGAGCGTGGGTTTTCCCGGTTTGATGGCCAGCTTATGAAATACGATTTCCGCACCACCCTTTCTGATGATCTCCGGAACAAAGTCGAACTCCCCCATGGACACACCTCCGGAGAAGAGAACGAAATCGCATTCTGAAAACGCCAGGGTAAACTGTTTTAACAGGATTTCCGGATCGTCCACCACTACGCCGTAGTACTTCCATGGGCAGGAGAGTGCCTCCGTCTGGGCGCAGAGCTGGTACCCATTGCTGTTATAGATATGACCTGGTTTAAGGGGATCTCCGGGATTGGTGAGTTCCGAGCCGGTAGTGATAATCCCCACGAGGGGCGGTTTTGACACCTGGACTGCAGAGATGCCCAGAGACGCAAGGATGCCGATATCCTGAGGTTTCAGTATCCTTGGCTTGAGTATCTCATCTCCGGGTTTAAGGTTCTCCCCCTTACGGATTACATTTCCGTTGGGCTCTTCCTGAACAATGTCCATGATACCATCGTTTTCTTCGGTAAATTCCACACGGACCACCTTGTCCGCTCCTTCGGGCATCATGGCGCCTGTCATGATCCTGGAACAGGTCCCGGGTGTTACTTCCACGGAAGGAATGTCACCGGCTGCAATGGTTTCCAGAATTTTGAATGACGGCGAGGTGTCGTCGCTTAGGACGGCGTAACCGTCCATTGCGGCTTTAGAAAAGGGCGGGGATTCGATGGAAGAATACACAGAATCCGGGAGAATCCTTCCGATGCTTTTTACAATATCGACGTGTTCCTTATCGATACATGGCTCAATAGTCTCGATGGTCAGCAGTGCAGAATCGGGGTGCAGCATTTCTTTCTCCTGAAGTATCAATGTATCATGATTTGTTGTAACGGAGCAATATTGCTTATATAGTCAGGCTGTTTTCATCTATACATGTCCATCTTCCGCCGAAGCGGGCGGGGATGCAGTTGATTTCCGGGAAGGGTACTGAGATATTGTATTCCATGCACGTGATGACTATACTGACGCACATATATTTAAGACTGATCTTCAAAACCAGGTGGATGTCAAGATGGGTTTAATTGCGATTAATGCGAACCGGCAGGTGAAAGACCCGCACAATGTTATCAGTACCCTTGTTCCGTTGCAGGCGTTCCGGGTTAATCAGTAACATCATGAAAAACCTGGATTACGGTGTTATCGGTAACTGCAGAACTGCCGCCCTGGTATCTGCTCAAGGTTCCATAGACTGGCTGTGCTTTCCGGATTTCGATTCCCCCTCTATCTTTGCCCGTCTCCTGGACGAGGACAGAGGCGGCAGCTTCGGTATCGAATGTACCGGGAATCACGACATTTCTCAAAGCTATCTGCCCGGGACCAATATCCTCCGCACCTGTTTCACCTCTGCCCATGGTGATTTCATCGTGTATGATTATATGCCCCGGTACAAACTGGATGACGGCAGGCATCACCATCCCGCAGAGCTCGTTCGGTATATTATCCGTGTATCGGGAAAACCACGAATTCGCATCCGCTATAAACCTTCCCTCGTCTATGCCAGGTATGAAACGGTAACAAAACGGATCGATCAGTACATTAAAAGCACGAACAGGCAGGGACAGTACGAATCGATTTATCTTTATAGCAGCTTTGTTCTGGAAGATATCCTGGAATCCGGAGAAATCGAGCTTACGGGAAACGCGTTTCTCCTGTTGAGCTATAATCAGAAAATCAATCCACCGGACCTGAACACGTTAGAGCTGGATTATGAGCGGACGAAAGAGTACTGGATAGGCTGGATTGCGCAGAACACCTTTTTCCCTTTTTACAACGAAGAAATCCAGCGGAGTGCCCTGGTGCTGAAACTGCTGACGTTTCAACGGAGCGGCGCCATTATAGCCGCCGTGACCACGAGTCTTCCGGAGAGAATCGGTTCCGTAAGGAACTGGGATTACCGGTTCTGCTGGATCAGGGACGCCTCCATGACGATCCGTGTCCTTAATCAGATCGGTCATGATACGGAGGCAAAACGGTTTCTCAACTTCATTTTAAGGGTTATTCCGTACAAACGGGAGAAGATACAGATCATGTACGGCATCCATGGGCAGAAGACTCTGAAAGAGAAAGAGCTGCCCTGGCTCTCCGGGTATGAAGGTTCCAAACCGGTACGGGTCGGGAATGCCGCGTACAGGCAGAAACAGAACGACATCTACGGCGTCCTTCTGGATGTAATCCATCAGAATATCGTAAACTTCGAAACCGCTGAGTACAGCATCGAGGAAATGTGGACCGTTGTCCGCACCCTGGTACGGCATATCAAGAACAATTGGAAGTCTCCCGACAGGGGGCTCTGGGAGATCCGTAACACAAATCAGCATTTCGTGTTCTCCAAGGTCTTAAGCTGGGTAGGTATGGACAGGGCCATTAAAATAGCGGAGATTCTCGGGCAGGGAGGGTATGTCCGGGAGTGGGAAAAGCTGAGAAAACGTATCCGGAAGGACATCGAAGAAAATGGATGGAACGAGAAGCTGGGGGCGTATACCCAGTATTACGGCAGCTCTTTTCTGGATGCCTCGAATCTGCTGATGGAATACTACCATTTTCTCGACCCTAAGGATCCCAGGTACGAATCCACTGTACGCCTCACTTACAAAGAGCTGAACAGAGACGGCCTGATGTACCGGTATAAAAACGCCGATGATTTCGGGTTGCCTTCTTCCTCGTTTACCGTGTGTACTTTCTGGATGATCCGGGGTTTTTATAAAATCGGGGAGTGTGAGAAGGCGGTGGAACTGTTTGAAAACCTTCTGACAAAGGGAAATCACTTAGGGTTGTTCAGCGAGGATATCGATTTTGTCTCGAAAAGGCTCCTGGGTAATTTCCCTCAGGCTTACAGTCACCTGGCGCTTATCGATACTGCAATGACATTGAACCAGGGCAGGGACGTGAATCACCCTCTCACGTGAGGGATCCAGCACCCCGAAAGGGAAGAATTATTTTTACAGATTGTATTGACAACTCGGTACGGAGAACGTAAACTGTAGAAAATGCAAACGTGTGCATAAAGAGATTGTAATAAGTGACTATCAAAGATCTGGCCCGGATTGCCGGGGTAAGCCATTCAACAGTTTCCCGCAGCCTGAACGACAGTCCACTGATTTCGAAAAAAACAAAACAAAAAATCAGGAGGCTCGCAGAGGAGTATCATTTTGATCTGAACGCCAGTGCCAGGAGCCTGAGTACAAAGAAAATCGATACCATAGGTGTCGTTCTCCCTGCCCATTACGAGGACCGGGGGTATCTCCAGTACCTGGGCGCTTTGATGAACAGTATCCGGTTTACCCTGGAAAAAACATCCTTCGACGCCATCGTCACGTTCCCGGTGAATTTGGCTACAGGAGAGGACAATATCAGAAAACTGGTGAAAAGGAAGAAGGTTGACGGCCTTCTCCTGGTAGTCCCCGGGATTGATCAGGAAGTCCTGGATTTCTGCCTTGAACGGAAGATACCCCTGGTGATTCTCCATTTCAAACAGGACAGGATCAACACCGAGCAGGTGGACTACATCTATACGGACCACCGGACAGGCGGTTATCTCGCGGTTTCCCACCTGGTTTCGGGAGGCAGGAGACGGATAATTACCCTAACAGAGGACAGTAACCACTACGAATACAGGGAGAGGACCGCAGGATACAGGCGGGCCCTGGAAGAAGAGGGAGTAACGATCGAAGACGGATGGATCGTGGAAGGGAAGTGTTCTGTGGATTTCGGCTATTCCTTTACCCTGGAAAACGAAAGATTGTTCCGGAACATCGATGGGGTATTCGCCCAGTCCGATTTTATTGCTGTGGGTATGATAGAAGCGCTCAAAGAACTGGGTATTTCCGTACCCGGGGATATTGCCGTGGTAGGTTACGACGATCTCGATATCGGTACCTATTTTAAACCGAATCTTACCACGGTACACCAACCGAAGGAAAAATTTGCTTCACTTGCGTGCGAGCGGCTAATAGACAAGATATGCATGTGTGCGGAAGAGCCGGTTGTGCACATCATCATCGAACCGAAATTAATCGTTCGGGATTCATGCGGATTAAGGGTGGGATGAAGTTTTATGCAGCGAGTGCACACGTTTGCAATGAAAAAGAGAATAATTGGCGCGTATGCG
>JAJSAL010000018.1 GCA_024274705.1 Spirochaetota bacterium
ACAAGCCTGGTGTACAGCATGTTCGGCAGTTTTACATCCCCCACATAAACCTGGGTTCCCATGACCCGGCCTGGGCCGCCCACACGGTTGACCGGTTTACCGACAATACCCTCACTCATATGCCCTCCTCCGCCGCGGCCTGGACCGCCTCGATAATTTTCCCGTAACCTGTGCATCGGCAGAGATTTCCGGCCAGTCCTTCCCTGATTTCTTCTGCTGTCGGATGGGAATTGTTCATCAGCAGGTAATGTGCGGACATGATCATCCCGGGAGTGCAGAACCCGCACTGTACCGCACCTGTATCCAGAAAAGCTTTCTGAAGCACGCCGGGTTTACCGTCTTCAGACAGGCCCTCGATTGTAAGGATCTCCGATCCGTCTGTTTCTGCTGCGAGAATGATGCAGGAAGTAACGCTCCGTCCATCCAGCACAACCGTACAGGCGCCGCACTCTCCTTCACCGCAACACTTTTTGGCGCCTGTCAGGTAGAGCTGATTTCTGAGCATCTCCAGAAGGGTTTCGTAGGGGGCTACCTCGATTTCGTGGTACTCATCGTTGACGGTAACGGAAATAGGTATCTTTTTTTCCAGCATAACTGTTACCCTGCCTGTCGAGTGTAGCGCTGCCGGGCTTGCATAAGAACCCTGCGGCTTATGGTGAGGAGCATAGCCCGGCGGTATTCTTTCCCGGCCCTTACATCTGAAATGGGGCTGGTCTTGCTGATCAAAGACGCAAGGATCCCGTCCCGCCGGGTATCGGAAAGCTCTTTTCCCGCAAGGGTCCCTGATTCATCCCTGGCAATCACCGGTGCAGGCCCTGCTGCGCCGAATACGAACGTTGTGATGCCTTCCCCGTTTATACTGCAGGCCATATTAACAGTCGCCAGGTCAACTCCCTTTCTCCGGGTTACCCGGCCGAAGGCGGCTCCGAAAGGTTCCTCCGGAATGGGCAGGTGTACTGAAACTACCAGTTCCGAAGGAGCACATACGGTCTTACCGGGTCCGAGGAAAAAGCCGCTTAAGGGCACGGTCCTGGTCCCACCTGTTCCTGCAACCGTAACCGAAGCTCCATGAACCATCAGCACCGGAACCGTGTCCGCTGCAGGAGAACCATTGCATATGTTGCCTGTAAGGGTTGCGCGGTTTCGTATCTGGACGGAACCAACGATCGAAGCCGCGTCCACCAGTGCCGGAACATGTTTCCTGATAAGCCGGTTTTGAACAAGATCGGACAGTACTACCAGGGCTCCGATATTCAGCATCCCGTCATCGGCATCTATAGTATTGCTGATATCCTGTACCTGTTTCAGATCGATGATACCATCCGGAGCGGCATGCCCCTTCAGAATGCGTACCATGAGATCCGTGCCGCCGATCATGGCCCTTGCCCCGGTACCGAACCGGTCCAGTAGTGCAAGGGCATCCTTCAGTGTTTTCGGCCGCAGGTACTGGAAGTCTTCCATATCCGCCCTCTTACCCGTTTTTACTCTTTAAGCCCCTTGATTTTTCGTGCCTGCAGGAGAAACAGCTCGCCGTTTTCATATGCCCATTCGATATCCTGGGGGCACTCGAAAACTTTTTCGACTTTCGCCCCCAGTTCCGCGAGTTCATAGAGCTGTTCTTCCGTGAGGGTACAATCGGTAACCATATTACCGGTTAGTTCGTATTTTTTCCGGCCGATGCCTTTCTCCTTGTCGATGGTGATCATGATGTTTTTATTCATCACCTTTTTCTGTTTGATCTTCCGAGGATTACCCCTGGTTACAACGAAATAATCTACAATAGCCTCACCGGAAACGAGAGATTCTCCGAGCCCCCAGTTCGCTTCGATGACAAACTCGTCCCTTGCGCCTGTAACAGGATTAGCGGTAAACAGAACGCCTGCCACATCGGAGTTCACCATTTTCTGCACAATCGGCGCGATAACCCCCTTATCCTGGGGTATATCCTGCTGATGCCTTCGATAAATGGCCCGGGCAGTAAAGAGAGAAGCCCAGCAGCTCCTGATATATTCGATTATCTGTTCTTCCCCTTTGATAAAGTGATAGGTATCCATCATGCCGGGAAACGAGGTTATGGGACTGTCTTTCACCGAGACCGAAGAACGGACAGCGACAAAGGCATCGTCCCGGTCGGGAGTTTTAATACGGTGAATGTGTTCCTTGATTTCCTTTTCCATATCTTCCGGAATAGGAGCGCCGGTAATCATCTCCCGAATATCGGCGGATTGTTTCTCTATGGAAGCGTAATCATTAAAATCCATGGCATTTATGATTTCCATGATCTTCGGCAGGAGTCCGTTCGTTTCCAGGAGATAGTCCAGGGCTTTTCCTGTAACACAAAAACCGCCGGGTACATTAAACCCGTTCTGGGTCATCTCTCCCAAGTTGGCCGCTTTACCGCCGTTTTCCAGTGATTCGTCTTTCCTAAGGTCTTTGATTTGTTTGACGTATGCCATGTCCGGATCCTCCTTCTAAGTAGAACATGAACCTGCAGTACTGTGAGCCCGCGCAACAGCTTGTATGCATGTATTCTGCGCAAACACTATATTATCGATTATCGATAGTTTACCACTCTTATGGCCGGGTGTCAATATTCCTCCCGTTTCGAAAGAAGATGCTACTTCAGAGATTTCCAGGCTTCCCAACCGATGTCCCTTCCGGGATACCCGGGTCTTTTAAACGGCCACTCTTCCCTCACCCATTGTTTCACCTCACCGAACAAGTGTTCATCCATACCATTTTCCACTTCACTCTGCCTGACCCACATAACGATGTCAGCGTCGTACTTGTCATTTGGAGACGGATACATATACACACATCCTAAGCACACACTTTCATCCAGGCTCATGACTGTATAGGCAAATGATGACCTTCGCTGAAACTCTTTCTGGTGCCATCCGAGATCCACCAGGTCCTGTTCAAACGTCAGCTCTTCTGTCGGCCAGGCGTGGTCCGGACCGAAGGGCATCGATCTCTGCAGATGACCGATACTGGTCATCACTGCATCGTAATCTTTAACAACATCATGGATGGTAAGCATTCTCAGGAGGAATCTCTCTGTAACCAGTTTACCAGGAACCGGAAAATCCTTCGGCAAAAAACTGTTCATCTCAGTGCAGCCCTTTCATTGTTTCAAAATCCATGGATACGTAACACATCGGCTGTCAGCGGTTTTCGCGTGCCAGGAAAAGTATCCCTTCCAGCACTCCTCCGGCGACAGCCCGCGCCTTGTCCGAGATGGAATAACAGTAACGCCTGACACCCCGGGGATCTACATCTCCAACCTTGAATCCTTCAGGCACTTCGATTCCTCCCGGAAGCAGTCCCCGGACAACACCGCTTACACGGGTTACCACGGGCAAAGTACCTGCCAGGGCAACAGTATCCCCTTCGGATACGAGATCCCCGATGGACGTCAGCGGTTTGAATATTCCTCCCGCCGGAGACCGCAAAACACGTTCACCGGTTTTCTTTACAATGGCACCGGGAGTCCCGGTATCTTCCGCTGCATAACCTTTCAGTATAAGCCTGCCGAGATAATGCCCGCGGTTCGTTTCTACAACTGCGTGAACATCCCTCCCGGCACAAAAACCCGGTCCCAGCCCTATTACAATCGGCGCCATTGAACGGTCCGTCCCAAGGTTCCTTTTCGCCAGGATTGCATCTACAAGGGCACAAGGACCGATTTCCTTTACCACTGAAGCGGAAGGATCAACCATGACGGCAGCCTGGCCCCGGGCCATGATGTTTTGAGCTTCGGCAACCGATTCGGTACGTATACCCTTTATACCCTCGATTTCGGTAGCGCCTGAGTATATAGCTGAAGAAAACGCCACGGCTGTTCTAATGGCGGTAGGCTTCTCGATCTCCAGGGCAAGCACTCGAAATCCGGAACGAATCAGCTTATGGATGACTCCGGTTCCGATGTCACCTGCTCCGCGAAGGACTACCAGGTTACGTGCTCTGTTAAGAAGTGGAGTACAGGATTTCATCTTCGGTAGTATATCCTCTTATGGTAACATCGATCACCTCCGGCGAAGGTTTCATTCGAGTGAACACAAACGCTTCCGGAACGGTTGCGTTCCGCAGCAGGTATTCTTTCAGCCTCTGTCTTTCTTCTACCGGTATCATGTCACATTGATTGAGTACCACGATCTTCCTGCTTCCTGCAGGAGATTGTTTAAAAGCCCCCTGGGGATGGTCGATAATCCGGACAAGTGTTTCCGCATCAATGGTACCGGGCTTTTCAGAAATATATTTTTTGAAAAACCCTAGCCTGTGGACCGTGCTTTCATCGGCAGGTGCACCGAAGCCCGAAAGACCGATCACATGAATACTGGTATCGGCGAACAGAGGAATAGCAGGTTCATGCGCCCCCGGAAATTTTATCGGACGCCCGGCTGAACCGTCTGTTTCGAGCATAATGTTGTCGAATACCGTTTTCCGGTACACCTTCTCAATTTCAGCAAGATGAGGACCTCTTACTGTTTTTCTTTTTGCCGAGTATCCCCCGTACCAGAAGACTATAGAATCAGGGAGTATTTCATCCTCCGGAAAATCCCAGGTCATACCGCGAAATACGGTATCATACCCATAATCGGTTCCTTCCGGGCTGCTAAGATGCGTGGTCGTGGACATCAGGACCCTCCGGCCCCTCTTTTTGAGTTCCCGGGAAAGATAGACCAGGAGGGAGGTTTTTCCTCCTCCCCCGGAGATACTGATGCAATTATTGAAATCTTCACCCAGGTAGTCGATCAGCCGGTTTCCCGGCAGATACCGGGTGAACAGAGCACGTTGTTCATACGCCCCGGGGGTATCTATATCTGTAAGGGGAAGAGATGTTTCAAACTCGATATAGCGGTTCACTTCCGGGTATTTGTGCAACAGTACCCTCCCGCCGGTATCCCCCTCAACGCCAAGGAGTCGGTCTCTCCATGTTTGCATGATGATTACCGGATGCCCGGGTGTTCCGGCATACAGAGGCACAGTATTATAACCGGGATTACTGTCGAAAAAGTCTATGGTGCGGTCGATAATTCCGGGAAGTACGAAGGGCATATCCCCCAGCAGGAAAAGAAAACCGTCGCTTTTCTCCGAGGCGCTGGAAATGCCCAGCTTCATGGACGATGAAAGACCCCTTCTGCTGTGTTCGTTTTTCACGATTTTCAGCGGTCTTTCAATACACAGGGATTCAAGGTACGCATGTACGGCCTTATCCGTATCCGAACCGTTTTCAAGAACAACGATTATTTCATCTACCTTTGAATTGACCAGGTTATTGAGAGAACATACCAGAAGGGGCCTGCCGTGAAAGGGCAGGAGCAGTTTCTGTCTCCCCATCCGTTTCGAGAGTCCTGCTGCAAGTAGAATTCCGCTTACAAAGACCATCTAAGTGCCCATCGGAACCAGGTGAATTAAGATCCGGCGGCGCTAAGCATATCCGCTACCTTTTTTACCGTTTTAACAATCCGGGTATACCCGGTACACCGGCAGAGATTTCCTTCCATCATTTTCCGAATTTCCGCCTCTGTGGGACTGGGATACTCGTCTAATATCGATTTCGCCGTAAGAAGCATCCCGGGAGTGCAAAAACCACACTGAACAGCCCCTTCGTCTATGAAAGCCTGCTGCAGCGGATGGAGAACACCGTTTTTTGCCAGGCCCTCCACCGTAAGGATGGTTGTCCCTGCCGCTTCATAGGCTAAGACCATACAGGAGTTTACCGGTTTGCCGTCCATGATAACCGTGCAGGCACCGCATTCCCCTTCGCTACATCCTTCTTTTGCACCGGTAAGTCCGAGATCCTCCCTGATAAACTGAAGGAGTGTTTTGTTTACCGGGACTTCGCGGATATACTTCTCATCATTTACCAGTACATGTATCTCTCTACTCTGCATACCCTACTCCTGACGATACGTTCCTGTAGGCGCGGTGAATAATTTTCGGCACAAGGTTCCGCAGCAGGTTCCGACGAAACTCAGCGGAGGATCTCCAGCTGCTTCTTGGCTTCGCTTCTTCCAGAACGAGCTTTCCTGCTGCTTTCAGTACAACAGGATCTGAAAGATCCTTCCCCTTGAGATACGCCTCTGTCATTTTAGCCCGGATCGGAATGGGAGCAGAAGTGGCAAGGGCAAGCCTGGCATCGCTGCAGGATTTGCCGTCTGCATTTACCTCCACGTACACCGTAATCCCCATCAGGGCAATTTCCATGGCCTTTCTCCGGCCGTATTTGTAATAAGCGCTTCCATTTTCCCCGGTCACCGGAGGAACGAGGATTCTTACCAGCACATCATCCTTTTTCAACACCGTTTGTTTAGGTCCGGAAAAAAAATCTTCAAGGGGTATGGTCCTCATCCCCTTGAGTCCTTGTACAACACAGATTGCGTTCAGCACAAGGAGCGGTCCGATACCATCCGCGGAAGGCGCTGCAGTACAGATATTGCCCCCCAGGGTGCCCCGGTTTCGAATCTGCAAAGACCCTATGGTGTTTACCCCTTCGAACAGAACGGGATAATGCTTCAGGACAACATCACTGGTTTCAACCTCGTGATGGGTAACCATGGAGCCGATATCCAGTCCTGTTTTTTCGTCCCCTTTTATGTCCTTCAGTTCCGGTATATTTTTGATATCGATGATGAACTTCGGGCGATGTTCCCCTTTGTGCATTTTTACATAGACATCGGTTCCTCCGGCTACAATTTCCGCAGCCGGGCCAAGCTCACTCCGAAGTTTACAAGCCTCTTCAACACTTTCCGGCAGGTACAGTTTAAATTCGGGTATCATGTCCGCACCTCCGCCATGTTCCCCAGAGCTTCCAGGACTGTTTCCGGTTTGATCGGGACGGATGTCACAGGAACTCCCAGGGCATGACACACAGCCGAAGCGATCGCAGCCTGGACAGAACACATAGCCGGTTCCCCAATACCCTTCGCACCATACGGGCCTTCCGAATGAGGGGTCTCCACAAGATGAATATCGATTTCAACATCCGAATCCATGGATGTAGGAACTTTAAAATCCACCAAATTACCGTTCATGAGTTTTCCATCACGGTATATCATTTCTTCCAGCAGGGTATTACCGAGTCCCATGATCACTCCGCCTTCGATCTGCTGTATACACCCTAAGGGGTTGATTACCCTTCCCACATCATTCGCAGCACTTACCTTTATTACTTTTACATGGCCTGTGTCCGGATCGACCTCTACTTCTGCTCCGTTTGCACCCATGAACCACATTATTGCAAGTCGTTCCGATTGGTTCGTCTCAGGGTCCGGTGCGTCCCAGATACCCGAGGTCTCAAAACTACCGAAACCCAGCAGAGGCGGTCCTTTTTTCAACAAACCGCTTTTTTTCAGCTCATCCACCTTGATGCTGTTTTTACCGGGATTGCCGGAACCATCTTTTTCGAAAACAACACCATGTTCCAGAGCGACCGAATCCGGTATTACCCCCCAGACATCGGCAGCGAGATTCCTCACCTTGCTTTTCAGATCATTCACTGCAAAGAGAATAGCATTTCCCATGTGAAAGGTAAGACGGCTGGAGGTTGTTGTTTTATCAGGCGGCACATTTTCCGTATCCACCATGGCCATGTTGATTTTATCGATTGAGATCCCCAGTTCTTCAGCAACCATTTGAGGGATGACAGTAGTAACACCCTGTCCGAGTTCTGTTCCCCCCTGGGCTATCGTAAGGGTCCCATCCAGGTTCAGTTTTAGTGTTGCCGAAGAGTAGGAAGGTGTCCCGGTGAATTTCAGAAACGTTCCAAGTCCTTTGCCCCGGAGCTTGCCTTCTTTTGTTACCCAGCCTGTCGGTCCGGTTCCCCACCCGATTGCTTCAGCGCTTTTCTCCAGGCACTCTTTTATACCGACACTTTTAAAAATCTCTCCTGTAGGGCCCCGATCTCCTTCGAGAAGGATATTTTTCAACCGCAATTCCAGGGGATCCATGCCCAGGGCTTTCGCAAGGGTATCCATCTGCGCTTCATGAGCATAGGCTGCCTCGGAAACGCCGAATCCACGGTACGCAGTACCAAGCTGCTTATTTGTACACACCGTATACCCGTCCACCTTTAGGTTGGGAATTCTGTAGGGACCAGGCAGAATGATCGTGGCTTTTGAACACACCCTCGGGCCTGTAGTGGAATAGGCCCCGGTATCCCAGAACAGTTCCCCTTCAAATGCCGTGATGGTTCCGTCTTTTTTTGCTCCGGTTTTAACACGGATGCGTACCGGTGCCCGGACCACGCCGCCGATGAAATCCTCATGACGGTTGAACGTCATTTTAACCGGTCTTCCCCTGGATTTGAGCGCGAGAGCAAGTGCAATAGGTTCCGCCCTTAATTCCAGCTTGCCGCCGAAAGCGCCGCCGATGTGAGGAACGATGATCCGGACCATATGCTCCGGCAGTCCTAAGGAAGCGGCAATTTCACTGCGGACATAAAAAGGAGACTGAGTAGCTGTCCAGACAGTAACTTTGCCCGAGGGGGCCACTTTTACCGTAGCACTGTGGGGTTCAATCGGTGCATGACTGGTCATGGAATTCCAGTATGCATTTTCCACTACTACATCTGCTTCCCTGAATCCTTTTTCTATATCACCTTTTCTTAATTTCGTGTGATCACAGATATTTGAATTTTCAACCGGGCGCGCACCGGTAAGCTGTTTATAATCATTCCAGTCATCGTGGAGCAACGGGCTGTCCGGCTTTACCGCTTTCATTACATCGTCAACGACAGGCAGTTCATCATAATCCATTGTAATCAGCCGCGCAGCCTCCAGTGCAATTTCAAGAGTATCCGCAGCAACGGCAGCTACAGGTTCACCATAATATCTGACTTTCTTCACGGCTAAGAACGTTTGATCCTGAATAAACCTTCCGTAACTGTATGGTGCATCCTCTCCGGTTACAACAGCCCGTACGCCGGGAAGATCGACGGCCTTTGTCGTATCGACAGTTATGATCCTGCCATGGGGGACAGGGCTCCGGTACACCGCGGCATACAACTGTTTAGGTACGTGAATATCAGCAGCATACTCGGTTGTGCCGGTGACCTTGTCCAGCACGTCTTTCCGCATAACCGGTTTTCCTACAATATTCAGAATCCTCATAGCGCTTCCTTGCTTATATTATCGATTATCGATAGCGTAGCACCGGCGTATAATACTGTCAACTGACAAGGTTCCGGATATATGGTATGAACACACTATGAAACCAAATGAAATATATGCTGAACTGAATCATCTCCTTCTGGAACCGGGGGTACAGGAACTCTACCAGACGGTGGAAGCGGCATTCAAGGCCCAGGACGCCATAGCACACAACTGGGAACACGTCCGCCGGGATATTGTGAACAGCGTTGAGATCGGCCTGCAAGAGGGTGCGGATATGGGTATCGTTATACCCGCAATAATCCTTCATGACATCGGGTATGTCACCCATCCCCATGAACCGGAACAGCACCCTATCAACGGATCCAGAGAGTGCTGCAGGTTCCTGGACGCCTGGACCCCTGAACAACGCACACTGATCTCCTCGTGTATCCTGAAACACAAAGGTAAATTCCCCGGTTTCGAACATTCGGAACCGGAAACCCTGGAAGAAAAAGTGGTGTGCGATGCAGACCAGGTGGATAAATTCGGCTGGATCGGGTTTATTCAGGTGGTAAAAGTGTTCGTTGAACACGGGACCAAAGGCCATGATTTGTATAAAACGTTTCCCGGTATGGCCGGAGCACTGACACGCCGCAAATCCATCATGTTGTACACGGAAACGGGAAAACACCTGGCAGCAAAGCGAAGGGAACCGGATTTCATGGATATTTCAGAAAAACTTACCCGGGAACTCTACCTCTACGAGGAATGGAAAGAGCCCTTTTAGATTCCTGCTCGTACCCTTCCCGGTTCTACTCTTCCGGACCGTCCCCGTCCAGGGATTCAAATACCGGTTTACTCCCGGTTTCGATGTGTTCCCTCATGGCATGGTCGATTCTTTCATGATCCCGGGATTTGATCGCATCGATTACTTTTTGATGCCTTTTAGCCATCATAACCGGGTCCATGGTGGACAAGGTACCGGTCATCATCGACCAGCTCCCGAACTGCAGGTACTCATAGAGCTTGAGAATCAGTTTGTTATCTGAGGTTCTAATCAGGGTTTCATGAAAATTTATATTCAGTTTTATTCTTTTAGGAATATCTCCCTCTTCACTTGCCTTGATCATCTCTTCACAGATGTTTTCCAGTTCCGAGATTTCATCATCGGTGATACGGTCTGCGGCCAGAGTCGCCGCCAGAGATTCCAGGGCACCGCGAACGGTGTATACTTCAAACAGGTCCTGACGGGATAGTTTCCTGACGGTAATTCCTTTAAACGGCTCACTCTCGAGGAAACCCATGGCGATCAGGCTTCGCAGGGCTTCCCGGATAGATGTCTGACTTACGTTAAACTCTTTCGCAAGAGTGCTTTCAACCATTTTGTCACCTGGTTTGTATTTGTGGTGGAATATATCCTCCATAAGCTGTTCTTTGATCTGTTCGCTTATGGTTATTCTCACTACCCTCTTTGAACCTGTCTCTGGCATAGTACTCATTACTCCTGCACGAGGGCAGCCGCCTGATCCGCTGCTTACTCTCTTATTATCAACATTGCATACTTTTTTACATTATTCAATTCACCAGGTTACAACGGGCACACCCAAAGGAAAAACCGGCGGAACCGGGCGGAACCGCCGGTTTTAAATCATGTTTCACTTTCGCGTTACCAGTCCAATAAGGTGCATTTTACCCCAGTATCGTTACCACTCCGTTATCACCGTCAACCCTGATACGGTCGCCATCCTTGATGTCATTTGTGGCACTGCCGGTACCCACGACAGCGGGGATCATGAATTCCCTGGCTACCACGGCGGAGTGGGAAAGCACTCCTCCGGAATCGGTCACAATACCGGTGATTTTACTGAAAACGACAACCCAGGCGGGATTCGTCATGATACACACAATGATATCACCCTGTTTTACCAGGTCGAATTCGTCAGGGCTTTTTACAACCCTGGCGATACCTTCAACCGTTCCGGGTGAAGCCGCCAGCCCCTGAATTTCTCCCTTGACTCCGCCTCCTGCCTGTTCACGCTCAAACTTCTCCGGATATCCCCAGAGAGTGTGATACGGTTCCTCGTACATATTCCACTGGGTAACAGTACCCACCCAGTCCCGGGGTTTGAACTTCAGGGCCTTTTCCCTCGCTGCCTTTGCATCTGCAATAATCGTACGGCCAGGGTAACCTTCAGGATCCCCGACATACCGCCGGAGCTGTTCGTACTCTAAGAACATGATATCTTCATCCCTATCGAGAAGACCCTCTGTTACCATCCTGCGTCCCACGGCAACCAGTACCATCCTCATCCGGGCATACGTACCCTGGTCAAAGTAGAAATGATGGTCCGGGGTCAAGGGAAACATCCTCAGGTGAAGATCCAGGGCATCCTCGAACTTTTTCTTATCTTCCTCCGGCTTGCCGGCAATCTTCGAGCGCAGAAATGCGATGGCCTCATCCTGTTCCTTGATACACTTGTCGTAAATGGTATTGTAGTCAAAATCCGACGTCAGGTAACTCTTGATCTGGTCATAAATCGGGGTCTGATCCTCTACATAGGTGGGATACATATACTCATGGGTATACACCGCCTTGTAACCGAATTCTTTCGTATACTCCACAACCTTCTGCATAAAGGCTTTCCCGTTCGCGGAGGATTCAAGCCTGGAAACAATATCGGAAGCTTTATCAGCACTGGTAAAGAGGTCATTCAGATATGGATCCCCTTTAACCGCTTCCTTGAGCTGCCACAGGGCTTTCAGGCTATCCCAGTTCCTGTCTGCCCGGGAAACATTGACCTTACCCATTAAGTCCGGGTCTACGTCACCAATCAGCTCTTTCACAACGGCTCCAAACCCCATGGCTGCGGCGAACTGGGCCCAGTTCAGGATCCAGTGGAGACGGAAATGCCGTTCCTGAATATCCCACATCTCTTCCAGGAAAATCATCAGCTCTACCAGGGTTGCGTTTTCCATGTTAAAATTGTCGATATACTCGAAGTTGCGCAGTACCTCCGGTAAATATCGGTTTTCCCACCAATCCATGAAGTGAGTAGCATACGTGGGCATTATCCAGCCGTAATACTTTCCCGCTTCCGCGGCATCTTTTGGATCCCGGGGCTCAATCGCCGTATACACGTATCCGTTCACACGTTTTGCATGCCAATGCACACCGGAATCGATGTCAAACCGGCGGAACAGGTAATCACAGGTGGGCCCCCACCAGCCGTGCATGCTGAAGTACATCGGGGAAACCGGGAACGGAATGTGATTGTCATCGTAAAACCAGAACAGTTTCTTTTCTTCTTCACTCTCCCACTCTACGGGGAAATCATCGTCTCCGTAAAAGTGAGCAAGTACTTTTGACGTATCCATATTACCTCCACATCATATTGCTTCGATTATCGATTATCGATTTTATCAATCTTCCACCAACATTCACGATCTGTCAAGAAAAAACGTACCGTAAGCAGACGAATTTTTTCACCACGATGTTACTGGATTGCGGTCAGACCCCCGTCCATATAGATAATCTGTCCGCTGACAAAGTCCGATACCGGTGCGGACAGGTACAGCGCCAGACCTGCCACATCCCGGGTCTCGCCCACCCTTCCGAGGGGAATCCGGGCGACCAGGGGTTTGAAAAACGCCGGGTCATCCAGGTATTTTGCCACCAGGGATGTACGGGTAAAGGTCGGCGCTATGCCGTTGACATTGATCTGGTGCTTACCCCACTCCGAAGCAAGCTGCTTGATCATCATGTTCAGACCGCCCCTGCCTGTACAGTAACTGATAAATCCCCTGTCTATCCCGAGCAGTCCCCGTACCGAAGTGATGTGGATGTGCTTCCCGCCGCCATTCGGAATTTGCCGTTTTGCCGCTTCCTTGGACAGGAAAAAGGCCGTTTTCAGGTTTACATTCATAATAAAATCCCAGTCCTCCTCCCGGTACTCTTCAGCTGCGTTTTCAATATGGGTCCCGATACTGTTTACCAGGATGTCGACTTTTTTATATTCCTTATGCAGGGCATCCATGAAGCTCTCTACAGCTGCGGCATCCTTTACCTGAAATTCCCGTCCCTCGGCCTCGCCGCCGGCTTTCCGAATTTCAGCGGCAACGCCTTCTGCCTTCTCCAGGGTACGGCCGGTCAGGATAACCTTGCACCCGTAGGCTGCAAGTGCCTCACTGACAGCTTTCCCGATATCTCCGGCCCCGCCGGCAACGAGGGCGACTTTCCCCTCCAGCGAGAGCAATCCCCGAAACATTTCCAGTCTGTTCATGTTCAATCTCCTTATATCAACTTTTCGGCTTCATCGAACAGGATCCGTGGAGTTTTTGCCCGAATCACGAAATAGGGTTTGTTCTCTGCAAACCGGCTTACGAAATTCCCCCGCTTCTGCCTTAAGTAGTCGGTATCGACGATGGGCATAACCAGTCCGCCGGGAGATAAGAGCTGATTCAAACCGAAATAATTCATCACCGAGTGAAAGGTCTGGTACTCCCGCTCAAACCGGTTCATCTCCACGACTTTTGTATCAAAATGGCCGTCGATTCCCGGCATGATTACCAGGTCTACCGGGGCGGGATCATTAAAATTAATGAACTCCGGCTCTTTATCAAAGAACTTGGCAACACCCTGGTCCTGGCTCGGCAGGTCTGCCCGTTCGGTGCCCTTCGCCCTCATGCGGAGGTATACATTTTTTGAACCCATCACAACGATACCGTCATCATCGGTAACAGTGGTTTCCGTGGAAACGATCTGCCCGCCACGGCGGCACCCTTCGATCTGGCTCATGCTCTTTCCGTGGTTGTTTTCCCCTCCGAGAAACAGAATCGTTTTCCCCTTGTACCGGACAGCGGAGCTGTGGAAAGGATGGAGACCTGCTTTATCCATTTCGAATGCCAGCATGGCTACACACACCTTGTTCAACTCTCCCTGCTCCCACCGGCCGTCCAGAAAAAGCTGACCACCTTCGTACCGGATGCCTTTTTCTGCCGTTTCCCTGTTCCAGATGATGTCCGGTTTAGATTTCTTAATCTCTTTACGGGATTGAGCCGATGCCAACCGGTAATTCAAAAATGTCATTTCATCCAGGATGGTGTCCTGGTCGGTTGCACCATGCATATCGATTCTGAGCACTGCACTGCCGCTCATCAATTCTTCGCATAAGATTCCCATATTTCTTCTCCCTCTGAATGTAGTTTCACATGTTTGGTTTACACATTACTTTCAATGAATGCTCTTTCCTTCCCACAAAGATATCCAGCGCTCTCCGGTATTCCGAAAGGGGAAACTCATGGGTTACCAGGCTATCGATATCAAACCTGTTGCTTTCCGCCAGGGCAATTGCTTTTTCCAGAGTATTCGGATTCGCCCGGTTGCCTGCCAGGTCGATCTCGTTGAGTACCAGCTGCTTCAGCGGAATTGTAATATTCCCGTCCCCGGGAGGAAGACTTACCATGGATATACATCCCCCCTTTGCCACGGATGCGCAGGCCTGCTGGATCCCCCTTTCCGTGCCGGAGCATTCCAGAATTCTTTTCGCCCCCAGGCCGCCTGTCAGTTCCCTAACCCTGGCCGGGACGTCTTCTTTTCTGTAGTCGATCGGTATTGCCCCCAAGGTTTCCGCTACTTTCAGCCTGTTTCCGCTTCCGGACACTATCACCGTTCCTGCGCCCATACTCTTCGCACACATAATACCCATCAACCCCTGGGCGCCGGAACCATTGACCAGCACCGAATCCCCGGGCTGCAGTTTCGACCTCATGGTCATATGAAGGGCAATGCTGAAGGGGTCCATACAGGCACCGGCATTGAAACTCATGGTATCCGGAATTTTTGCAATACTTTTAATAGACGAAAGCATGTACTGCGCATACGCCCCGGGGGTGTAATGACCATGCTGCCGGTGTCCGAGTTTTTCATTTCCGAAATTCAGACAGAGATTGTACCGTCCCTCAAGGCACATGGAGCAGTATCCGCAGCCTACGTGACTGATACCGCATACCCGGTCTTTTTCTCTCCATCCGAACTCGTATGCTTTTTCATCCAGTTTTTCTATAACCCCGGACCATTCATGACCCGGAATAAGGGGGAACTCTTTCGGCCAGAACCCCGGATAATCCCCGGCGATTATATGCGGGTCGGTCCCGCAAATAGCTACCGATTCAACCCGGCAGAGAACTTCGAAGGGCCCCACCTCGGGAACGGGTACCCGGGTGTATTCAAAATCATTCGGCCCATTCAGTTGAATCGCTCTCATGGTTTCTGTCATGGTATACTCCTATTGTTCGTTCCAGTGCACCATGGGTAATCCAGGCACAGGCGCACGGAAATACGGTATCCTGGTTCCTTTAAGCGAGCCGATGTATACAGTCTGAAGATCGGGTCCGCCGAAGGTTACGCTGGCCATCCAGGGTGCGATGCCTCTTCCCGTTTCGAACAGAATTTCCGAAGTAACCCGTTTTTCGAAAAAAGCATCATCTAAGGCCTTGACTTTTTCCGGGTCCCCTTCATCGATCAGTACGATCTGTTCACCATCGGGGGTTATCACGAAGAGAGTGTCCGAGTATACCGTTGTCCCCCAGAGGTTTCCATAACTGTCAAAGGCGATACCATCGGGATACGCACCTTTGCCGAGGCTGGAGGGTCCGTAGATTTCACGGTTCGAGAGTTCTCCCTTTTCGTCTACCCTGAACCTTAAGATCCGTCCACCTGTTGTTTCAACCACGTACAGAAACTCCTCATTCCGGTCGAAACGCACTTCGTTCGTGAAGTGGAGCCCATCGGCCACTATACGGATACCCCGTTCGTCGTAACACGCGATATACCCGTCATCCAGGTCCGGGACCAGAGCATCGATCCAGTTCTTTACTTTGGTCGTGATGGTAATCCACACACGGTCATGGGAGTCCCGGAGAACAAAATTTACCTTTCCAATCGGTGAACCGTCTATCGTGTCAAAGAGTACTTCCGTTTCACCGGTTCTCTTCATACGCTCCAGGCAGTCGGTACCGAAGTTGGATATGAGAAGATCACCGTTCCTGGCAAAGGCAAGACCGTTAGGCAGCGTTCCTGAGACAAACCGTGCCTCTTCACTTCCGGCAGCCTTAAAACTCCCGGAATAGTGTTGAGTAATGATCTCCTGACTGCCGTCGGGCCTGATATGAACGACACCTCCCCGGGCATCGGCTGACCAGAGGGACCCATCGGGCTCCGCCAGGATACACTCGGGCCGCTGAAGATCGGAACCGATATACCGGACCAGTCGGGAATCGATAGAAAAACCTTTAATCGGGTTTCTGCTCATGCCCGGTTACCTCGAATTTTGCATCTTCGTGCATCCTGTAATTACTCAGCCCCGTGGGAGGAGCGAAAAAACAGACTGCCTTCATTTCGTCATCGCCGGTATTCCGTACCATGTGGGGCTTACCCTGTTCGAACAGAACCGCGGTGCCGGAACGCATAGGTTCTATTTCACCGTCCACCCAGGCCTCTCCTTTACCGCTGATAATATAAATCAATTCCTCGCCTTCCGGATGGGAATGTGCAGGCTTGACCATCTCCCCTGGGAGTACCTGGATTACGCAGCTGGAGAGGAACTCCGGCTGCATGGACGTATCGTCGGCGATCCAGCGGATACGCCGTCCGGGAATTTTTTTTTCCTCAACTTCCGTTTCATGTATAATCTTCATGGCCCTTCACTCCAGAAACAACGAATGGTATTATCGATTATCGATAGTTTACAGGGTACCACCCTTCCATTGAGGTGTCAAGAAAAGTCGCAGATATTATTCCCTTGACAAATCTTGATGTTCAGGGGAAAATAAGTATTATCGATTATCGATAATAAAGAGCCCCACGGAAACATTGAATATGGAGATGCTATGTCGTTTATAACTGATGCTTTGGTATTAGGAATCATCGAAGCGGCACCGCTTGTTCTGGCGGCCGCAGGCTTTACACTGATTTTTTACCTGAACGGATTTATCAATGTGGCGTATGGGGAAAACATCACCCTGGGTGCGTATTTTGCCATTATTTTCAACTCCATGCTGGGGTGGAACTTTTATCTTGCAATCATTCCATCGGCTCTTCTCTCGGGAGTGGTAAGTGTCTTCACATACCTGTTGGTATTTCGGCCCGCTTTCAAACGGGGTGTCGGGAGAACCGAGATGATCATCCTTTCGGTAGGTCTTTCGTTTTTCATCAGGTATGCCGCCCGGCTGATCTTCGGCAGTCAGCTCTATGCTTTCGACATAGCAAGTCCGTCACATATCAAGCTATTCGGAATCGGTATCATGAATGTACAATTGACCGCCCTGATCCTGGTAGCAGTCATCACTGTTGGGCTGTACTTGTTTATCTACCGGACTAACTACGGGGAGATGATGAGGGCACTGGCGAATAACGAAGAGCTTGCCATGGTAAGCGGCATCAACCCGGTCAAGGTGTCGGTGCTGATCTGGTTTATCGCCGGGGTGGTGGGAGGACTGGCAGGACTATTTTACGGAGTGTTTTCCTTTGTCAGCACGGCATTGGGCTGGAAACTGATCCTTATCATCATCATGATTTCCATAGTGGGAGGGATAGGCAATGTGCGGGGTGCGTTGATAGCAAGCATCGGTGCCGGGATTATCACTGCCGCGGTTACCCTGGTGACCAAACCGCTCTACGGCGAGGTGATTCTCCTCCTCGGGTTTATCGCGGTCTTGAAATTCAAGAAGGTGAGGAGGTAGAACATGGCTGCATTTCTTTCGGGATACGCGATGTATTCATTCTCCAACATCATTGTTTTCGTAGCCCTGGCCACACTCCTGCACCTGCAATTCGGCCGCACGGGCATCGTAAACTTCGGTGTAGTCGGGTTTTTCGGCCTGGGTATGTACTCCTTCGGCGTTTTTTTAGTCCAGTACCATATCCCTTTCCTGCCGGCAATGCTCATGGCCACAGTGCTGACAGGCGCCGCTGCATGGGCCCTGGGAAAGGTCGTCCTGGACCTGGACAGCCAGGCGATACTCGTGGCAACCCTGGCATGCGCAACGGTGATTGCGGACCTGGTAACAACGGAAAAGGGGATCACCAAAGGGGTAATCGGACTGGGGACCGTACCGTTTCCCATCAATGCCGGGCTTTACTCCCAGTTCGTGTTTTTTCTCCTTGCACTGGTCTTTACAGTACTCCTGATTCTCTACGCTTTTAAGCTGGAATCTTCACCCTATGGACGGCTGCTGTCGGGCATTCAGGACAACGAACCCCTGGCCCGAAGCCTGGGCAAGCCGACCTCCCGGGAAAAGCTGAAGTTTTTCACCATCACTTCAGGTCTTATGGGGTTCGTCGGAACCCTCTATGCTTCAAACGTTCACTTCATGGTTCCCAGGATGCTGGGCCCGGGCACTACCTTTGCCGTGTGGATTGCACTGATCATAGGGGGCAGGAGAAGGGTCTTAGGCGGTCTCATCGGTACCCTGGTAACCCTCGGTTTATTCGATTTCTTCATCGAGACCTACGTTCCGATTCCCGCAGCTCAAGCCCAACTGCTGCCGGTAATCAAACTGCTTATCTACGGCCTTACCCTCATCCTGGTACTCATGTTCAGACCCTCGGGGATTCTGGGCCGAAGAAAACTCACCACGAAATAAGCGAGGTTACGGTTTGTCTGAAAAAAAACTGCATTTAAAAGATGTGAAGAAACGTTTCGGCGGCAGAACCGTCGTGGATATCGGAGACCTTACGTTCGGGAACTATGGTATCGAAGGATTGATCGGCCCGAACGGGGCCGGGAAAACGACGCTGATGAGTCTCATTACCCGGAAACTGAAGATGGACCAGGGAAAGGTCGCATTTTACCCGAAGGGCTCCAAGGGCTCCGAGGTGGACATAACGAACAAAAGCCTGGATGAGATAGCCCGAATGGGGATCGTAAAAACGAACCAGATCATCCAGGATTTCGAAAGCCTGACCATCAAAGAATCCCTGCTGCTCTCCCTGGCACCTCCGGGGTACGAGAAGTTCTACAGGGTCTTCAGAGAAGATACGTTACGCAAAGAGGCGGAAGAAGATATTTCGTACTATCTGGACTATTTCCACTTCGAAAATCCCGAAGGACATGCTCTTTCCGCGGGAGAGAAAAAACTCCTGGATATTATCCGGTGCCTGATGCTGAAACCGCAATTCCTGCTTATGGACGAACCGACTGCGGGGCTTCCGGAAGATATGACGAAAAAAGTCATGGAATTGATGAAGAAGAAGACGAAGGAAGAGGACATATCCATCCTGATCGTCGAGCACGACCTGGACTTGATCTGGGAAGTGTCCGAGTGTGTCTATTTTATGGCGGAGGGTGAGATTCTTATCCAGGGAACACCCGATGAGATCCGGGCACACAGGACCGTTGCAGCAAAATATATGGGAGTTGATCATGTTTAACGTAAAAGGCATCAGGAGCGGATACGGTGAAGTGACGGTCCTGCATGGACTGGATTTCGAAGTGAAACACGAAATTTACGCGATTCTCGGTGCTAACGGTGCGGGAAAAAGCACATTGATGAAGACCATAGCTAAAGTACTTCCCCTCAAGTCGGGGGAACTACAGTTCAAGGACGAAGATGTAACCCATCTAACCCCGTATCAGCTGGCAGAGCGGGGCCTCGCATATGTACCCCAGGAACAGAACATCTTTCCCGAATTGACGGTGAGGGAAAACCTCTCCATCGGCGGGCTGGTCGGGAAACGTTCCAAGCAGGAACGGATGGAGGAGATCATCGAACTCTTTCCGGATATTGCGGAGCGGATCAACCAAAAGGCAGGTTCCTTAAGCGGTGGTGAAGCCCAAATGGTAGCCGTAGGACGCGCCCTGATGCAGGACCCTGTCATGATTCTCCTGGATGAGCCCACTGCCGGTCTTGCACCCAAATATGTGGACGGGTTCTTCCGCAAGATCAAGGAGATCCACGAAAAGAAGGGCGTGAGTATCATGGTGGCGGAACAGAATGCGGCAAAAGCCATGGAAATCGCCGACAGAATAATGCTTTTAAGTTTAGGCACGATATTCCTCATCGATGACTGTAACAATGTGGACATCGGGAAGGTAAAAGAAGGGTACAGGATTTAAAAAATGCGGGTTGTAACCTGAATTTTTTATCCACCCGGGAATCTTCCAGGAAAAAGAATGTCATAGCAAAATTTTTCTTGACAGATGAAGGATTTTGGTAGAGAATATCTATAATCGATAATCGATAATAGAGTATTTTTATGGAGGAACAATCATGAAGGACAAACCGTCCAGAATAATCACCATTGCACTGGTGGTTCTCTTCGCATGTGCCTTGAGTATAAGTGCCGGCGGAAAAAAGGAAGCTGCCCCTACGGAAGAGGAAGGGGCAATGGAAGAAGCGGCAGGTCCCATTAAAGTAGGCCACCTGACCTACCACACAGGACCTTTCGCCGATGTCGGACCATGGTTCGATGGAATCACCGAGTTCACCCTCAGTGTCATTAATGAAGACCCTCCTCTCGGGAGAAAAATGGTTGCAGTTAATCAGGACATAGGAACAATCGGGGAAGCACAGGCTGCAAGAAAACTCATCGAACAGGAAAAGTGTGACATTCTTCTGAATCCGGCCCATGAATACCTTTCCTACCGGGACTGGCTGCTGGGGTACCTTAAGGCGAACGATTCTCCCCTCATGCCTTCCGTACACGGCGGTGGTATACTCAGGGACATCGGAGGAACACCTGAGGAACCTATTTTCCGTGGAGCCCCCATGGATTCCGGCCAGGCTGTTGCTGCCGTGATAAGGGCCAAGGAAGAAGGTGCACAGAGAGTGGTACTGGTGGCAACGGAGATCGAAGGGAGTCAGTTGCAGATGGAAGCCGCAATAAAGGCAGCTGAAGGCATCGGATTAAACGTGGTAGACGAGATCAATGTCGTCCCCGAACAGACTTCCTACCGGAGCGAAGTAAGCCGGATTGCAAATGCGAACCCGGACACGATGCTTATCTTCAGCCAGGCCCAGGACGGGGCCACCATTGTCAAACAGACTGCCGAGGCGGGTTTGTCCCTCATGATCATCGGAACCACCGAATGGCTGGGAGAGGCATTTCCGGAAACCGCAACCGAGACGGCACTTAAACAGCACAAGCACGTGTGGATTTCAGGATTCAGCTATGTGGACGGCCCTGCTTTCGCAGACTACGAACGGCGTTTGTCAGGATCGAAATGGGCAGACGTAGTCGGCCAGCCCGAGAATTCCTACAACATCGAGTATTTCGACGTTCTCGTGGTGACCGCCCTGGCGATCGAGCAGGCGGGGTCCACCAAGGCAAGCGAATGGGCGCCAGCGATGCGTTCCGTTGCCATGGCCCCGGGAAAGAAGGTCTACACCTACAAGGAAGGAATCGCCGCTATCCGGAACGGGGAAGAAATCGACTACAGCGGTTTAACCGGTGAGTTCGACTACACCGAAACCGGCGTGGTATCCGGCCTCTTCGGTATCTTCGAGTGGCAGGACGGTGAACTTGTACAGGTAGATACCGTTGATGACGTGAAAGTTCTTGAGTTGGATAGCTTGTAAGTAAGTTAATACGAAGCTGAAGGATTAGTACAGTCTCCCGGGAGGGTACCTTCCCGGGAGACTTTTTTTATATTTATAATGTTATTACCCGCTGGCTCACCGAGCCGTCGGGATTTTCACACTCTACGTAGTGAGGTCAGGGCTGTTTTCGCAGAACTTCCGGAGCATCCGGCTCATTTTCCTGGATCCAGTGGTAATAATCGATGAGTTTCAATTTTCCCGCAGCCTCATTATCCAGGAACACGACGACGTCCTGGTGAAGTTGCAGTGCACTTCCGGTGTTCATGCTGCTCACCGGTCCTTCGATGGCCCCTGCCACTGCCACGGCTTTCGCGGCACCCGTGGCAATAAGAAAAATCCGGCGGGCCTCGAGGATCGTACCTACTCCCATGGTAATGGCGTACACGGGAACATCCCCGGGCTTCTCAAAAAACCGGGAATTGTCATCCCTGGTCTGTTTGCTTAACGTTTTGATCCGGGTCCTTGAACCGAGAGAACTGGTTGGTTCATTAAATGCGATATGTCCATCCGTACCTATCCCGAGAATCTGTATGTCGATTCCCCCGGATTCCTTTATCCGGTTTTCGTACCAATCGCAGAACGCCTTGTGATTATTCGTGGTTCCTGCGGGGACATAGGTGTTTTGAGGGAGAATGTTGATATGCCGGAAGAAGTTCCGGTTCATAAAAAAGTGATAGCTTTGAGGATGAGTCTTGGGCAGCCCTACGTACTCATCCAGGTTGAATGTGGTAACCCTGGAGAAATCCAGCCCCTCTTCCCTGTGCATCCGTATCAATTCCCGGTACAATCCTAAGGGCGTGGATCCGGTGGCGAGACCAAGCACCGAATCGGGTTTGAGATTGAGTGTATCCGCCGTCGCAGCCGCCGCAGCGGTGCTGAGATCTTCGTAGGAATCAAAAATATAGATCTGCATTACAAGCCTCCGGATTCAGATCGAAAACGAAGAGAACCCTCCGTCGATGGGAATGGTAACGCCGGTGACGAACTTCGCGGCGTCCGAGAGGAGCCAGATCACCGTTCCGATGAGCTCCCGGGGTTCTCCGTACCGGCCCATGGGTGTATGAGCGATCACCTTTTTAGCCCGCTGTGTATATTCACCGGTTTTCCCGTCGATATGGAGAAACTTAAGCTGTTCCGTCATCAGGAACCCCGGGGCGATGGCGTTTACCCGTATTCCCGCGTGAGCGAAATGAACCGCAAGCCAGGAGGTGAAATTGGACACGGCCGCCTTTGCCGCGGCATAAGCGGGAATCTTGGTAAGGGGCGTATAATAATTCATGGATGAAATGTTCAGGATGACCCCCTTCTTCTTCTCCACCATACCACGGGCAAACACCTGGGTGGGCAGCAGGGTACCCATGAAATTCAGATCGAACACCCTTGTAAAGCCTTCCAGGGGAAGGTCGAAAAAGGTCTTTACACCGGGATCCTCCAGATCGCCGAATTCGAAAAATTCCTTATCGGTACTCCCCTTGGGATGGTTTCCTCCGGCGCCGTTTATCAGGATATCCGGCTCGCCCCAGAGATCGCAAATCTTCCGATACTGTGTTTTCAATTCTTCCAGGTCCAGCACGCTGCAGGGAAACGCCCGGGCTGTGCCGCCCTCCCCCTGGATACCTTCGACCCTGGCTTCCGCTTTTTCCTTGTTGATATCGAGAAGTGCAACCTTCACTCCCAGGGATCCCAGGGCATCGGACATAGCGCCGCAGAGTTCCCCGGCCGCGCCGGTTATCACTGCCGTGCTGCCGGAGAGATTGTAATCTTCAAGCCATTTCTTTGCCATAGTATGATATCTCCCCTTCCGGTCTACAGGATGAGAAACTGCTTCACGTAATTTCGGCTCTGAATGAGAGATCCTTTACGCATTTCAAAATCGGCCTCGAACGCCGGGTCTTCCACTACGGCTGCCGTACGCATCAATTCCGGTTTCAGCATTTTCGGTATACTCCCTGTTTGTATCGATTGTCTATCATATCTAATGTGCCAAAGCGGGTCAAACCGGATTTAGAACAATTCCTGTTGTCCAAAATCATCCTGTGCGTACCCGGCAGTGCTTAAGCCTGTAAAGGAAGCCAGAGATTCCGCAATCGGCAGGATCTGTTTCTGAATGTAGTGATCATAGTCTACAGGGGAGTCCTGAAACCCTAAGGGCTGAGGTCCCGACAGGGTAATGACGTACCGGACGGTCCGTACCGGGGAGGGGAGAAGGCGGGCCGCCTTTACATGGGGAGGGGATGTTTTGGTATACGAAGACAGGGGTTTTCGGAGCCGTTTCGAGTACACCAGTTTATCGTCCATCCCGCCGGAACGGATATTGCGTACGGTTTCCGACAGGAGAAGATCCAGTTCTTCCGTGCTTTTCCCCTGGAACATCATCAGGAGGAGACCGGTCTGCAGTTCCCGGGCGGCGGGTGTCCAGTCGCTCCGCACCGCTTCCATACCGGTTATCTCCAGGGACTCTCCCGTTGCGTCCTCTTTCAACCCGGCGTAACTTTTCGCCCTGCTCCCTCCCTTGCCTCCCCGGGAGGGGGGCAGAAAAAAGGACCGGTAGAATTTCTCGAATTCCATCTCCAGGCGGGACTCCACTTCGTACCGCTCTTCGATGTACTTGCCCAGGCAGGCCGAAACATTACGGGCAAGCTCCCGGCCCAGCTCACAGGCTTTTTCCGTTGGAATACCACTATCGAGACCGCAGTCCGTAAACAGGGAATCCGTATCTCCATAGAGCACATGAAATCCCTCCTCCTCGAAGTAGTCCCGGGCCAGGGTAAGGAGCATCTGCCCGAAACCGGTGACCGCCCCGGCCAGTTCCGGGTCGGAAAAACTGCAGGAATCGGTCCCCAGCACACCGTAAAAGGAATTCATGATAATCTTATACGTATACGAAGCGGTGGCGTTTCCGGATTTTTTCGCCTCTTCCCGCTTAGAGAAAAACCTGTCTATCAGGTCAGGGAGAATACCCCGTTCCCGGGAAAAATGCGCTCCGTTCGGCGCCTGAAGGGTGTTATGAGGGTGAACCGAAGCCCGGACATGGGCCAGGGGGTCGATATTGAAGGTCCTGATAATGGAAGGATAGAGACTCTTAAAATCGAACACCAGGATGTTGTTATAGAGGCCGGAAACCGGGGGCAGTACCAGGCCGCCGGCTACCCTCCCCACCTGCCGTGTCCGGTCGACCCGGGAGGGCCCTGTCAGACGCCGCTGGAAAAGTCCCCGGTAATAGAGAAATTCGAAGGGCGCGACACTTGACTGAACTTCCTGCAGAGGAAGCCCGATAAGGATACTCTTGTTCACCATCACATCGATCAGGTGCTCCTGTTCGAGGATGTCAAGAACGAGCCTGGCATCGGTAAGGGCATATTCAATAAACTGCTTCTGATCCGACCTGTAGGCGCTTTCGATGGTGTCAACCTTTTCCCACTCCTCGAAGTGGAGACTTTTCCCCCGGCCCAGCAGCTGCTGTGCCACCGTTTCCAGGCTGAAATCGTCGAACCGGCAGGACATACCCCGTACCAGGTGCATTGCATCCAGTACGGCCCTGCCGGGAACGAGCATTCGGCTCCCTCCCCAGAATTCGCTTTCCAGGTACTTTGCCGGGTCCCTGGACCTTCCAATGGTAAAGGGAACGCCTGCCTTTACCGCTTTCTTTGCCAGGACTGCCAGGTCGAAATCGATGACATTCCAGCCGGTAACGATATCAGGGTCCAGGCGGTTCACCAGGGTGATAAAGGAGTGCAGCAGTCCAGGTTCGTCTTTACAGGGGGTCACATACTCCTGTTCCCCGGAGCTTCCCTGGTCCAGGACAAACACACCTTCCTCCCTGGGCCCCCCGGGGCAGGCGGCGAAACAGTAGGATATCCCCAGAATCGTTTCCGCTTTTCCATCAGTCTCGATATCAAAGGAAAGCACCCGGAAATCCGGCAGCCAGGTACTCCCGGAGAAATCCGGATTCTCATACACCCGGTCTACACGTTCCGAGGACCGGTACTCACCGCTGATGGAAAAAGTAATACCTATCCCCCGGGCGATGAGGTACTGATGGGGGTAGGTAATATTTTCATTGAATACGGGAACACCGGACCCTATCGAACGCCGGGTCTCCTGCTTCTGTTTCGCAACGGACGGAAAGGTCATCAGCCGGACGGGTTCCCCGGCCATCGTGTAAAACACACTGCCGGAATCTGCACCGTCTCCGGGAGAAAAATACCCGGGGAGAATCCTGCTGTCGATAAAACCGAAAGTTTCTCCGTTTTCCAGTTTCCCCAGTCCATATATCGAGGAAGTCCCATTCCGTGTTTTAGAGAAAATATCGAGCAGAAAAGCGTTCATCTTCATAACTGTACAAGAAAAAAATTTGCTTCAGGATCATTATACAATTAGTATTATAAAGAAACCTATAGTAGAAACAAGTATCGACCTTTCGATGGGCAGGAGGTTCCCGGGATGACACAACATGAAATCATGACCGAACTGGAAATGATAATCGAAGACGCTAAAACCGCAGTTCTCGCCACCGTTGATAATACAGGGTGCCCTCACATACGGTGGATGACTCCCACGATACTTAAGGACAGGAAAAATGCAATCTTTACTATTACATCGGCGGACTTCGACAAGGCCGCCCAGCTCAAGGAAAACTGTCACGGGGAATGGCTGATCCAGACCCGTCTGCTGGATACGATTGTTACTGCACGGGGCAGGATTAATCTCCTGGACAATTCTTCGATAAAAAACGAAGTCCTGGAAGCTATCGGCCCGAGACTAACCACGTTCTGGCGGCTGAAGGCTGACGAGGAAAGCAGTCTTATCGTAATCGAAACAGTGATCGAAGAGGCGGTATATTTCAAGCCGATGAAGGGTTTAAAGCAAAAAGTGAAATTTACATAATTACATAACGTTAGGGGGAAAAAAGATAATGCCACGTTTACTTTCCGGGTATAAGAAAGATCTCCTGATCGGGTTGTTAAGAGAGATGATCCTCATCCGCCGTTTTGAAGAAAAAGCAGCCCAGATGTACGGTCTCCGTAAGATCGGAGGATTCTGCCATCTCTATATAGGGCAGGAAGCGGTCGCCGTGGGCTCCATAGCCGCCCTGGACCTGGAAATGGACTATGTAATAACCGGGTACCGGGATCACGGCCATGCCCTTGCCTGCGGTATGACCGCTGATACCCTTATGGCGGAACTGTACGGAAAACGTACCGGCTGCAGTAAGGGAAAAGGGGGTTCCATGCACCTGTTCGATGCGGAGCGTCATATGCTCGGCGGTAATGGAATCGTCGGTTCCCAGATACCCGTTGCAACCGGTGTCGCACTGAAAATCAAATACAAGAAGGAGCGCGGAGTGGTTCTGTGCTATTTCGGTGACGGGGCCATTCACCAGGGCGCTTATCATGAAAGTCTCAACCTGGCCAAGATATGGGAACTCCCGGTCATCTACATCTGTGAGAACAACCAGTACGGAATGGGAACGGATTTTGAGCGGGTTTCCTCGGTGAACGACTTTTCCATCATGGGACAGTCTTACGGGATTCCCGGGAAGCAGATAAACGGAATGGACGTTCTTATCGTGTACGATGAAATTTTTAAGGCCGCAGAGCGGGTAAGAAAGGAGAGTACCCCCCTCTTCTTTGAGATAAAGACCTACAGGTACAAGGGGCACTCCATGAGCGATCCCGCAAAATACCGGACCAGGGAAGAACTTTCCACCTATAAACAACAGGACCCGATTCTGATCCTCAAAAACGCCATGGTGGAAGAGAACATGCTGGACGAGGATGAATACCGGAAGATCGATGATGACATCAAAAGCGTATGCAGGAACGCTGTTGATTTTGCAGAAGAAAGTCCGGAGCCCGATCCTTCGGCGCTTTACGACGATATCCTGGCTTAGAGGGAGCGGAAAACATCATGCCGGAAATCATGTTTCGGGAAGCACTCAGACAGGCCATGGAAGAAGAAATGACCAGGGATGAGAATGTCATCCTTATAGGAGAAGAAGTAGCGGAATATAACGGCGCGTACAAAGTGAGCCAGGGCCTCCTTGACAAGTTCGGTTCCGGGAGGATCATCGATACACCTATTTCCGAAGAAGGTTTCACCGGCGTCGGTGTAGGCGCCGCCATCGCCGGTTTAAGGCCCATTGTAGAATGGATGTCGTTCAATTTTTCCTTCATGGCATACGACCAGGTTATCAGCAACGCGATCAAGATGCGGTATATGTCCGGCGGCCAGTTCACGGTTCCCATTGTATTTCGGGGACCCAACGGCCCGGCTGAATATCTGGGGGCCCAGCACTCCCAGGCTCTGCAGTCGATATATGCTCACTTCCCGGGACTGAAAATCGTTGCCCCGTCGACACCCTACGACGCGAAGGGACTGCTTAAGTCCGCAATCCGGGATGACAATCCGGTACTCTTCCTGGAATCGGAACTTATGTACGCCCTTAAAGGGGTTGTTCCGGATGAGGAATATTTCATTCCCATCGGCGAAGCTGATACAAAGAGGAAAGGAAAGGATGTCACCATTGTGAGTTTTTCTAAACCTGTCCATTTGGTTCTCAAGGCGGCGAAAGAACTGGAAACCGAAGGCATCGACGCGTAAGTGATAGATATTCGCTCTATCAGACCCCTGGATGAAGAGACGATCTACGCTTCGGTACGGAAAACTCACAGGTGTATCGTTGTAGACGAAGCTCTCCCTTTCGCCAGCGTCGGTTCTCACATCGGATACCTGGTATCACGAAACTGCTTCGATCATCTGGATGCCCAGGTGGAACTTGTATCATCCGGGGATGTGCCTATGCCGTACAACCACTCCCTGGAACTCCTGGCTCAGCCCAGTATGAAGAAGATCCATGATGCGGTAAAGCAGGTACTCTACCGGAAGTAACAAATCACAAGGAGACAGGAACCTATGGCTGAAAAAGTATTGATGATAGCCCTCTCGCCTACCATGGAAAGCGGAACGATAGGAAACTGGATAAAAAAAGAGGGGGATCAGGTAAGTTCCGGCGATGTTCTCTGTGAAGTTGAAACCGACAAAGCCACTATGGATTACGAGTCCCTCCAGGAAGGGGTGCTCCTCAAGATCCTGGTTCCCGAGGGCGCGTCGGCAGATCTGGAACAGCCTATAGCTGTTATAGGAGACGCGGGCGAAGATATTTCCTCCCTCCTCACTGAAATAACCGCTGCTGAAAAACCGGAAACGAAGGGTGAAGAACCTGTAGAATCACCGGTTCAGGAACTACCCGTACAGGGGTCCTACGAGTGGATCCCTTCATCACCCCTCGCCAGAATCGCAGCGGAACAGGCGGGGATCGATCTCTCCACGGTTCCGGGGACAGGGCCCGGCGGGCGCATCGTCAAAAGGGACGTGGAAAAGGCGGGGAAAAGGGGAACGGCAGCCCGGCCCCTTCTCATGGAAGAGACCAGGCCCGTCAGTCAGAAACGAAAGATTATCGCCCGGCGGCTCGCGGAATCCAAGTTTTCAGCCCCCCACTACTATTTAAGACTTTCTGTTGCCATGGACGGTATGATGAAGGCCAGGAAGGACCTCAATGCCCGGCGTAAGGATAAGGTTTCTTTAAATGCTTTTCTTATCAAGTTCGCAGCGGAAGCGGTACGAAGACATCCGGTTGTGAATTCCTCCTGGGGAGGGGACACGATTGCTACCTATGGAAACGTGGATATCGGTCTGGCCGTTGCTCAGCATGACGGACTCATCACCCCGGTTGTACGGAACTGCGATTCAAAAGGGCTGCTGGCCATCGAGGAAGAACTGAAGGATCTGATCCTAAGGGCACAGAACAACAAACTGCAGCCTGATGAATATTCAGGCGCAACATTTACGGTCACAAACCTGGGTTCCTATGGCATCGAAGAATTCACCGCCATTATCAATCCACCCGGTTCGGCGATTCTTGCAGTCGGTTCGATTAAAAAGGAAATCGTTATTGACGAACAGGACAACCAGGAGGTGAGGTCCATAATGCGGCTTACCCTCTCATGTGACCACCGAGTTATCGATGGTGCTGAGGGCGCGGCCTTCCTGAAAGATCTGAAAGATTTTATCGAAGACCCGGTGAAAATTCTCTATTAAATCGTTGAGGAGATCGACGTAATACGGTATATAAAGATAGTGCATCTTTCTTATACCGGCGCACAACGGATAAGGAGCTATCCATGGCTAATGTTTCGATTAAGGAAAATGTGTATTGGATCGGAGTCAATGACAGGACTACCGATCTGTTCGAAGGAATATGGCCCATTTCAAAGGAGGGAGTGTCTTACAACTCGTACCTGATAAAGGATAAGAAAAAGATGATTATCGATCTCTCCAAGGCGATAAAAACCGATGTCTTTTTCGACCATATTGCAGAAGAAGTCCCCCTGGACGAAATCGATTATGTCGTGGTCAACCATGTTGAACCGGATCATACGGGAGTACTGCGTACATTGAAGCGGATGGCTCCCCGCCTGACCATTCTCTGCACGCCCAAGGCCAGGCAGATGCTGGAAAACTACTACGGCCCGGGAGGAAACATCAGGGAAGTAAAAAACGGTGAAGAGCTGGACACCGGCGACAGGGTCCTCAAATTCGTATACACACCCTTTGTCCACTGGCCTGAAACCATGATGACCTATGATACAAAAGAGAAGATCCTGTTTTCCTGTGACGGCTTCGGGAGTTACGGCGCCTTACGGGGGGCCATTTTTGATGACGGATGCAAGGACCTGGCTTTCTACACCCAGGAATCGCTCCGCTATTATGTCAACATCGTGGCAAAGTTCTCAAAACCGGTTCTTAATGCCATAGAAAAGCTGAAAGATGTTCCTGTTGAAATCATTGCACCCTCACACGGCCTTATCTGGCGTAAAACCCCGGGCACCATTATTGATTTGTACAAGAAATGGGCTGAATACGCTACCGGAAAAACTGAACCGGGAGTAACCCTCGTGTACGGCTCTATGTACGGTAACACGGAAATGATGATGAACGCCGTAGCTCAGGGTATAACCGGAGAAGGGGTGGATGTGGAGATCTTCGACGCCGCCCGTACACATGTGAGCTACATCCTCCCTCACCTCTGGATAAAGAACAGCGTGATGATCGGGGCGCCTACCTACGAAGGAGGCCTGTTCCCGCCGGTAGCCCAGGTACTGGAAATGGCGGCCCTGAAAAGGGTGATCAACAAGAAAGCGGCCATGTTCGGCAGCTACAGCTGGAGCGGCGGGGCTCTTAAAAGAATCAAGGAGATCATCGAACCCGTCGGGTGGGACCTTACGGACACCTTCGAGTTTGCCGGCGGGCCGTTAGGGGATGATCTTAACAAAGGTGAAGAGTTCGGCGCTGCTTTTGCCAGGAGAGTTAAGTAACGGAGCGTATCTTTTTCTCCTGCACATATTATACACTTGTATTTCCAACGTACATATAGTATATTCTTACCAGTAAGACTAAGCGGGGAGTGTTAAGATGAAAACTCTATCAACAGCCAGAATGTCTTCCAAGGGGCAAGTGGTAATTCCTGAGGATATAAGGAACAAACTCGGCCTCACAGCCGGGTCCCAGTTCATCGTTGTTGGAGAGAATGATGTTATTATTCTGAAGACGATCACCCAACCCTCCATACGGGATTTTGATGCCCTTATCAAAAGAGCCCGGCAACAAGCTAAGTCAGCACAAATGACTAGATCTGATGTGTCCAGAGCAATCGATGAGGCCAGAGGGAATAATTAAGCGACCCCTTTTGGGATTCTTTCGAGTTCAGAACCAATTCGCTGCATCTCCTTTCTCAGATCATGTTCGTCCTGAATACCCAGCCAGAAATCGGCGGAATTACCAAAATACCGAGACAGCCTCAGTGCCGTATCCGCAGTTATACGCCGCCTTCCTTTTATGATCTGGGACACCCTTGTCGCGGGCATTCCAGTATCAACAGATAACCGATACGCGCTTATTTTCAATGGTTTTAAAAATTCTTCGAGAAGAATTTCACCGGGTGTGACATCAGGTATTTTATCCATACTGGTCCTCCTAATGATAATCAGTTATTTCAACATCTATAGCTGTTCCATGGTCCCAAAAAAAACAAATTCTCCATTGATCATTAATGCGAATACTATGCTTACCTTTTCGATCTCCTGATAATTGTTCAAGCTTATTACCTGGTGGAACACGAAGATCGTTCAAGTCTTTAGAGCGATGCAAAATTATGAGCTTTCGATATCCGATTCGCTGAACATCTTTGGGTAGCCGCTTAGAATATTCCTGTTTCCATACTTTTTCTGTTTGTTTATCCTTAAACGACCGAATCATATTAATTCTATATTAACGCAATGCGTCAATGACGTCAACCGTCAATAATCCTCTCCGCCGCTCATTCCGGATCCTGTGCCTCTTCCGGTTGTTTCTTCTTCAACCTGGCGCAAAAGAAGAATATCATATAGAGGAACAGGGAAAAAGCAAGAAGTATCAGATAGTTTCTTATTGCCTGCACAGGACCAAGCACATCTATTGCAATCATAGGATACGGATGCCACCCGGTCACGCTGCCGAAGACTGTAGTAAAAACGGCATATGCAACCGGATAGAGAAGAAACAGCCCTGCATGAATGCTCTTCAGCTTCCTGCCGGCAGGTTCAATAATCCAGTCCAGGATCAATGCCAGCGGAAGCACATAATGGAGAATGATAACGACTACCGAAATATACCATATTTGCTTTTCCATATAAGGAGCAAGCATCAGACCGAATACGATCCCGGTTACACATGTATACGCAGTTAATGCTGTCTTTACAGGAAAGGATGTGATCCAGCCGGAGAAGCTCTTTTCCCCTTCCGATGATCTTCTCAATTTCAATGAAAAATAGAGAAGCGCAAATATGCTGGTTTGTACCGTATAGTAACTGAAATTGTTCAAAGCACCCAAAGGGTTATAAGTATTTATATCACTGACATCGAATGCCGAAAGGGTAAATTGAGCAACCAAGGCCGCCCACCCGATAACAGCAATAGTGCCACGAAAATAGAAAATCCTTTTTCGATTTGATGTGCGGGTATTCACAGGCATTCCTTTTTTTATCTTCATTCTTATTCTCGCAGGATTAACTGACAAATGCAAACAATTATTTGTGAAGATATGAATGGTATTTTCACAGATATTTCATCACTTCTCCCCAGTATATTGATTATATTATTTACATACCTGATTAAACAGGGGTAATTACCCCTATTGATGGTAAATAATCAATCAATATTTCTTAATAAATTGTATTTGTCCGATTTTCTCGTTTTTTTCTCCTAAATTAGCAGACAAAGGATTGACAATCATAGTGATATAAACCAATAATTAAATACTTCTTATTTGGATTGTAATTTTCAATGGAATTTTAACGAACAATAACCCGAGGAGGACGTTATATGCAAAAACTTCGGACCGGTGGAGAAGCAATTATCGATATAATACACGAACAGGGTGTAGAATACATTTTTGGATACCCAGGGGGAAATGTTATCCCCATGTTCGATGCCCTCATCGAGTCCCCTATAAAGCTTATTCTTACCCGTCATGAACAGGGGGCAACCCATATGGCCGACGGGTTTGCCCGGGCCACCGGGAAACCCGGTGTCGTAATGGTTACCTCCGGACCCGGTGCAGTGAACACGATTACCGGGATCATGACGGCCCATATGGATTCGGCTCCCATGGTGGTCATATGCGGACAGTCCAACACGCCGAACCTTGGGATGGATGCTTTTCAGGAAGCTGATGTTTCCGGGATATCCTTTCCAGTGGTTAAACATTCATACCTGATAAAAGACCCTCAGGATATCCCCCGCATCATGCGGGAAGCCTTTTACCTGGCCAACACCGGAAGGCCGGGACCGGTCCTGGTCGATGTTCCCAAGAACGTTTCCAGTGCAAAGATCGATCCCTATTTCAACGATGAGTTCCACCTGCCCGGTTATGGCATACCTCACGAAGGAGACTCGGATGATATCGAAAAAGCGGCGGATTACCTGGAAAAGGCCCTCAGACCGGTTCTCATGGTCGGTCATGGGGCGGTTATTTCCGGAGCGGAAAAATCCATCCGTTACCTGGTGGAAAAAATGAATATCCCCGTTACCAACACCCTCCTGGGAAAAGGGTGCTTCCCTGAAACCCATGAACTGAACCTGGGAATGCCCGGGATGCACGGCACCGCCTACGCGAACAAGGCTATAGCGGAATGCGACCTCATCATGTCCATAGGCTCCCGGTGGGACGACAGGATAGCCGGCAAGGTAGAGGATTTCTGCCAGGGAGCGATAAAGATTCATATCGACATCGACCCCGCGGAAATCAATAAGGTCCTCCAGGTGGACTGTGCTATCGTGGGGGATGCCCGGCAGATTGTGGAAAGCATAGCATCCATCGCCCGTCCCGGGGATACCGCCGAATGGCTCAAACAGGTATCCCGCTGGAAGAGAAACTTCCCCCTGAAATATAAAAAGGAAGGGAAGCTGAAAGCCCAGCACGCAATAGATGAAATGTACCGCCTGACCGGGGGAAAGGCTGTTGTGGTTACAGACGTGGGACAGCACCAGATGTGGGCATCTCAATTCTATAAAATCGACCACAGGTTTCACTGGATCACTTCCGGCGGAGCAGGCACCATGGGCTTCGGGCTCCCTGCCTCTATCGGTGCTCAGCTTGCACAGCCGGATAAAACCGTTGTCGCAATTATAGGTGACGGTGGATTTCAGATGACCATGTACGAACTGGCAACGGCTGTACTGCATAAACTCCCTATCAAGATCCTCCTGATCAATAATAACTACCTGGGTATGGTAAGACAGTGGCAGAATCTGTTCTACGATAACCGCCTTTCCGGAGTGGACCTGGAGGGAAACCCTAATTTCGTAAAGCTGGCCGAAAGCTACGGTTGTAAGGGGTTCAGGATAAAACGGAGTGCAGATGTACGCAGGGTGCTGAAAAACGCCCTGGAGTATAACGACGGGCCCTGTTTGATCGACGTGGAAGTGGAAAAAGAGGAAAACGTATTCCCCATGGTACCCGCCGGTGCATCCTTACGGGAGATGATCCTGGAACCGCCTAAAAAGAAACTTGCAAAACCAACAGGGGGGGCCTGATTAATAAAAAGAACAATCCTTTGAAAAAACACACTATCAGCCTGTATGTCGCGAACAAACCCGGTGTGCTTATCCGTATTGCCCTGGTTTTTGCCAGGCGGGGCTACAATATCGATAGTCTCGTCGTATCGGAAGCCCACGATCCGGCTTTCTCCCACATGAATATTGCAGCCTCCGGCGATGCGCGAACACTGGACCAGATCCTGAAGCAGCTGAACAAGCTGGTCGATGTGGTTCATGCCAGGGACAACACCGGCGAGGACATTGTGCAGCGGGAACTCGCCCTCATTAAAACAAGATGTGAACAGGAACAGCGGGCGGAAATCATGCAGATCGCCCAGTCTTTCAAAGGAGACACGGTTGACCTGGATGATTCGACCCTTACTCTCCAGGTAACAGGGAAAACCGAGAAAATCGATGCGCTCCACAATATCCTGAGCAAGTACGGTGTCCTTGAGATGGTACGTACAGGGAAGATCCTGATGGCCAGGGGGGAGGCGAGCACTTCCTGAAGAGTTGAGGTGCACAATTGCCTCATCTACAAAACAACACGAAACAGATTGATTACATCACCTAGGATTCAACACGAAATCAATGTAAGATCGCCCTCTCACGAGGTTATCCCCGGGCAGCGAGGGGGGGGATAATAAAAACCCACCGATACCTGTATCCGCCAATTACTTGATCCGGTTACACCAAAGTATTGCTTTACCGCCTATGCGGATGTATAACGAATGCTTGAAGAAAAGGGAAATCCTGAGCAGGAATATCGTTCAACCCAGGAGACGTATCTGCCCGCCTTAGACGGGACGTGGTTTCACTGCTCCGAAACAATCAATTGCGTTCAATGTTCAGTGAAAGAGCATCGCGACGGGAGACGGACCTATTATCACAGTGCGATAACGCCGGTATTTGTTCGGGCCGGGACCAACCGGGTCATTGCGGCGGAGCCTGAGTACATCGGACCGCAAGACGGTGAAAGGAAACAAGACCGCGAAATCAACGCGGCGAAGCGATGAATAACCGGTATTGAAAAGAAGTACCCCGCAGTGGGAGTAACACTTCTTGGCGATGACTTATACGCCAGACAACTATCCTGATAGATAGAGCCCTTGAAGTCGATGTCGACATGATTCGAAAAGTTATGATCGACACCATTTGCAAGCTCGATAACAAAATGAAATAGCGAGCTCACCAAGCCGGGAAAATCGAGGGCTGCGACTATACCTTCCGTATTACGCG
>JAJSAL010000186.1 GCA_024274705.1 Spirochaetota bacterium
AACCTGCAAATATCGTCCTATTCGGCATTCTTGAAAACCTCCGTCAGTCCAATGGTATAAAGCCCGTAAGGGTTGAAAACACTCCGAACACCCCGAACCATTTCAAGCCTGTACGTCTTTCTGTCGCTCGTGATCTCGCCATTCGTATCATAGGCAGTAACAGTTACAGTCCCCGTAGCCACAAAGACATCCCGCTGTCTGTCCTTGTAGATATTGAAGGCATTTGGAAAGGCGACCTTCGTAATCTTCTTTTCATCCCTTATGCTTGCAATGTAGTCGGAATTCCTGAAACCGGTAATGAAATCGGGGAAATAATCAGGATGGAAATACCTCTGCATCCTCTGGAGATGCTCTTTCCTTTTCTCTCCCTCCAGTATCTCCGTATATGTCCACTCAAGAGTGACCTGAAGGGTATCCCTTACGAAGTTCTGGGCCTCGACCGGATAAACATTGTCCTTGAAGGTCAGTGCCACATAGGGCTTGCCGTTTGCGTCCAGCACAATAACCTTGTCATCACGGCTGCCAGCAACAATGACAGCTATCATCGCCAAAACGACAATCATCAGAAGGACACAGTTCAGCCTGACCGCCCGCTTGCGGGAGTCCACGAGCATCTGAAGGGGATTAGGCTGCTGCTCCATCCAAACACACACCTCTTTTAAACCGGTTAGTTCTATATAGCACGGAACACTCCGGAAGCATCCCGATTATCGAGAACTCAACCAGGGGTAAACACGGATACTCCTACCGACTTTTGCCAAATCGACAAGAGGACCACAACCCCGGGATCGTCAATTCAGGAAAATCCTGTCAGGATGGAGGTGTCCCCTGCTCTCTATAAGAGAGAACCGCCGGTTCCTTCAACAGATGTTTCAGGAGGTCTGTATGAATACAATCATTATCGGCAAGGATAGAAAAAAGAGGAATGAGGAATCCGGGAACATGTACAAACTGATATCTTCTGCTGAATTCAAGAAACTACTCTGCAGGTTCAGCTTCAAACTGCCTTCCCTTGCTGACTTTGTGGCCATTTCAGAAGGGTATTTTCCGCCTTTTGAACGGCATGGCGTGGGAGGTTTGAACAGAAATCACTGGGAAGGTCTGACTTTTCTGCTGGCCTTCCTGGTCGGCTACTCCGGAGAGTGCAGGAAGTCGGGAATGATATTCGTTCAGTCTGATGCCCTGTTGAGTGTACTTTCAAGGGCGGGCATGGAAATCAAAAAGAGCACCCTATTAAAATACCTTTCAGAACTTGAGAAATATGGTTTTGTATATCGTGAAACGTTTACAGGGAAAATCCTGACCAAGGCGGTATATCTAAGGCCGGAAGCCTCCTCATCCTTCCAAACTGGTTCCTGGAGCATGTCCGGAACCCGAATGCCTTCCATGACGGCCATTATTTCGCTCACGTCTCCGTTGACAACGATCTCCTCCGTAACTTCCTGATTGGCAAAGGTGAAGAAGGAGACAACAAGATCAAAGATACCGACGACATCTTTAACTACCTGGTTGACTGTGGCAGGCGGATATATCTGACGAGAAGAAACTGGGC
>JAJSAL010000187.1 GCA_024274705.1 Spirochaetota bacterium
ATAGAGTGATGGTAAAAGGAGAGGGATATCTCCCCGTAGGCAAACCGGGTATCAACCATCAGCTTATTGAGACGGCCTTTCATGGATTCTATTTCCGTCAGAAGCCCAGTTACCTCTTTTTCGATTGCCAGCGTACCTGCTACATCGGTTTTATCGATATACGACAGGTTTTTCTCCAGGATTTCCTCCCTGCTCTGAATACCGGACCGGAGGTTAACAATTTCCTCCTGCAGATCCACGGCCCCGGGTGAATACTCCAGGAGGGCGTCAGATTCATCCTCCAGGAAACTCCTTATGCCCGGGAACGAATCCACAGGCAGGCGGAACACTATGATGTCAGGAGAGGTGTAGAGAACATACCCTCCCCTCTCTTCGACCCAGGCAGCTATGGCATTCGATGTCTGTTCCGGGTCACTGGCCAGGATCATCGAGCGAAGGCTGTAATGGAGGGTCCCGGACAGATCCTGGGTGTACCCGGTTATGGAAAAGAGGAATAAGCACACGGCGGTTATCATCAGAATGTGTTTCATTCTTCCCTGCCTGCCCTGAACCGGCTTAAGCTGTCCATAATAGTCCCCTTTTTCTCCTGGTATACCTTCCTGTCGGGAAAGAACACTTCCACTACATAGAGACGGTTCCTTACAACACCGGCGCCAACGGCATAATAAAAGGGATCCCCATCCTTGCTTTCCAGGACAATCCCTTTCAGGTGATCGAAAGAAAAGGGTTCCACCGATGCATAGTACGGTTCAAGATGAAAAAGCAGTGCCCGCTGCCAGAATTCACTGTCCCCCCGGGGTATATTCTCCAGTGTCCCCACCCGCACCCTGACCAGGTCCGCACTTTCCGCTCGAAAATAATCCTCTTTACCGAATACGGCGAAATCGTCCTCAAGGGGAAAGTAGACCCTTCCTTTAAGGTGGGGGATGGACGGATAGAGAGGGTCCAGGCCGGCGATCCAGGGAAAAGGTATGTCCGGAATTTCCAGGGCATACTCCTCAAGCCTGGACAAAAGATCCACCGTAATCCTGGAGAACCGGATACGCCTTTTTATCGATTCCAGGAGGCCCTTTATACGTTCGATCTCCTCGGTAAGCCTCCGTATTTCACGTAATATGTTGACCCGCTCCTCCACATCATCAGTTTTTTCCAGGAGAATGTAGAGCCGTTCCCGTGCCTTTTCCGCTATGGACAACCGGGTATCCAGGTCCTGGAAATACTCTGTAACATCTAAGGTTTCAACGTAATGATGGCGCGCCTCACCGAAGGTGAAAATCTCGTCCATGACCGATTCGAAAAGAACCGCGGGAACGCGGATAACGATGGTGTTCCCGTAGGCGCTCTCAACATATCCACCCCTCTCTTCAGCAAGATTACCTATAATCCCTTTGCTCTGCTCGATGTCATCAACCAGGAGTTCGGTGTACCCGGAGTAGATCTTTTTCCGCTTTTCTTCAAGCTGAACCCGGGAACCGGTGCTGACCGGGGAAAACGCTCCATCACCTTCCAGGCCGGAGACGGAGGGCTCGGGTGCCGGAGCTTCCTCCAGGTATTCCATGGGTTCTTTCGCATAATCTCCGGAATCCCGCTCTGATATGATCTTACGCGGGGGAAAACCGGTCACTTCCTGAAATTTAGAACATCCGAAAATAAGTAAAAACACCGGCAAGGATACAAGAAGAACCGTTTTGAGAACTCTTTTTTGCATTCCATAGCATTATAAATCGATCATGGAAAAAAGCAATACTTACAGAAGTGTTTTCACGTCCAGGAGGACAGGTGTATCAGAGATAAAACCTTCTCCAAAGTCTGTGCCCATCGTCAGGCCGTAGTAAGAGCGGATTTTTTTTAAAAATGGGATTACACCTCCACCTTTCAGCTCGATCTGGGACATATGGATGGAACACAGGCGTTCCCAATCATCCATGTAGTCTGAAACGTCAAGAATGAAGGAGGGTTTCTGGAATGCCGGAAGGATGTAATACAGCGTCTGTTTCACCTTCCAGGGTTCTCCTTCCAGAGGCATTCTGCTGAACCGGGCGAACCGAACAGCGTGGTTTACCAGTGTACCCGTGGCAAGGTGATCCGGATGGGCCCCTCCGTCGTCGGGGGAAGCAGCAATTGAGTGATACGGTGCGAACACCACCCGGGGTCTGTACTTCCGGATGATATTCGCCAGGATGAGTCTGTTGTCCCAGGTATCGAATATGCGGCAGTCTTCGAAATCGAGAATATCGATGGGGACACCCAGGTGCCGGGCAGCCCGGATCATCTCTTTTTCCCGTTCTATGGTAGTACCGTAACTTCCCTTTCCTCCACGGGAAAGCACGCAGAAAGCGACGGTGTAATGTTGATCGAGAAACGTGAGGACAGATGCCCCCATACCGAACTCGATATCATCCGGATGGGCACCGAAGGCGAGAAAATCCATTACCGGGGGTCTATAAAGTGCCGGGGTTTTTAAGGTCGTTTTCTTCCAGGATCTTCAACCCGAGCTGAATATCTTCGACCCTGAAGATGACGACAGCCTTGTCCTGCTTTTTTTCCAGCGTTGCGTAGAGATACTCAATATTCACCTTGTTTTTCTCAAATATTTCCATGACATGGGCAAGCCCGCCGGGCTTATCCTCTACTTCCACCCCGATCACCTCGGTCACCTTGGCGGTAAACCCGGCTTCTTCAAGGGTGGCAAGCGCTTTGTGCACGTCATCCACGATTAGCCTGAGTATCCCGAAGTCCGCCGTGTCTGCGATCGTTATGGCCCGTAAGTTCACACCGTTTACGCCGAGGATATTGGTAACCTCCGCCAGTCTTCCCGAGGTGTTTTCGAGAAACACGGAAATCTGCTTTATAGTCATGGCGCGCCTCCTTATAATTGTCTTTTGTCGATAACCCGTTTTGCTTTTCCCATACTCCGTTCTATCGATTTCGGTTCCACCAGCTTTACCCGGGCTCCGATGCCGAGTTCCGACTTAATTTCATATTCGATCTTTTCCCGGATCTTTTCAAGATTTTTCGTTTCATCGGAGAAAAAGGTTTCTTCCACTTCCACATGGATCTCCACCTCGTCCAGACGGGAAGCCCCACGGTCCACAACGATCTGGTAATGGGGTTCGGTTTCTTCGATATGCATGAGTACGTGTTCTATCTGGGAAGGAAACACATTGACTCCCCGGATGATGAGCATATCATCGGTCCTTCCCAAGAGTCTGTGCATTTTTACCAGGGTACGTCCGCATGTACAGGTTCCCCTGGTGAGATAGGTGATGTCCCGGGTCCTGTAGCGCAGTATAGGCGTACCTTCCTTGGTAAGGGTTGTAAATACCAGTTCTCCTTTTTCCCCGTCAGGGAGCACCTCTCCGCTTACAGGATCGATGATTTCCGGATAGAACAGATCCTCATTTATATGAAGACCGTCTTTCGTTTCACATTCGGAAGAAACACCGGGACCGATGATCTCCGTAAGTCCATAGATATCGTGGGCGCTTAAAGAGAGCTTTTCCTCGATTTCGATACGCATGTTATCGCTCCAGGGTTCTGCGCCGAAACAACCGGCTTTCACCCTCAGTTCTTTGAAGTCTATCCCCTCCTCTGCGGCAACTTCCGCGAGGAAGAGGGAGTACGAGGGTGTACAGGTGAGGACCGTGGTACCGAAGTCCCGCATGATCATGAGCTGGCGTTTCGTATTTCCCGCGGAAACAGGTATGACATTAGCCCCGATTTTCCGCGCTCCGTAGTGGATTCCCAGTCCGCCGGTAAACAGGCCGTACCCGTATGCGTTCTGTACAACATCACCACGTTCCGTTCCTGCCATGGCGAGGGTCCTGGCGGTAGATTCACCCCAGGTATCGATATCGTTTAAGGTGTATGCGCCGACAACGGGTGTCCCGGTGGTGCCGGAAGAGGTGTGAATTTCCACTATTTCCGACGGATCCACGGCAAAAAGCCCGAAAGGATAGGTCTGGCGAAGTTCATCTTTCGTGGTAAACGGAATTTTCGCCAGGTCTTCCAGGGCGGTTACATCACCGGGTTTAACCCCGGCATCATCAAACTTTTTCCGGTAAAAGGGTACGTGTTTATACACGTTCTTAAGCTGCCGGACCAGAGCGTCCACCTGCAGTTTTCGAAGGGAATCGCTCCCCATGCATTCCCGGTCAGGATTCCAAATCACGCCGTCCTCCTTTCATCGCTTTATTATATCATCCGCATCCCCGTTCCGAAGGTCGAACACTCTCTTTGCCTTCCCTTCATACACCGGCAGGCACCCGTGTTCATGCAGCTCCACCGCCGGTGAGATGGATATGGATGCTTTCAGATTATCCTTCACCCGCTCGATGAGGGCATTCAGGTCCCGGGCATCGTCACTGAACACCTGGGACCCCACCTCAACTTTCACGGTGAGTTTGTCCAGTGCTCCGGATTTCTCAACCAGGATCTGGTAGTTCGTGCCGCTTTCAGGCATCTTCATGATGACCTCTTCGATCTGTGAGGGGAACACGTTGACGCCGTTGATGATGAGCAGATCATCGGTCCTTCCCTTGATCCTGGAAATCCGCCGGTGCACCCTTCCGCATGGGCACTCATCCGGATAAATGGAGGTCAGATCACGTGTACGGTACCTTAATATGGGCGTTGCCGTTCTCTTAAGAGTTGTGAGAATCAATTCCCCCCCGGCACCATCCTCCCTGTCCTCCAGGGTAACGGGATCGATGATTTCCATAATATATGCATCTTCCCACAGGTGCATGCCGTTTTTATATTCACACTCGAAGGCTACACCGGGTCCGTTCATCTCACTCAATCCATACGAGTTGTACACATCGATGCCGAATAAATCTTCAATTTTCTTCCGGACGTTTTCCGAATGGGGTTCCGCTCCGACAAAAGCCTTTTTCAAGGCAAGATCCGCCGTGGATATACCCTCTCCCCCAAGTTTTCCGTGGAGATGGAGGAGGTAACTCGGCGTTGCGTGCACCACGGTGGTACCGAAGTCCTTCATCAGCTTAAACTGCCGCTTCGTGTTGCCCGAGCTGGCGGGAATCACCAGGGATCCGATATGTTCCCCCCCGTAGTGAAGCCCCAGGCCCCCGGTAAAAAGTCCATAGGTCATCATATTCTGGAACACATCGGAACGGGTCATACCTGTTGCCGTCATCGACCGGGCTGCCAGCTCCGTCCAACCCTCCAGGTCCCCCCGGGTATGGTAGATGACCGTCGGAATCCCGGTGGTACCACTGGAAGCGTGAAGCCGAACCACCTGTTCCAGAGGAACCGCAAGCATGTCGTAGGGGAAAGCGTCTCTTAAGTCATCCTTGGAGGTTAAGGGAATCTTATAAAAATCCTCCATGGTCCGTATATCTTCTGCAGATTGCATTCCCACAGAAGCGAGGCGCTTACGGTAAAAAGGTGTGTTCAAAGCAACAGCGACGGTTACGCGAAGGTCTTCCAGCTGCTTTTCTTCGAGAGATTCCCGGTCCTGCGTTTCTACCTCTCTATCCCAGTACCGCACCTGCAAATCTTATGACCTTTGGCCCATCCTGAAGGCCTCAATATTCACATCCACTAAGTCTTTGCCCTTGGATTTGAACAGTCCGGCGATCGCTTTTTCAAGATCCGACGGCTTAACCGGAAGGCACCCCGACGCTGCCCCTACCATCACCATGTTGGCAGCCCTTACCGTTCCCGCTTTTCTGGCTTCACCTTCGGCATCTATGAGTTTAGATTGTTCCAGATCCCGTATCGTATCATACAATTTCTCCAGGTCCGGATAAACCGTAATGTTCTTCACAGGGTTTTTCGACGTGACCACGATCCCTCCCCCCGGGGACAGGTAGGAAAGATACCGGAGAGACTCCAGGGGCTCCAGACTGAGAATCATTCCCGCCCTTCCCCTGGGTATCAGATCGCTGGAGATGGGCCGGCTTGACAGCCTTAAATGGGCCAGAACCGCCCCGCCCCGCTGGGCCATACCATGCACTTCCGACTGACGCACATGGAGACCATCTTCCATGGCCCCCATGGAGATGATCGCAGCCATGGAGAGAACTCCCTGACCTCCCACGCCGGCAAGGATGATGTCGTATTCCATCAGCTTCTCCTTTTCCTTTTTGCGGTCTCGACACATTCTCTTAACGCGATAATAACAGAGACACCGGGATACTCGACCTCCTCCCGGATGATCTTTACATTTTCATCGAAGTGTTTTTTAAGAGGAAGGATGGTCCTGATATGGTCAAGGTCCACTCCTATGCCCCGTACCAGGGGTTCCAGCTTCGAAGACGGGAGGATCGTTTCCTGGCCTCCGGTCATGGCTACCGTCTCGTTATCCACGATGAGAACCGTCATGGGTATATCCCCGGCAACGGCATCCACCAGGGGGGTAATACCGGAGTGGAGGAAGGTACTGTCCCCGATAACCGCAACCACGTGCTCATACCCCGCCTGGGCGGAACCCTTAGCCATGCTCACCGAAGCCCCCATACATACGATGGTTTCAATCGCTTCGTACGGCGGGAGGGCGCCGAGAGCATAGCATCCGATATCCGCAGTTACGATACTCCGGTCATATCCGGCGAGGGCTTCATTCAGGGAAAAATAGGTGTCTGCATGGGGACATCCTGCGCACAACTGGGGCGGACGTCCCGGGAGCTCCACTGCCGCACCTTCAGCCTGTTCTCTCTCCGGCAGGCCCAGGGCCTTCCGGACATTATCCGGGTTGAGCTCCCCGGATGGAGGCACCTCCCCTGTTTCCTTACCGAGAACGGGAATCGGCGGGGGAAGGTATCCCCGGAGGTACCGTTCCACGAAAGGGTATCCCTCTTCCAGGATAACCAGTTTCTTTACATGCGACACCAGGGCGCGCACCTTTTCCACCGGAACAGGATACGCCCCGATATGGAGATATGAGGGTTTCTCCCGGAAATCCCCGAAGTTCTCCATGAAATAGTTGTGGCCCAACCCGGTAGTAATAACACCCAGTTCCCGGTTCGAATCGTTTAGGTTCAATTCGTTATGATCCGTCTTTTCCGTGTAGGATAAAAAATCTTTCTGCCGGGAGAGGAGATCAGCCCACCGTTTCCGGGCATACCCGGGCAGCAGCATCCAGGCCCTGGGATTGTCCGTCTTTTCCATAGGGTTTTCCTGTCTGGGTTCGCTTACAGATACCACTGCCCGGGAATGGGCCAGCCTCGTGGTAAGGCGGATCATAACCGGAATGTGGAACCCTTCGGACAGGTCGAAGGCCTCCCTGGTCATATCGTAGGCCTGCTGCTGATTCACCGGTTCCAGGCAGATAATCCTGGCAAAATCCGCATAGTATCGTGAATCCTGCTCGTCCTGGGAACTGTGCATACCCGGATCGTCAGCAACGGCAAGGACAAGGCCGCCCTTGATATCCAGGAGAGCGGAATTCATAAACGGATCCGCCGCCACGTTCAGGCCTACGTGCTTCATCGATACCAGGACCCGTTTTCCTACAAAGGAAACACCCAGAGCTTCCTCGTAGGCGGTTTTCTCATTACTGCTCCACGAGGCGATAGGGGCACCGTGCTTTTTCGAATACTCAATGAGATACTCGGTAATTTCCGTAGAGGGAGTGCCCGGGTAGGCGAATGCTGCAGATATTCCGGCATGAACCGCGCCGATTGCCAGGGCTTCATCCCCCAGAAGGACCATATTAGACATTGAACTCTCCATATGCCGACTAGATATTGTGAGGTTCTATACTAATGTAACCGGTGTAAAGGGTCAAGAAAGCATGATTTGAATAAATATGCATTGATTTTCCCTTTTCAGTGAATATTATTTGACAACCAAGAAATAAATATTCTATAATACGCCATCTTAAGGAAATGATTCTATTAAAAGATACAGGAGGTCTTATGAAAAAGATAGTAATCGTATCCCTGCTCCTCCTCAGCTTGACGTCTTTCATCTTCGCAGGAGGGGAAAAGGAAACTGAGACGATAAAAATCGGCGCAATTTTCGCCGTAACCGGTCCCGCATCATTTTTAGGTGCTCCGGAAGCCAAAACTGTGGAAATGATGGTGGAAAAGATCAATTCCGAAGGCGGTGTTAACGGCCGTCCTATCGAGTTGATTATCAAGGATTCTGCAGCAAATCCGGAAAAAGCGATTTCTTTCGTGAAACAGCTCATCGAGGAGGACCAGGTGGCAGCCATCATCGGTCCCAGCACCAGCGGAGAAACCATGCAGATCAAGGACCTTATCCAGCAGGCCCAGGTACCCCTGGTTTCATGCGCAGCCGCAGAAGCAATCGTAAACCCCGTAGCGTCCTACGTGTTCAAGACACCCCAGAAAGACAGTTATGTAGTACGATGGATCTATCAGACCATGAATGACATGGGAATATCCCGGATCGGTATAGTCGCCGCTAATTCAGGTTTTGGAAACGCAGGCATGGGGCAGCTTGAAAAATTCGCCCCGGAGTTCGGCATTGAAATCGCAATTGCGGAAACCTACGACAGGGCGTCCACGGACCTAACTGCATTGCTGACAAAGGTAAAAGCCAAGGATGTCCAGGCAGTGGTAAACTGGTCGATCGTTCACGCCCAGTCCATCATCCCGAAAAACATGAAACAGCTGGGAATGGATGTGACTCTGTTTCAGAGCCACGGTTTCGGGAACATCAAGTACGTGGAAGCCGCCGGTGAAGCGGCAAACGGCATCATCTTCCCCTGCGGCAGACTGCTTATTGCAGAGCTGCTTCCGGCTTCGAATCCCCAGAAGGAAACCCTGGTAGCTTACAAAACCGCATATGAAAAGAAATACGGTGAAGATGTGAGTACCTTCGGCGGACATGCCTACGATGCATTGATGATCGTTGTGAAGGCCATTGAAAATGCCGGCTCTTCAGAGCGTTCCGCAATCCGGGATGCCATAGAACAGCTGAAAGGCTTCCCCGGAACCGGGGGTGTGTTCAACTTCACAAAAGAAGATCATAACGGACTGGGCATGGACTCCATCACCATGCTTACCGTACAGAACGGAGAGTTCGTTCCGTTCACCCAATAGTTTTCCCGCATCGATTACCCTTAAGTCTCTAACGGAAGCCGGTATACGGCTTCCGTTTTTGATTTTTGTAGTCGTATCTGTGTAGAGCCCCCAAGACAGGTATCGACAAAATCATTTATTTTCCTCATAGAACCGTGGTATACGTGGAAGGTAAATGATATAATACCCCGGTATAAATAATGAGTAAGTATAAAAAGACTCCCCTGCAAAAACACTCATTTCTACGAATGGAATTCCAGATTTTTGTTTGGTACAAGTTTACCTTTATTATTCTATTTAATACTAACCGTCATATTAATTACCACACCATTATCGCAAGCTGTGAACAAAAAACTGTTTATGATCTTTCCTGCCTTTTTTATTTGGGCAGTAGCCTTTTCTAGTTTTGCTCATCCAATGGCGACTTCATTATTTATTTATACTGCATTCTTAGGATCCTTTGTATTATGGATTGGTTACACATTAATCTTTGGGATTGTATTGTTAATCGGTCTATTCGTAAGAAAATCACTGGTAAAACGAAGAGGCGCCTTATCGCAACATGAAAGATAGCCCAGAACGCCATCAAACCGACAGTATCTTTGCCACAGCAGGCAATGGCAGGACATTCCAGATCACACGAGTACCGGTACTTCCGGGAATACCAGGTGATACAGGATTATGCGGAGCATATGACAGAGTGTAATGGTTCAGCCTGAATGGACAATAATCCTTCACACCCTCATTTACGATTGTATGGCCCTCTCTTCGACCTGTAGATATCGAGAATGAGGACCTCACGCGGATCCCGGAGGCGGTGGTGCAGGAGGAATGAGAATGACAAAGATTTACAAGGGCGTAGAGTATGCCATTACGGTTCAACCTCTCAAGAATGGTTTTGGAGGTTATGGAGAATTACATCTCCAGGTAAAAGATGGGATGACCTTCAAACAGGTACTTCCAGACCAGGGAGCTACAGTACAGAGGAAGCTTTCGTCGCCGCCATGGATGTAAAAATTCCGGGTATTATTGATGGGAATCTCTAAGGTAAGTATTCACGACTTGACTATAGATCCAAAACTGCTGAAAATGCCCCGAAATTTTCCATTTGTCAAGATTTTTTTGTAAAAAAAGCGCACCTTTTTCTGCGCAGAGTTGACCATAATGATGTATAATTAATGCAAGGATAAACCCGATTCGTCGATAAAAAAACCGGTTGTCTCCCATCTTTGGGTTATCAGCGTTTGAAGGAGTATGCGATGGCCGATATTGCCTATGAATATTGTTTAAACAATATGAATGGAATAAACTCGGGTGTAAAGTCTGTGTCTGACACTTTCAAAGTGTATCAGGAAACAAAAGGTTACCTTGAACTATTACTGAGAGCCCGGATGGCCTTAAAAGCAACGAATTCATTTATAAAATTAATACTTAGTGCCCCAAAATGCTTTCATAACCACATTCAATGTAGGAAATGCTTTATCGAAGCTGGAAAAGAGATCAATGACATAGCGGATGGTATTCTCCAAAGTTTCCATGAAATAGAGAAGATAATCGATGAAGAAATACGGGGGAATTCAGTGTTTTATGTATGGTATCAGATTCTATTAAAAAAAATCTTCAAAAAAACCCTGAACAATATGGAAGATCTGGACGCTCTAATCAAATCCTATCAAGGCACTGATGGAAAATACATTACTGCTGAGGAACTGTTGAAATCCATAAATGCTTGAAATACGCTACGCAAGTGATCGAGTTTTAAAAAAGTTAAAAAACTTTCCCAAAGAAGAACAAGTAAGAATAATCACATCGATTGAATCAAAGCTTAGAAATCCCTTAATCCTGCAAAAAGGAATAAAAAGGCTAACAGTACACAACCGATACCGTTTACGCGTTGGTAATTACCGCGTCATTTTTGAACGGAAGAAGAATGTAGTAACCGTATTCACCATTGAGGATCGAAAGGATGTATATAAAAAATAATGTAACCTCCCTTGAACTACACAATTAAAGCATCCCGCCCAGGATTCCCCGGACACCGGGCATTAAGTAGTCCTCTGTAGAATGGTTGTACAGTCGGGTCACGGCTTCGGTCTTGTACACCATGGGGCGCTGTACCGGCTCCATAGGCAGGATGGGTTTTTTCCGAAGTCGTGCGGACCAGGCAATGGTTGGATCGATGAACACAGCCAATCCCCCTGTGCTTCCTGCTTCCAGACCCACTCTTCAGACTTTACCGAATGTTCTTTTTCCGGTTGACTTCCGGCGTTTATCGTGCTTAAACTTGGCGTACCAGATACCCTATAGAGCTACTGAGGCGGATACATGAGTGGAGAACTGATCATCCAGTACATCTTTTCCGGCATTACTGTGGGAAGCATCTATGCCGTAGTTGCCATCGGGTTCAATATTATCTATAACGCTACGGGTATCATCAACTTTGCCCAGGGAGAGTTTGTCATGCTGGGAGGTATGACCGCCTACTCCCTCTCCCTGATCATGCCCCTCTACCTGGCTGTGGTGCTGGCAGTGATAATTACGGCCATGGTGGGATCAGCCCTGGAATTTGTTTTTATCCGTTCCATGAAATCCCCTTCGGTACTTGGAATGATCATCGTAACCATCGGTCTTTCCATCCTTATCCGTGAAATCGCCCTGCACGTCTGGAACGAGCAAGTACGGGCCCTGCCGTTTTTTACCGGCAGTGAAATATCCTCCATCAACATCCTGGGGGCCCACATATCTCCCCAGGTCCTCTGGGTCCTGGGGATTACAGCACTGATCGTTATCGGGCTCTACCTCTTCTTCTCCTTTACCCTCACCGGGCAGGCTATGCGGGCCTGTGCAAACAACCGCAGGGCTGCAAGCCTCTGCGGAATAAACACCCGCACCATGATCAACCTTTCATTCATCCTGAGTGCCGGCATCGGTGCCCTGGCGGGCTGCGTGACCTCCCCCCTTACACAGACCAACTACAACATGGGGGCGGACCTGGCCATCAAGGGGTTTACCGTTGCCATTTTAGGGGGACTGGGCAACAGTATGGCTGCCGTCGCAGGAGGCATCCTTCTGGGAATCATCGAATCCTTCAGCATCTCCCTTATGCCCATGGTATATAAAGATGTAATAGCAATTGCTATCCTCCTCCTCATACTGGTATTCAAACCCAGCGGTCTCTTCGGATCCGCCCAGGCTGCCGCGCTGAAGGAGTACTGATGGACCCGAAACGATATGTACCCGCCGGCATTCTTTTAGTCGTCATCATCGTCATACAGCTCTTCACCGCACTCTTTGAAGTTAACTATTATCTCACCCAGCTTACCATGGCTGCCTACTATTCGCTCCTGGTTATCGGTCTTTCCATGCTCATGGGATACGCCGGCCAGATTTCCTTAGGCCAGGCAGGCTTTTTTGCTATTGGGGGATACACAACGGCGACCCTTACGACCCTCAACCTTGTGTCTCACCAGAACACCCCCTTTGTACAGTTCATGTCCAAAGGGGGGCTTATCACTTCAGGGCAGGACCTCTACGGGAAGGCAATACTCTACCTCTCCCCATGGATCGCTGTTATAATTGCAATCCTCATCACCGTCATCATCTCCGTACTCATAGGAATTCCGGTACTCAAACTGAAAGGTCATTACCTGGCCATGGCGACCTTAGGGTTCGGTATTATCATTTACCGGATCGCTTTAGGTTCCAAAATTTTCGGCGAGGCCGACGGGATAAGCAACGTTCCCGGGTTCACCATGGTACCGGGACTCTCTGTAAGCGGCAGTTTTTCCGCCCGTGTTTCCAATTACTATATTGCATGGGGTATCGTCATTATCGGTGTAGTACTCCTGACAAACCTGGTCAACTCCAGGGTGGGAAGGGCTCTCAGGTACATCCATGGGAGTGAAGAAGCGGCAAATGCCATGGGGGTTAACACTTCAAGGTTCAAGGTGAACATTTTCATCCTGAGCGCCGTGTTTGCTTCTGTTGCGGGGATATTTCTCACTCATTACAACGGAGGCATCGGCCCTTCCGAGGCAAGTGTCATGAAATCCGTCCGGTACGTGGCTATCGTTGCCGTGGGTGGGATGGCGAATCTGTGGGGCACCCTGATCATGGGCAGCGTTCTCAACTTCCTCTCCTTACGGGGAGTGTTCGGTTCCTACGACGATGCCGTTTTCGGCATCATCCTGATAGTGATCATGATCTTTTCCCCGGAAGGGATCCTGAAAGTCCCGTTTATCCGGCGATTAAGGAGCCGCCATGCCTCTGCTTGAGTGTAAAGGAGTGTGCCGGTACTTCGGCGGCCTCAAAGCGGTGCACGATGTCTCTTTTGAGGTTGAACCGGGAATCATCGAGGCGATCATCGGTCCCAACGGCGCAGGGAAAACTACCCTCTTCAATCTCATTACCGGCACGCTGCCGGTAACATCCGGTTCCATTTCCTTTGAAAATGGACCGATCCCCGGATTAAAACCGTATCAAATCGCCCGGCGGGGAATAGTACGGACTTTTCAGAACCTCAAACTGGCAGGGCACATGACAGCCCTGGAGAATGTGATGATCGGCAGACACATCAAGAGCAGGGCTGGATTCGGTGCCGGTATCTTAAACCTTCCGGCTACATGGAAGGAGGAAAGGGCAATCGAAGAGGAAGCCCGGTCCTACCTGGAACTCCTGGGAATCTCCGGTATAGCAGACAGCGAGGTATCCAGCCTTCCCTTCGGGAAACAGCGGGCGGTGGAGTTTGCCCGGGCAATGGCTGCAGAACCGAAACTGCTTCTCCTGGATGAACCCGCTTCAGGACTCAACATCTATGAGACCGGTGAACTGGCAGAACTTATCATGAAAATCAAGGTTCGGGGTATAACCGTTCTGCTGGTAGAACACGACATGTCCCTTGTGATGGATATTTCCGATGAGATCATCGTACTCAACTTCGGCAGGCTCATCGCTTCGGGTGTACCCAATGACATCCAGAAAAACAAAGAAGTTATTGAAATCTACCTGGGCGGTGATCATGCTTAGGATTAAGAACCTGCAGGCCGGGTACGGTAAACTCCGGGTGATAAAAGGAATAACTCTTCATGTAAATCCCGGAGAGATTGTCGCCATTATCGGTGCCAACGGTGCGGGAAAAACAACGCTCCTGAATACTGTTGCCCGCCTGGTAGCCCCCATGGGGGGTGATATAGAATACGAAAACGCTTCGATTCTGGATAAACGACCGGAAACTCTCGTCCACAGGGGATGTTCCCTGGTTCCTGAAGGCAGACAGCTCTTCAGCACCATGACCGTACAGGACAACCTGGTCCTGGGCAGCTATGCCCTGTATAAAAAGAAAAAAAAGGAAGAGGCGGAAGCCGAACTGGAAAGGATTTTCAGCATCTTCCCCATGCTCAAAGAAAGGCAACACCAGCTTGCAGGTACCCTTTCCGGTGGAGAACAGCAGATGCTGGCCATAGGGCGTTCTCTCATGTCTAACCCTAAGCTCATCATGATGGACGAGCCGTCTATGGGACTCGCTCCGCTTATAGTTAGAGACATCTTCGCTGTCATAGAGGACCTCCGGAAACAGGGGAAAACCATCCTTCTGGTGGAACAGAATGCACGGGCCGCACTCTCTATAGCCGACAGGGGATACGTGATGGAAACAGGTTCGCTCTTCCTGGAAGGGACTTCCCGGGAACTCCTGGAGAACAATGACGTTCAGCGGGCTTACCTGGGAAAGGATTACAAAAGGATCGATGAATGAAAAGGGGTATTGATCATGATGTATAACAGGGAATTCGAGTCCATGGGCAGGGACGATCTCACCCAGCTCCAGGTAGAACGGCTGCAGCTTACCCTGAACCGGGTATACCGCAATGTTGCCTTTTATAAACAACTCTTTGACGAACGGTCCATCAACATAGAGGATATCCGCAGCCTGGAGGATCTCAAAAAGCTGCCCTTTACCACCCGGGAGGACCTCCGCAGGAGCTATCCCTACGATATGTTCGCCGTTCCGTTACGGGATATCGTTCGAATCCATTCCACTTCCGGCACCACGGGGAAACCGATCATCGTGGGATACACCAAAACCGATATCCATACCTGGACGTCCCTGGTTGCCCGGGTCCTGACAGCTGCAGAGATTACTGACCAGGATTTTATACAGATCACCTTCAACTATCACCTCTTTACCGGCGGATTCGGTTTCCACTATGCGGCGGAAAAGATCGGCGCCCTGGTTATCCCTGCATCCAACTCCGACGTTGCCAAACAGATCATCGTAATGAAGGATTTCAAGACATCTACGCTCATCGGCACCCCGGGATTTGCCCTCCACATTGCGGCAGTGCTGCAGGACAGGGGCATACATCCCGAAAGCCTGAACCTCAGGAAAGGGCTTTTCGGTTCAGAACCCTGGAGCCAGAACATGAGGAATGAAATCGAAAAAAATCTTCACATCAAGGCCTATGATAACTACGGTATTACCGAAGTTATGGGACCCGGGGTTGCATTCGAATGTACCGAACAGAACGGCCTGCATATAAATGAAGATCATTTCATCTGGGAAATTATCGATCCGGAAACCCTGGAACCCCTGGGGCCCGGAGAAACCGGGGAGCTCGTATTTACCACCATTACGAAACAGGGCTTTCCCCTTATCCGTTACCGGACGGGTGACATCTCCAGGATCCACACCGGGCCCTGTGCCTGCGGCAGGACCCTTGTCAGGATGGAACGGGTGTCCGGCAGAACCGATGATATGATCATCATCGAAGGAACGAACCTCTTTCCCTCCCAGATAGAAGAAGTGCTCCTGGAGGTGGAAGGAATTGAACCCCACTACGAAATCATCCTCGGCCGGGAAGAAGGGGTCGATACCCTGGAAATCCGTGTGGAGGTTTCGGAAAAGCTCTCCCTGGTGGACGAAATCCGAAATCTCCAGGTCTTCAAGAACACGATCCAGTCCCACCTCAAATCATTCCTGGACATCGTACCCATAGTCACCCTGGTGGAACCGAAAACCTTGACCAGGTCCTCCGGCGGGAAGTTGAAGAGAGTAATCGATAATCGTCAGATATAGTGGGATATCAGGGACCGTCCGTCGTGCTGCCGGGCTCTGAAGCTTCCCGGGTTTCGCTGGATTCTTTGTTCCACCGCAGTAGAATGTAGATAATACAAACGAGTGTAGACGTAAAGATCAATACCGATGTAATCGCCGGGTGCACAACTACTCCTTTTTCCGTACCCTGAATGGTATCACAGGTTTATTCTGTTGTGAAGTGAGAAATCGATCAGTTTTTCGTTAGCTCTGAATAAGCCCGGGAGAAACCTTCAAAGGAACGGTGAATTACCTCATCTTCGACACAAAAGGCAATACGGAAATATCCCTGCAGCCCGAATCCCCTGCCTGGGACCGTAAGAATGCGCTGTTCCTGCAGTGCACTGACTACTGCAAGATCATCGCCTCCCGGCGCCTTGGGAAAGAGGTAAAACGTACCGTCAGGCACCCGGAAGTCATACCCTATGCGTTTAAGCCCGGCGCAGAGCATATCCCGCTTACGTTTGTACACCGAGACATCTATACTCTCATCATGGATCTCCCGGACAACCCTCTGCATAAGTGCCGGGGCATTTACATATCCTAAAATCCGGTTGCATAGTATTGCCCCGCTTAAAAACTCATCCACACTTTCCGCTTCAGGGTGTACCGCCATCCAGCCGATCCGCTCTCCGGGGATCGAGAGATCTTTTGAATAGGATGAAATGATGATGCTGTTCCGGTAACAGGAAAACACACTGGGGACTTTAATATCATCGAACACGATTTTCCTGTAAGGCTCATCACTTAACAGGTACACAGTCCTTCCGATTTTCCTGCTCTTGCTCGTCAGCATGTCGCCGAGTGCGCGAAGGGTGGATTCGGGATATATTTTCCCACTGGGATTATTCGGGGAATTGACAATAACCGCCGCAGTATCACCGGTAATCCGTGATTCGATCTTTTCCACATCCAGGTCGAAATCGTCCCGGCTCTTTACCATGTGCAGGGTCCCGCCGTGGTTATCCGCATAAAAAAAGTACTCCATAAACCCGGGAGCACTAACCAGTATATGATCTCCGGGGTCGAGAAGCGTTTTCAGGGCAACGTTGAGTCCACCCCCGGCACCGCAGGTCATAATCAGATGACTGCTGTTCAGTTCAATACCATGTTCATTGGATATGGAACGGGCGAGTGTTTCCCGGACTTCCGGATATCCCGCGTTCGGCATGTAAGAATGCATCCTGGGGATATCACTCTTCAATAAAGAGATGAGCACCCGGTTGAACCGCTCCGGAGGGGCAAGGTTCGGGTTTCCAAGACTGAAGTCACACACCTGGTCCGGTCCGTACTGAGCCTTCATCCTGCTGCCTGTTTCAAACATCGTGCGGATCCAGGATGATTTTTCGATCATTTCCGATATTCTGCGGGATATTGCCATTGGTTACTCCATTCTGATCCCATACACTACAGAAAAGAGAGGCTGCGATCAAGTCCTGACCATCCGGCTACTATAGGGGATGCCCGGCACTACCACCGTCTGTGCGCCTCTAGGGGATTATCCTATCCATCGTTTCTGTTGGTGATGAAGGATCATTGTCCCGTTATTGTGCCGGACACTTACAGGGTGATTCTATTCTGAACATGCTTTTCATTCCGTTAAATCGATTCCGCCAGCTTCCGAAAATGGAAACCGTAGATAGCCAGGCGTATGGCCTGGGGCAATTTTTTCGGGCTGTCACGCAATACAAAAAACAGTAGTTTCCAAAAGAAACGGTTACCCTTTTCCAGGAAACCCAGGATCCAGACAGCGTGGAACAGGGTCCGGATACTGCTGAAATGGAACCGTGCGGGAGCGACGTTGGGGCGGCGGTACATAGACAGAAAGGTCTTCAACCGTTCGAAATAGGCCTTTTGAGAATATATGGACCGCAGAATTTTCTTGTATCCTTCAACAAGAGTCTCCTTCCTCATCTTCGGTATAAAGTTCAGCGAAACATCCACATTGTTCCCATTGAACTCATCGGTAATACGGTTTTCTGTCCGGAGCCGTTTGAACAGCCGGGTATCCACAGGGGCGTTGAGAAGCCCTACCATGGCCGTGACGATACCGCTTTCCTGGATGAAACGGATCTGCCTGTCGAAGATATCCGGTTTGTCGTTATCGAACCCCACAATAAAACCGCCGGTCACGTTGAACCCGTTTCTCTGAAGTGTGTGGATCGAATCAAGCATATTCCTGTCCTGGTTCTGAGCTTTGCCGCATTCTACGAGGCTTGCCTCCTCCGGGGTCTCGATACCGATAAAGGTACTTCGAAAACCCGCTTCGATCATCAACCGCATCAGTTCTTCATCATCCGAGAGGTTGATACTCACTTCCGTAGTGAAAGCAAAAGGGTATTTCCGCGTCTTCGACCATTCGACCAGCGCGGGCAGGAGTTCTGTTTTCAGCTTTTTTTTATTTCCGATAAAATTGTCATCTACGATGAACACGGCACCCTTCCAGCCGGCAGTATAGAGTGACTCCAGCTCGCGTAGAAACTGTTCCGTCCCTTTTGTCCTGGGTTTGCGGCCATAGAGAGCCGTAATACTACAGAACTCGCAATCGAAGGGGCAACCCCGGGAATACTGGATATCCATTGTCGCGTATTTTTTCATATCCAGCAGGTCCCAGCGGGGCAGCGGTGTCGATGTCAGCTCAGGAAACCGGGTGGTGGTATATACCGGTTCCGGCGTTCCATTCTTCAAATCTTCAAGGAACAGGGGGAGTGTTATTTCCGCTTCATTCAGGATGAAATGATCGATCCCGGTAAGCTCACGATAATTAGTCGTACTGATCGGGCCACCGGCCACCACCTTGACATCCAGGGCGTTACATCGGTCAACTACAGATGTGAACGAGCCCCTTTGAATATCCATGCCGCTTATGAAAACATAATCGGCCCATGTGATATCTTTGTCCTTCAAACGGGTAACGTTCATATCAACAAGGCGTTTCTCCCAGGTTACCGGCAGAAGGGAAGCAACCGTAATAAGCCCGAGGGGCGGCTCGGAAGATTTCTTCGATACGAACCGGAGGGCCCTCTTCAGGCTCCAGAATGTGTTGGGTGATTCCGGATATACAAGCAGGATTTTCATACTATCTCCTTTATGAACAGTTACTGTTACTGGTATGATTATGCTACTATAAATATAGACTTTTTATTCACGGACATTGTAAAAGAAGTGTAAAACATGAAAAGACGGCTCCACTTGAATCCCATACTCATCTTTGTACTGGCCCAGTTCGCCTGGTTTGCTCTGCTGGGCCTCTGGATTTACTGGTACGTTTCCAACTACTTGATTTTCACCGAGGGTGAAGAGAACATAGCGCCCCGGTTTGTGTTCAATGTAACAAATATTCCCATCCTCGTTGGTGGAATTGTCCTGCTTGCGGCCATCGCAATCGGACTGGTAATTCTTTTCAGCAAGCTGACTCAGCAGATGAAAGTAACAAAAATGTATGACAATTTCATAGCCAACGTAACCCATGAACTGAAATCACCCCTTGCATCAATTCAACTGTACCTGGAAACCCTCTCTTTACGGGATGTGCCGGAAGAGACGAGACGCACGTTTATCGGGCTGATGATCGAAGATTCAAACAGACTGGATTCTCTGATAAATACCATACTGGAGATTTCCGCCCTGGAGGAAAAGTCGAAAGTATTCACTCAGGATACCTTTCAGGCGGAATCCCTCCTCCACTCAATAGTTGAAGAAGCTGTACGGCAGTTTAACCTTCCGAAAGATGCTGTCGAGATCAGAGGGAGCGCTCCATGTACGTGCCGGGCAAACAGCCGGGCGTTGAGGATAGTCTTCAATAACATGGTAGATAACGCGATAAAATACAGCACCGGCCCTGTGCGGTTGACAGTTCACATGGCATGTACGGCTAAAAATTTTGTAATCGAAGTAAAGGACCAGGGAATCGGCATTCCGAAGGATAAACAGAAAGAAGTTTTTAAAAAGTTCCGGCGGCTGTACACCCCGGACAGCCCGAATGTAAAGGGAACGGGCCTGGGGCTTTACTTTGCGAGGGAAATAATACGTCTTCACCGGGGAAGGATACAGGTGATAAGCGAGGGAGAAAACCAGGGTACGACTTTCCGTATCGAACTGCCTGTATACTGTTCGAAAAAAAAGGAGCGTCTGTCGAGGGAGGAGATACCCCCGGAAAATTCATGAAAGAAGTTGGGAAACCGGATGAGCATTGAGGACGAAAAGGGAGAAACAATTCTCCTGGTTGAGGACGAAGAATCTCTGGCCATCGGCCTGGAGTACAATTTGACTGAAGAGGGGTATACCGTTGTGCGGGCGGTTCATGGGAAAGAAGCTCTCGAAAAATTCGACCCGGAATGTATCGATCTTATCGTCCTCGATATCATGCTGCCCCATATGGATGGTTTCCAGGTAGCTGAAAAGATAAGGGAACAGTCGCCTCAGGTCCCTATCCTGATGCTGACTGCCAGGAGAGAGGCGGTGGATAGAATTCGGGGTCTCGAGATGGGAGCGGATGATTACCTGACGAAACCCTTCCATCTGAAAGAACTCCTGCTGCGCATACAGGGTATGTTGAAAAGGAGGATGTGGTACCGTGAAAACGCAGAGCAGCAACAGGAGATCCGCTTCGGATCGAACAGGGTGAATTTCGACACCCTGGTCTGCAGCTCAGGAGAAAAGAGGGTCCGTCTTACTCCTCTTGAAGCCGTACTGCTCCGGTATCTCTATGAAAATGCCGGGAGAGTAGTATCCCGCAAGGAACTGCTTAAAAACGTATGGAATTCTACATCGAACATTGAAACCCGGACGGTGGATAACTTTATCGTACGTTTGAGAAAATATTTCGAACCTGATCCCGGTAACCCCCTGTTTTTCCGCAATGTACGAGGTGCCGGTTATATATTTTCGTCCGTTGAAGAAGGGGAAGAATGAGAGCAGACAGCTATACGCACAGGGAAACAGGACGGTCCCAGGTGCGATGTGTCGTTTGGGGTGACCGAATCTACATCGTGACAGGAGATTAATGCTTCAATCCCCCCGGTAATGGCTGTCAACTATAACTGTTTTCGGTTTCTTCCCGGTAACAACATAGGCAGCGGTAAATAAGCTATCTATTGAAAGAATAACACGGCGCTTTCGGTCGATACACATGTGTGCTTTATATGCAGGGAAGGTTCCTTTCCCCGGTCGGGGCACCAGTTCAGCATCCGGTAAGATAAACTCAACGTCCCCGGTGGTATAGTGCCCGCAGAATCGGCGCCGGGCAAGAGCAACAGATATGTTGATTGTTCTTCTATCCTTCAACTCTTGTCAGAACAATGATCCGGATATAGACTATGGTAACCCTTTAGAAGGAGTGCTCATGAATTACGAACACCTTCCCTATGACCTTGAGTTCTGTTTTAGATTCAACCTTCATAAACTTGCAGGCTTTCTCATCGACGATTACGATATAGAAAAACTTTCCCGGATGTACATTGTACCGGAAAAAGAACTCCGCGGCATACACGATAACCTGGAAAGCCGAATTGCCGGCGCAGCAGAACAGTTGAAAAGCCGCCTCTCCTATTCAGGACCTGTGGACAGTCTCACCTGGCTCGCATTGGGAGATTCCATAACAAGCGACAGGATGAGCTATGCAAAACTCATCCGTTCCGTGTGGAAAGGGGAAAACGACAGAAGGGTGCTGGATGCGGGTATATCAGGAGATACTACTTCCGACCTGATAAACCGTTACTATGGAACTGCACTTGAACTCGATTTCGACATGGCTTCGATTTTTATCGGAACAAATGATGCACGGGGACATAATGACCGGTATGAGATTTCAAATACGAGTATCCCGGAATTTCGTAGAAATTATGATTATCTGACGAAAACTCTGCGGGAAAAAGTACCGGAAGTGATTACCATCACCATCCCGATGGTAAACGATGAACGTTTTTCTGCTTTCTTCAAAGAAGAAAACAACTACCTGTACAGAGCAGAGACAATCCACGAGATTAACACCGTGATACGTGACATTTCAGCAAAGCACAAAACGATTCTTGTAGATTTCGCAGATGAAATAGAATCTTCTGAAATTGATGTCCTGGATAAAGACGGACTACACTTGAGTCTCCTGGGTCACGAACTCCTGGCGGGGCTCCTCCTGGAAGTGCTGGACTGACACATCAAGGACGGACGATCTCAATAAATTCTTTCCTCTTCATGATGTCGAAAAAATAGGAGTATCCTCCTTCCATCTGTACCTGCAGCACCGGATTCGCGAAAAACCGGATAAAAGATGTTACCGGTTTTGTTTCAGTATCCAGAACTACTCCGTTGATGCAGTTTGCCGCTTCTCCCTGGGAAACTTCTTTTACCGACTTGATTCCGTGTACAGAAAAGCTGAACTCCGTTTTCTGGAATTCTTTCGTTTTTGTAAGTATTTTTAAAAACGCGTTGTCCTTTGCGAAGTTTTCAAAATACACGAGGTTGTCGATAAGGTAGACCAACCCTCCCAGATCAACTTTTTTTTCTCCGGATCTGCCTATAAAGGTAGCAAAGGTATTGAACCGTATTTTCCCGCCTTTTTCATCTTCCCGTTCTTTCCAGAACCCGACCGCCGAAGAATCTGTAGACATAGTGTTACCTTCCTTCACGTGCTATACCACCTATACCCTTAATCCGTGAAAACAGTCAAGGAGAAAAAACGTATCTTTAAAGAGTTCCTTAATTCCCTTATAATAGGGAACCTCGGGTTTAAACCCGCAGGATTCTCACCTCCAGGGAGCAAAACATGAAAGTTGGAAATTGGTACAGAGAAGAAACGATAAACCCGGATAATGGGAAAAGCGAATGGAAATATTACTATGTTACGGAAGAACTGGAAGAGGAAAATCTTGCCATCGACGTATACAAAGTACACTGGAACGGTAAAGTTTCCGGGAAACACACAAGCCAATGCCATTCCACTGCTTTAGACCGGTGCACCCTGGTTTCCCGGGACCTTGCTCTCCAGGTCCTGGGCATAGAATATCCGGACCAGACAACGTAATGAGTGCATTATACATCAGGTGCAGGTTCGGGCGGGGAAGCGGGGATAGAACGCAGAGGGTAATATGTGTTTTCCTATTTGCTGAAAAACTGAATCAGCTGGATGAAGTAATAGATTTTTTTGTAGACATCGGATACTGATTTCTTCAAGGTTCCTTCTGATACGGCATCCAGTTCCTTCCAGTTTACGATGAGCTGGTGCGACTGGTTCGAATAATCATCTATGATCGTCTTCAGATTTTTCCCGAGAGCAACAAGATTATTCCCTCCGGATTTTATCATATTCGCCGCAGCTTCGTTGCAATCACGAATGATCTGCTTCAACTGCGCCAAGCTCGCCTGATCACGGTCTATTCGTGGAAGAACGGATTTAATCTTTGCACCCACTTCTCCTTCTTCGGAAAGGGACTCATCGAAACGGACCAGTTCGTCGGATACTTCCAGAAGGCCGTGAAAAGAATCCGAGAGTTTCTGGGACATGATATTCGTCGACCATTTCCCCTTGATGAGAAAAAGGTCTACTATCTGTTTCAGGTCTTTTTTAACAAAATCAAGGAGAAACGCCTTCAGATAGTTCAGCGGTTCTATGAAGATGAAACCGCCCAGCATTTTTTTAGAAAAAGCGATATTTGCCTTTTCCGTATAGTATTTGAGTCTAGAAATCGCAGAAGTACCGAACACATGGACTGCCAGGGAGTCGATTTTGGAATTCCTCTTCTCCTGGGAAATTCTCTGCAGGGTGAGCTCGGCCTGGGTTTTTACTTTGGACAGATACGACTCCACTATCTTTTCGCTCGGCCTTCTTACCTTCATCTGGAAATAAGGATCCTTATCTACATGGCGTATGATAAGGAGGAGCACATTGGATTTCTTTATGCCGGCCAGCACCTTCAGCTGCTTTGACCAATCCTGCCGGTTTATGACTTCCTGGTTTTTATACACACGAAGTACATCAAACAGTGCATCCCAGCCGGACCCTGTTTCTAACAGTGCAATAATCTCGAGAAAATCTTTCAGATCATCGGATATATAATTTCCATGGATAGCTTCGAACTTCGGATTATAGAGAAAATCTCCCTCCGGGAGACTGGAGTCAAATTTTCGCAGAACAAAGTAGTAATCATAATGGATGAACCGAAGGAACACCAGGAGAAGGTTATACAGGGAATTAACACTCTTTACCTTTTCACTGTCAAAAGCGGAAAAAAAGGCAACAAGCTGTTCTTTCAAACCTGCCGCAATAGACTTAAGGTCCTCTGTTTCCGCTCGTTTTCTGATCGAGTCCTCGGAGAGTTCTTCGATTATTTCTCGCTGTTCGTCCTCCAGAAAATTTTCGATGATGATTGCCTTGAGTGCTCCGGATTCCGTTGCATTCTCTAAAAAAACACGGGATGGACCGATAAGCTTGTATACATCGTAGAGAAGCCTGGCGAGGATCGGCTGTGCTTCCTCACCCTTTGGTTTGTAGAACTTATATTTTTGATTTTTCAGCTGTTTCGCAACGACCTTAAGGAGCCTCTTCCTTTCCCGTTCGGGACCATCAGCGTTTGTAAAAACTGATAACAGTTTCTGAAAAAAAGTAAGCGATTTCTCCGGGGCAGTTCCGGTGTCTTTTCCCCTGCTGTCAAACAAATCGTTATCATCCATGTCATAATGGTAAGAGAAATAAACAGCGCTGTCAATTCTAAGTTTTGAAATGAGCGCCGCGGAGTACAGCTCCCGCCCTCTTGCAGCGACCGGGAGTTCACCTTTAGTATTATCTCCGATGCAGAAACAGGATACTTCAGCTGTAATAGTAAGTAAGATGGGTGATTCCGGGTTCATCAACATCCGTACAGCTCTACTGTTGTTCGAAGAGAGATCGTCAATGCTCTTCATAGGCATGCTCCCCTATTACAGGGACGAACCACCGGATTTGTCAAAACCCGGAGACCCCCACGGACTGATAGCCCCCTTTGCACGAAGGGATTATTACCGGGCGGCTGTTGATAGATTGAAGGCTATAAGGGACCGAATTTTCAAGAACTCGGGGCTGAAGAAAAAAAATGTAAGGATCTTCTGCAATTCCCGGATCCCGGAAAAACTCCTTGCTGCTGCTGCAGGATGCGGTGTATACGGAAAAAACGGACTCATCATGACCCGCAAAACCGGATCCCTCTGTATCCTGGCCGGAATAATCATGGATCACCCTCTACACTTAGGTGGGACACAAAAACCGGGAACCATTATCCGCCCGGAGAAAGCAGAAAAAAAGCTGAAAGAATCAGGATTCCCCCTCTGCGGTTCCTGTACAAGGTGTATTGAAGTCTGCCCCACCGGTGCAATAACTGCACCGGCAGTGATAAACCGGAAACTCTGCCTGCAGAGTCTTGCAACTGTACAGGAAGAACTCGGCATGCCTGTTATGCAAACATGGGGATATATGATTTACGGTTGCCAGATCTGCCAGGAAGTGTGCCCCCTGAACAGCACCCCGGTCATCGGCATCTCAAACACCACGGGTGTCCTGGGACCTTCGATATCGTTACGGGAACTCCTCTCCCTTTCCCGGGACAGTCTGTCGAAACGTATTCAGGGTACAGTCCTCGACCGTACATGGATCGACCCCTTGGTCCTCTACAGAAACGCCCTTATCGCGGCGGGAAACAGGGGCAGGAAGTACCTGACCCCCCTGGTGACTCCTTATCTCGGTCACGAACAATCCTGGATACGGAGTGCCGCCCGGTATGCTGCAGAGAAACTCCGGTGAATCCTGCTCTCAGCGGAACTGAACCTCCACAGTATCCTGAAGTTCCACCTTTATCCCGGGAACATCTTCCATTATTTTTTTCAATCCTTCGATGGAGTCCATATTGGAAGAGGTAAGTCTCAGCAGTTTTTCTTCGTCTTTCACGATATCTGCAAAATCGAGCTCCATAAGGGTAAGGGTTGAGCCTTCCCTGTGAGAGGCGTTTGTCCGGGTGATCGTCCCCTGTACGTCCACCACAAGAGACATCTTCATAGACCCGTAGATCTGTTTCATCATCTCCAGCTCCCCGGGGTCCGGTTCGCCGGTATCCTCTGCACTTTCATCGGGATCATCAAAAGTCTGAGGAAGAAAAATCTTCAGTGTAGAAGGAGATCCTTTCTTAAAAGAAAACGTAACGATTTCCTTCACCGATTCTCCTTCTGACGCTGCAGTCGGAACATTTTCGCCGGGATTCTGATTAATCTTCAGTGTATTGATATCGGAAAAGGAAAAGACCGCTTTGTACCCTTCAAAGGTATCCGTTTCGTAAGGCACAGCAGATACCAGGGAAACACCGGAACCCATAGACTGTGCTTCTTCCTGCAGTTCATCCATGTCCAGGAGAGAGAACTCTTCTGCATCGCCCCCTTCATCACTCATACTGCCCATACTCTTCAGCATCTCGAGGATTTCCTTCTGCATCATGAATGTACGGGACACAGTACCGCTCCCGTCAGATTTCACCGAGACGGTGGTCGCTTCCTGAAGACAACCGGAGAACAGGAGGATAAGCAGGAGAGGAATTAAGCACAACAATGTTTTTTTCATAAAAGACTCCTTCTTTGCCACAGTATTCATTAAGAGCGTAGTATCTTAGTGCAGAAACAGTCAAGTATTAATATTGACACCATAATAAGGTTTCGGTATTCTCCATCGTATGAATCAACTTGCACAGGAATTAAATGACATTCTCCATGGAACAGCGGCTCTGTCGCTGTTATCGGATTTTGGGAAACGGTTCTACTTCCCAAAGGGTATTATCTCTCAGACAGCTGAAGCAAAGAAATATGCCTCTACATTCAATGCAACAGTCGGAATGGCTTTCAACAAAAAGGAACCTATCTGTCTGAAACCGGTTAAAAAGAGTATGCCCGGGCTGTCACCGAAAGAGTCGGTTGCATATGCCCCCACCCCGGGAGACGAATCCCTTCGGAATCTCTGGAAAAAAGAGATCTTAAGGAAGAACCCGGAAGTAAACGGCACCGGTATCTCTCAGCCGATGGTTGTATCAGGACTGACAAACGGCATTGCCCATCTATCCGATCTCTTTGTCGATCCCGACGATGTTGTGATCATTCCCGATATGTTCTGGGGCAACTACAGGCTCACTTTTGAAGCAAGAAGATGTGCGAAAATTGTAGATTTTCCCTTCTTCACCGGACAAGGGGGACTCAACATCCAGGGATTCAAAGAAACGATCATGAATAACGCGAGAAACGGCAAAGCTGTTCTCATGGTTAATTTCCCCAACAACCCTACCGGGTATTCGCCGACGAAAAAGGAAGCAGAGGAACTCGGCAGGGTTATCCTGGAATGTGCAGAATCAGGTGTAAAGATCCTGGCAATTGCTGACGATGCCTACTTCGGGCTGTTCTACGAAAAAGACACCTATACCCATTCGATCTTTTCTGTTCTGTCCTCGATTCACGAAAATGTACTGGCCGTGAAAGTGGATGGCGCAACAAAAGAAGACTACATGTGGGGATTTCGTATAGGTTTTGTAACTTTCGGCGGGAAAACCATGACTTCCGATCAATATGAAGCCTTAAATAAAAAACTCATGGGAGCGATTCGTTCTTCCATATCCAATGCCAGCAGACCGGCCCAATCGCTCCTGATAAAGACTTTGCAGGATCCGGGATACACCGGGGAAAAAGAGCAGTATTTCCAGATCCTTAAAGAGCGGTATCAGACAGTCAGGAGGATCGTAGCGTCCCGAAAAGAGAGCCCTGCCCTCACCGCTCTTCCATTCAACTCCGGATATTTTATGAGCTTCCGGACGAATGGTTTAAGCGCAGAAAAACTTCGGACAGAACTCCTTCACAAAGAGGGAATCGGCACTATATCCATCCAGGATACATTTCTCCGGGTGGCATATGCCAGCGTAGACCTTGCGGACCTGGAAGAACTTTACTTAAAAATCTACGAAACCGCCGAAGGGCTCCTTTAGCAGCGCTCCTGCTTTCCCGGGGGTCCGGCTACAACGTTGTTGAAAGCGGTTCCGTTCGTAGTGCTTCCCCTGCCAGGTGTTCAGTTCCACCATTCTCTCTCTCACTTTTATATAAAACAACGGCTTTTTCCAGAAATTCTTTGGAGAAGCCAGCCTTTTTCGCGGAGTATCACAGGTCAGGCGCATGATCACCGTCTGCCGGGGCAGTCTTTCCAATGCCCTGATGGTGTACTCCAGATGACGCTGACTGCAGGGAACCGAAAGTTCCCCCTGCATATACTCCCCCAGCAGCCGTGTTCCATAAGGAACATGGAGATTGTGGATCTTTATTCCATCCGGTTTTATATCCGCAAGGTAATCGATCGTCTCCATCATGTGGTGTTCAGTTTCTCCAGGAAGTCCGAACATTACGTGTACCGCACTGCGTAACCCCATACTTTTCACCAGAGAGAAGGCTTCCTGGAACTGCCGTACCGAGTGACCCCGGCGTATTCTCTTAAGGGTCACGTCATGAATCGACTGAAGACCCAGCTCTACCCATACATCGAAATCAGGCTTCCTGTAGGATGCCAGGAGCTCCACTATACCACCATCGATACAGTCCGGTCTGGTGGAAACGATCAATTCCTTAAAAGTCCCGGCAGAGAGACACCTGTCATAGATTCGGCGCAGCTCATCTACAGGAGCATACGTATTGGTAAATGCCTGCAGATAGAGGAGAAAAAGGTCCGCCCTGTACCGTTTGGAAAGGAACTGGATTCCTCTGCGGACCTGGCTCTCAAGCTGTTTTTCCGGCCTTCCCTCCAGATATACCGCCCGGGCTCCGGAATCTTCACAATAAATACATCCCGAATTGCCGCGGTCACTCCCCCGGTGAGGACAGGAAAAACCTGCGTCGACGCTGACCCGGTACGCTTTTTCGCCATATTTCCTTCGCAGATACCTGCTGTAACTAAAAAACGGTTCGTCTTCTGTTATTTCCGCCATGTTTCTCTTCTGTTCCCCTCTCCTGTATTATCCGCCGACCAGCCGGGATTGACAACCCGCCGGAATACTCTGTAGAGTTCCGTGTCATGAAGCACTTTCTTCTCTTGATCCTTTCCGTCTTAGGGCTTTCTTCATGTTCTCTTTTCGAAAAGAAAGTTGCCTTACTCTGGACAGATCATGCGGAAATCGCCGCATACGTGGAGGTATTCAACTCCATTCAGGACGAATACAAAATCGAGCTCCATTATAAAGCCAACCCGGCGGAGGCGCTGACCAGAGAAGCTGTCCATCCGGATATCGCAATCGGTTCCGGGTTTACCAGTAATCAGGTGATATATCTTTTTTCTGATCTGGAAACGCTATTTGAAGAGGAACGGATCAAGCGGAACGACTTCTACGCCCCTCTGATAGCACTGGGTAAAAGGGAGCAGGAACAACTGATTCTTCCTGTCTCCTTCAACCTCCCGGTACTTATGTTCAAGTCCGGACTGATTTCAGAAAATGTCGAGAATTTCACCCTTTCCTGGGAAGAGATAGAAAAACGTTCCACCGATTTCAATGCAGAAAGCAAGCCGAGACGCTGGATCATGGGGTTCTCCCCCAGGTGGAGTTCGGATTTCATGTATGTCTATTCTATAATAAACGGCACTTCTTTCAGTGAAACCATTACAGGCCAACTTGTGTGGAACCATCAGAAACTGGAAGAATCGATCCGGAAATACCGGGCATGGTCATCCAGTGTAAACGGGAATCTGGAGGATGAAATGCGGTTTATGGAAAAATACTTCTATGATCCGCCTTACAAACTCCTGGGGGCAGAGCGAATCCTCTTTTCTTATACGAATCTTGTGAATTTTATGGCTATTCAGAAAGAGAAAAGAGCAGACCTGGAGTTCCATTTCATCGGGGAAGACAACCGGATTCCCGTTCTTGAAGATATTGTTTTTACGGGTATACCGAAAAAAGCGAAAAACAGAAATGCGGCCAGGGCATTTATTACCTGGTTTTTTCAGCCGGAAACACAACTTCTGTGTATGGAAACCGCCAGGTTCAAAAGGATGCGTACCTTCGGTATAGCTGAAGGCTTCTCACCTTTCCCCAGGATAAATGAACAGAATTTTCCCCAATTCTACCCCGAATTGGGGGGCCATATACCTCCTCCGGAGTTCCTCATGTTTCCGGAACCCCTCCCGCTGGAATGGTCCACGATTAAAAACGAAGTGCTGAAACCTTATCTCTTCAGAGAAACCGGGCACACCGGATCTATCGAGAGTTTTAATACCCTTCTCCAGAAATGGATGAGACAGCAGACCAATTAATCCCTGCCGTGATTTTCATTGACAACCGGTCTGTACTGTAATAGAGTGTAAAACGATAAGATAATTTTATTCGGAGGCTCTAAATGGCAACAGTTGAAATGAAAAATCTCACTAAAGTGTATGACGGTGGTGTCAAAGCCGTAGACAAGGTTAATATCACCGTCAATGATCAGGAATTTGTGGTACTCGTCGGCCCTTCCGGCTGCGGAAAAACCACAACGCTCCGTATGGTTGCAGGTCTGGAAGACATTACCGAAGGTGACTTATACATCGATAATGAGCTGAAAAATGACGTGCCCCCAAAAGATAGGGATATCGCCATGGTGTTTCAGAACTATGCGCTGTATCCCCATATGTCCGTATACGACAACATGGCATTCGGGCTAAAAATCCGTAAATTCAAAAAGGAAGATATCGATCTGCGGGTAAAAGAAGCGGCACAGATACTCGATATCGAGGAACTGCTGGACCGGAAGCCCAAAGCCCTTTCAGGTGGTCAGCGGCAACGCGTCGCCGTAGGCCGTGCAATCGTACGTAAGCCTAAAGTATTCCTCTTTGACGAACCCCTTTCCAACCTGGACGCTAAACTGCGGGTCCAGATGAGGGCGGAAATTCAGGCTCTCCACACCAGGCTCAATGCCACTATGATCTACGTTACCCACGACCAGGTGGAAGCAATGACCATGGCGGATAAGATCGTCGTCATGAAAGGCGGCCTTATACAGCAGATCGGGGATCCCCTCACGCTGTACAATCATCCTATCAACCGTTTTGTTGCAGGTTTTATCGGTTCTCCCCCTATGAATTTTATGAACGTTTCTGTGAAAGAACAGGGAGGATCCCTTTTCATAGACGAAGGTTCCTTTCAGCTGGAAGTTGCTAAATCTCACCAGGACATTCTTAAATCCTACGTCGGCAAAGAGCTGGCATTCGGCATCAGGCCTGAGGACCTGGATTATACGGACAAGAAGGTGGAAGGAAAAATCCTGGAAGCGGAAGTAACCGTTGTGGAACCTTTAGGTTCGGAAATACACCTGTACCTCAACACCGCTAAGCACACCCTTATAGCGAAAGTAGCCCCGGAGCGGCGGTTCAAGGTCGGGGACAAAGCGCTGTTTACAGCGAATCTGGAAAAAGCGAAATACTTTGACATGGAAACAGAGCGGGCATTGGTAGAGAGTCCTGCACTGACAACTTAAGTGGCTGTCACCCGGTAACGGGGATGTGATCCCATATAGAAACTAACATAACCGGCTGTTGAACCCCTCGGTTCAGCGGCCTTTTTCTTCCACCGAAACCGGCACCTCGATTTTGATTCAGAATTTTCCGATTAGTTGAATTGGCGGGGCGTATATACTATCATTCATCATATCGTGGAAACAGCAGTTAAAGGGTATGCTATTACAGACCGGGAATTCCGAACATTCCAGAACTTCATTTACAAAGAAACGGGGATCTTTTTATCTGAAGGGAAACGTACTCTTCTGGTAACCCGCCTTTCAAAAAGGCTTACGGATCTTAACCTTTCCGATTTCAGTGAATATCACGCATACCTGACAGAATCATCTGACAATTCCCGGGAAATTATCAGGATGATAAACCGCATAACGACAAACAAGACTGATTTTTTCCGTGAGGACCACCACTTCATGTTTCTGCGGACCACCGCTTTCCCTTCGTATATTGAAAGCGGGAAAAAAAATATCCGTATATGGAGCGCCGGCTGTTCCACCGGGGAGGAACCTTACTCTATTGCCATGGAGGTTGCTCATACCTTCGGTATGATTCCCAGGGTGGACGTTAAAATTCTCGCCACTGATCTGGATACAGACGTACTTAAGAAGGCGGAGTCAGGAATTTACAATGAATCCAGGACAAAACCGATCCGAAAGGAATATCTGAATGAATACTGTGATCCGTTACCGGACGGATCCTGCAAGATGAAGCAGCCCATTAAGCATCTCATCACCTTCCGCCGGCTCAACCTGATGACACCATCCTTCCCGTTCAGAAAGGATTTCGATATCATTTTCTGCAGAAACGTGCTTATCTATTTTACCAAGGAGGACAGAAAAAACCTGATTCTCAAACTGAGAAATATCCTCCGCCCTGGAGGTTATCTCCTGCTTGGACATTCCGAGTCTCTGCTGAATCAGGATTTCGGACTTACCCACATACGCAGTACTGTATATCAAAGGCGATAAACGTGAATGCTCATTTCAGCCCGAAATTTAATAAAACCATTAACATCATCCACCCCGGAGAATTCTTTGCAACCGGGGATGATGTCCTTATATCCACAGTATTGGGTTCCTGTATTTCTGTAACCCTTTACGACAGCAGGAGAAGTATTGGAGGGATGAATCACTTCATGCTCCCGAAACCGGGTGATAACGCTACTGCAGGAATGACAGCCGGGAAATACGGTATACATGCGATGGAACTTCTTATAAATGCCATGTATAAGCAGGGAAGCTCAAAAAAAGATTTCACTGCAAAAGTGTTCGGCGGAGGATCGGTACTGCCGGCTTCACGGGGCAAAGGTAAAAGTATCCCGGCACACAATATCGACTTTGTATTTACTTTCCTGGAAACAGAGAATATACCGGTTTACCGTTCCGATGTAGGGGGCACCAGGGGAAGAAAGATCTTTTTCGATCCCAGAACATCGAAGGTCCTCCTGAAACGGATAGCAGGGAATTCCCTTTCCATCATTACCGAAAAAGAGGAAGAGTACCTGGAACACCTGCATAAGGTGCAGGACAAATGGGGCAAGTACTTCATTTTTTATTCAAACGTTTCCGGGTCTGCGAAAAATTCCTGATAACCCCGGAATACCTCCGGGTAATCTTCCGAATACACTCTTCCACACAGCCTGGCTCTCCATGCAGAGATACACGGGAACAGAACTGAATGTTCTTATCCTCTTCAGCATATCCTGGTACACCCTGGTACGGATCTTCTGAAGATAACGGTACTTTCCGTCCCTGCAGGGCACAAACTCATCATACAGGTAAGGCCGGTCAGGCATACTGTCTTTGAGCACAGGAGGATACCGGAAAGTTCCCAGGCTGATCCATGCCACCTTGTCCTCCGGAATTTCAGCGATGGTGTCTGCCACAGGAAAATAGAAGTCCTGCCACCCTTCTGATACGATAATAGGGTCAAAATGAAAGGATACAAGAAATCCGTTTTCCACGGCCCGGCTCGCCGCATCGAACCGCTCCTTTAAAGACGCTGCCCAGGGTTCTTCCCCATCGATGATCCGCTGTGGATTGAGGGAAAAACCGATAACACTTTTTCCCTTGTCCGGCAGGGAAAGGAGGTGATCCACATAACCGGTCTTGGTTTTCATTTCAAAATAGAGATTGTCCAGATCGTGGATACCGGCGATGATCTCCTCCGAAAACCGGAACAGAGGGTCTAAAAGGAGAGAATCCCCGACTTCCCCGGTACCGGCCCGGATGATTAGGTCCGGATTCCCGAGGGACACCATGCGAAGAGTTTCGATGATTTCCTCTGTACCAAGGCGTACCGTAACAGGTTCGAAGTTGAGATATCCCTGCATAATGCAGTAAGAACAGCCTATCGTGCATCCATGGTACATATCTACGGTAATATAATTGCAGCAGATATGTCCCTTTGATCCCGGACAGCGGTCGACAGTTTTCCCTTTGGGAGCGGTAAGGTAAAGGGTCCTGCCGTTCCTGTATTCCTCCGGTATGTCATCCTTAGATGCGACAACATGGTGGTAAATCGAAGAGAGGATTTTCCTCACTCTTGAAGCTGCAGGGTGATGCTCAACCTCTTCTGCAATGAACAGTGCGGAAAACAGATTAGAATAGATCTGAGATAAGTCCATCTATGGGTCCCGAAATATCTTTCAGATAGTCGCATTTTCTTAACAACTCCCCGCCGGTCCGGAAAGTGAACTTCACCGTGAGGGCACTGCCTTCAAACTCCGGAGGATGAGACAGGATTATCCCTTTCCCCCTCAGTTGTTCCTGACAGAACTGCCCGAACCGTTTTTCCAGGTTCGAAACCTGGGGGTACCGTTTTTCGTAAAGGTCCTTCGAAGGGTCTTCCCGGGAGAGAACTGTTTCGAGTAAATCTGCCAATTCCGGTTCTGCCATGCCCTCCCGTTTTCCTATCTCGTTCAGATAGACCACGAAGGCACGCATCCGGCTGAAGGTAAAATCATCCTGCAATTCCAGGATCCTGCCGCAGATGAGCTCGCCGAAATGTACCAATTTTGAACCGGTTTTAAGATCGATGCATCCCTTATCCACGAGGGACTTCACTGCCTCGTCCAGCTGAAGGTACTGATCCACGTGATACACCACGCTTCCGGAACTCCGGATAAGATGTTCAATATCGTGGATATCCCGGTTGTCCCCTTTGCTCCGTAGGAACCGAACGATGTTCCCCTGCTCTTTCAGCGAGTAACCGTCACACCGGTTCTCCAACTCAAGGGCTGTGGCGGTCAACGTTTTAAGGTCCCCGGTTACATGCACCACTTCGAGTTCGGAGATACCAAGGGACCTGGCCTTACAGAGGATAGGGAAGCCCCAGACGATGCATCTTTCCGCTATCGCCAGGGGAGGATACAGCCCCTTTATTAAGAGTGTTTCCCGGGGTTCGGCGGCATGTTCGAAGAAATTGAACCCCTGATCAAACGTATCCAGTTCTTTTACAGGAAGTATCATAGACCCTATCCTACCGCGGAGAAGGAGTAATTCCAAGTGGGGAAAAGGACGGGGAGATGACCCTTCGTTCCTGCATATAAAAAGGTTATCGACTGAAGAAGAAAATGATTACTGTTTGGTGAAGATTATTGTTGACAGAATTTTTTTTATCTGTAATAATCAAAACAACGTAAACGTTTACGTTAAAGGGTTAACTATCAGAATGAGACCAACAATTAACGATGTAGCAAAACAAGCCGGGGTATCAACAGCTACTGTTTCCAGAATAATAAATAAACAGACCGGGTATACAGCAGAAACCAGGCAAAAGGTAGTAAACATTATTCAGGAAATAGGATATAAGCCCAATGCAATCGCCAGAGGATTAGTGAATAAGCGTACAAAAACGATTGGCGTATTACTTCCCAGCTTATCAAGCAGACTGGCTTCTGCGTTGCTGAAGGGGATAGAGAATTCAGCTCATCAGTTAGATTATAGTGTAATAATTTGTAATACAGAGAGTGATGGGAAAAGGACCATTGAATATCTGGATGTTCTGAGTGAAAAACAAATTGATGGAATAATAATTACCAGTGAATGGTTAAAAGATGTATATGAAGAAGCAATAGAGGCGATGAAAATACCTGTTATTCTTGTTTTGACATCCTCCTCACACTTGCAGATTCCATACATAAAGGTTGATGACTACCGGGCGTCATATCAGGCAACAAAGTATCTGATAGGAAGGGGACACAAGGAAATAGGGATGATTAGTGGTACTAAAAAAGACAAACTTGCGGGTTTTCCCAGAATCAAAGGGTACAAACAGGCCCTCTCTGACAACCGTCTGACAATTTCTGAAGACCGCATTGTATATGGTGATTTTGCTTATAAAAGCGGAATAAGGTGCATGGAGGAGCTGTTGGAGAGATCACCGGGTATTACTGCACTTTTTGCCGCAAGTGATGAAATGGCAGTAGGCGCTCTATCCTGCGCTTATAAAAAAGGAGTTAAAGTTCCCGATGATTTATCGATAATCGGGTATGATGATACTCAGGATGCTGAGATGGCTATTCCTCCGTTAACCACTGTACATCAACCCATCTATGAAATGGGAGAAAAGGCGGTAGAAATGCTGTTAAACACCAAGGAAGCAGCAGGGAGTGTCGTAATGCCTCATCATATTGTTGAAAGAGATTCAGTAAGAACAATGGAGTAATTATTCCCGGTTCCCAGGTTTTTTTTTATAAAAGAGAGTAAGCGCTTACCGTAAACGCTTACCCGGAAGCATTTTTATGAAAAGGTATAGACAGGGTAAGCACTGTTGTCAGCAAAAGGTAAGGTATTTAACCAATTGAAAGACTTAAAACAAATAAGCATCAAACTGATACTTGAAAATCAAAATAGTTCCGGATCATATGTCGCTTCTCCTGATTTCCCTGTTTATCGCTACTCATGGTTAAGGGATGGCAGTTTTATCGCTTATTCCATGCTGATAAACGGAGAAACCGATTCATGCCGGAAATTCCTGAATTGGGTGGATGGTACTATTCAGCGGTATAAGTCCAAGATTGAGGTAATTGCTATAAAGCTTGCGAACAATCATACCTTATACCCGGAGGATTTCCTGTCTGCCAGATATACCCTTAATGGTATGGAAGTGCAGGATGATTGGCCTGTTTTTCAAATTGATGGATATGGAACGTGGCTGTGGTGCCTGGCTGAATATTGCCGGCTGACCGGGGATGACAGCCTGATAGAAAAATATCGGGACAGTATACAGGCTACAATCAACTATTTAACAATGGTCTGGAAACTACCCAATTATGACTGCTGGGAAGAAAACGGCGATCAGGTTCATCCTTCAACACTTGCTTGTGTTTATGGCGGCATCGAAGGAATAAATCAATTTCTCAAAGAAAAGGAATTATCTGAACTATCCCGGGATATCAGAAAATTCATTTTATCCAATCTTACGAAAAACGACTTGTTTCCAAAGTATATCGGTTCAGATAGCGTTGATTCCAGCCTTCTTTGGCTTTCGGTTCCTTTCAGCGTCGTAGAACCCGGTCACCCTGGTATGAAAAAAACCGTTAAGGCCATTGAAGAGAAACTACTTAAGGAAGGAGGTGTAAGAAGATATCCGGAAGATACATTTTATGGCGGAGGGCAGTGGATCCTCTTAACTTGCTGGCTCGCATGGTATTACGTGAAGATCGGAAAGATTCAGGAAGCAGAACAGCTCTTTGAATGGACCGTGATGCAAAGCGATGAAAGAGGACACCTGCCTGAACAGGTACAAACAGGTACAAGTGATCCTGACATTGTGAGGAAATGGGAAAAACGGTGGGGTAAAGTAGCCAAACCGTTATTATGGTCCCATTCCATGTTTCTTGTGCTTGTTCATGAGTTGGAAAGTCTGCAGTCTCAAAACGACTTCAGATAGTGTTAAACTTGTTTCATAATAGGAACAAGTATGCTTTATGGTGGAAAAAAATCCTGATGGAATTCAGCCGTTATTTGAGTGCTGAATAAGGATTATTCACCCGGAACGAATTAAAGGAGATTAAAGAAATGACGAAAAGAATGATTTGCACTATTTGCGCTCTATTACTGGTATTTGCCGCACTGCCCCTTTTTGGAGCTGGTAAGCAGGAAGCCAAGAATGAAATTGTGAAGCTTGAATTGTTCCAGAACAAGGAAGAGGCTGTAGGGACTTTTGACGAGCTCATTGCCAGGTTTGAGGAGAAATATCCTGACATTGATATCGAACAAAACAATGTTCCAGAATTTGAAACAGTACTGATGACCCGTATGGCGAAAGACGATTTACCTGCAATTATTGCAATGGGAGGAACCGCTGACTGGGGTGAGTTGGCGAAGGCAGGGTATCTGTACGATTTTTCAAATGATTCACTTGTGGACCTGGTACATAAGGGGTATTTTGCCCAGCTGAAAAAACGAACGGGTCTTGAGGGACTGTACGGAATCCCGTATGCTGTAAATGCGAACACGGTCCTTTATAATAAGGCAAAATTCAGAGAGCTTGGGCTGTCGGTTCCGAAGACATGGGACGAATTTATCGCTGCAGCGGAAACATCCAAAGCTGCCGGAGAGACACCATTTTATTTAACTCTGAAGGATGCCTGGACGGCAATGGTTTCCTTCAATGCATTAGCCGCCAATCTTCAGGGAGACGATTTTATAGAAAAGCGTCGAACAGGTGACACATCATTTCAGGAACGATATGTCGAGGTAGCTGAGAAAATGTTGACGATTCTGAAGTATGGTCATAAAGACAATTTCGGAGTTGGCTACAGCGATGGGAATATGGCATTTGCTAATGGTGAATCTGTTATGTATATACAGGGAGTATGGGCAATTGGATCAATCCTGAAAGCAAATCCTGATATTGAACTGGGTGTCTTTGCTATGCCTGTTTTGAATGATCCTGATAAGAACAGACTCGTCTCGGGAGTAGACACGTTATTTGCTATTTCAAAAGACACGGAATATATAAAAGAAGCACTGCTTTTTATTAACTTCCTTCTCGAGCCTGAAAATGCACAATACTATATTGACCAGGAAAAGCAGTTTTCAGCTGTAAAAGGTGTGTTTCAGAAAGATCCGGTTATGGAAGGTATTAAAGTCAATTTTGAAACAGGAAGAGTCACCGGTTTTCCGGATCATTTTTATCTTCCCGGGATGCAGGTTCCTAACCTTGTTCAGGAATTCCTTATCAATGGTGATGTAGATGCATTCTTAAAGATAATGGATGATGAGTGGGATAAAGTCCAGCAACGTCAGTAATAACTAAATGGGCATGCAGCAATGCATGCCCATTTTAAAAAGGAGGCTCAGTTGGAAATGCACAAAGGAAAATACGCATATCTGCTGATGACAATGCCCGCACTACTTTTGTTTTTCATATTTCATACTTATCCGGCACTAAACGGGATTTTTTATAGCTTTACGAACTGGAGAGGTTTTGGTGATTGGAAGTTCATAGGTTTAAAAAATTATATTAATGTGTTTAGAGATTCAAGGGCCTTGGATGCCTATTTCTTTACCTTCAAGTTTGCGGTAATTTCAACCATACTTGTAAATACTTTAAGCCTGGCAGTTGCTCTCGGTTTAAATGCACGCATTAAATTTAAGAATTTTTTCCGGGCACTGTATTTTTTTCCTAACATCCTGAGTATATTGATTATCGGATTTATTTTCAATTACATATTCGGAAAGATTATTCCTCCTGTTGCTCAAAGCCTGGGTATCGAGGCTCTTTCCAGGAATATTCTGGGGAATCCCGACTCGGCATGGATCGGTGTGTCCCTGGTTGCTGTCTGGCAGGCCGCAGCTTTCAATACGATAATATACCTGGCCGGCCTTCAAACTATTCCGGAAGAACTGTATGAGGCATCGCTTATTGATGGTGCAGGCCAATGGAAGAAATTTTGGAATATTACTTTTCCATTGATCGCACCGTTTTGTACTATCAATATGGTGATAGCGATGAAGGGGTTTTTACAGGCATTCGGACTTATTCTGGCCCTGACCGGTGGAGGACCGGGCCGCGCAACGGAAACTATTTCAATTATTATCTATAGGGGCGGATTTAAGGGGGGAGAATTCGCATACCAATCAGCAAATGCTGTTATTTTTCTTATCTTCCTGGTTACCATTTCATTACTGCAAATTCGATTCTTACAAAAACGTGAGGTTCAATTATAATGCAACGAAAAAAATATAACTGGGTCATCACTTTCTTTATATTTATGGGATCATTAGTTATACTGTTTCCTTTATATCTCTCGATAACAACTGCATTGAAAACTCCGCAGGAACTCGCGGCGTCCCGTCTTGCTTTTCCGTCAGGATTACACTTTGAGAATTTTATTACTGCGATTGAAATGACTAATTTCTTTAACGCCCTTAAGAATAGTTTGATTATAACTGTGTCAGCCGTTTCAATAACAATTCTTACCAACTCAATGGTAGCCTACGCGATTGCAAGAAATATGCATAAAAATTTTTATAAAGGACTGTATTTTTACTTTATAAGTGCCATGTTTATTCCTTTTCCCATTATCATGCTTCCGATTGTCAAACAGACTCATGCAATGGGCATGGATAATCCTGTTGGAATAATATTCCTGTATATTGTTTATGGATTAGCCTTTAATATTTTCGTGTATGTCGGATATATCAAATCTATTCCACTGGCCCTTGAAGAAGCCGCCATTATAGACGGAGCAAGTATATGGGCTCTGTTCTGGAAAGTAATTTTTCCTCTTCTTGCTCCCATGAATGCAACAGTCGGCATACTTTCCTCCTTGTGGATATGGAACGATTTTATGCTGCCGCTTATTATTTTAACCAAGCGCAGTATGATGACCCTTCCTCTTGTGCAGTTTGTTTTTCAATCTCAATTTTCAACTGATTATAATTTAGCATTTTCATCTTATCTATTGGCTCTTTTGCCAATGATAATTGTTTTTCTTTTCGCTCAGAAATGGATCATCAGCGGAGTAATGAAGGGAGGAATTAAATAATTATAAATGACGGTTTCAAGGGTTACATCGATCAATAGTAAAAGTTGTTTCCGTTCCGGTTCAATAAATACGCGCAAGTTCCCTTGCCCAAAAAGCTGAAGAATTTTGGCACATTGCTTTTATCGTGTAAATTCCAGAGTTAAATCGACAACCTTGTATGATTCCTCCTGATTATCCCCCAATAACTCAGGGATTTCGAATGATTATCGTATTTCCTTGACGTCCCCGGTTCATCGTGGTAGATTTTTTATTGGAGGAATCATGAAAAGTTTGCTGAAGCTCCTCGCTATTCTAAGTATATTTCTTATCCTTGCGTTCTGTGCTTCCGTACCGGAAGAGCCTGCACCGGAGCCCGAACCGGAAGTAGTGATAGAAGAGCCGGTACCTGAACCGGAGCCTGCACCTGCACCGGAGCCCGAACCGGAAGTAGTGATAGAAGAGCCGGAACCAGAACCGGAACCGGAACCTGTTGTGCAGCCGCTGACAGATGAAGAGATTGCCCGGGCCCGGGATGCTCTTGAACGGGCGAAGGATGCAGAAGCCGATAGATATGCTCCCGATGAATACGGGTTAGCTGTGGATGAGTTCCAGGAAGCCCTTGCCATGGCAGAAGCGGACCCGGATGGTGCACGGGAACACCTTAAGCAGTCAATTGCATACGCGGAAGAAGCTACTGAAGTTGCAACCGCCTTGATCTACAACCGGTATATAACTACCCTGGAAAATTACGAAAAAAAGCTGGCTGATATTAATGCCGATAAATATGATCCTGAAAAAACCCGGGAACTCTACGATGAAGTGAAAAACACTTTGCAGGTGTTCCAGGAAGGGAACTACACGGAAGCACGGAGTAAGGGAGACCAGTTGGTAGAGAAACTGATGGATTTCTATTCTACCCTGGATGAAAATATCCGCTGGTCCGGAATCCTCAAGAGAGATACGGAACGGTACATGGATGATGCTGATGAAGTGGAAGCTTTTATTTGGGCTCCGGAGATCCTCGAAGAGGCAGTGATTCTCTATGCCAGGGGACTCGAAGAGGGAAGAAACTACCGGCTGCAGCACAGTATCGATCTGTTGAGTAAGGCAAAAGGACTGGCCCTGCGGGCTGTCAGGGTTTCGCCCCAAAGAAAACAGGAGTACCAGACGAACTCCCTTATGAGTGAAGTGGAAAAGGACATTGAAGATGCTTCCCGCCTGACCATAATAACGGAAGATGGAAGGATCATCGGGCCTGAAGAAGAGGAGAAGAACGATGACCAGTCCTTCCTTCTTATAGAGGATGGCATCAGGGTCCTGGGGGATCTGCAAACCTCCACCCTCCTGGATGAAGCCAGGGAACTGTGGCGGTTAGGCGTACAGGAAAAGGAAGAGGGAAACTATGAAAAAGCCGACGAGTATTTTGAAGAAGCAGGTGCCCTGATTCACAAATACAAAGCCATGGCAATTGGAGAAACAAAACCCCTCACCATCTATGAAACGAACACGCTATGGTATATTGCAGACATGGAATACGGTAATCCCTTTCTCTGGCCCGTTATCTGGCTCTATAACAAGGAACATATCCAAGACCCGGATTTTCTTCGGCCCGGCTGGAAAATCACGATCCCTCTGGGATTACCATGATTGAAGGCAGCAGTCGTCGTTCCTCCTCTCCGTGACTTTTACAGAACGCGTCATAGGCACTCTGCCCTTGGACCGCACGTAGCCGCTTCTCTCCTTGAACAATCCGGTGTGGATATATCGTTTTATCATTTCCCGGTTCAGGGAAAAAGGGGACACACTATCCCGGTACCGAAGGAGCTGGGATATCTCAAACCGTATATTCTGCCCAGGGAGACCGGGCCGGTTTCCTTTTTTACCGGGTACCGCCTGTTCGGACCTGACACCCCTAAGTGCGGAGAAATCATTCTCAGGAACAATCCTGATATTGTATTTCTAAGTTGTTTCGCGTTCTGTTACGCCCGGGACTGCCTTGATCTGGCAATGGCGATAAAACGGAGCGCTCCTGAAGTGATAATCGCGGCCGGCGGTGCAGGGGTCAGTGCCTTTCCGGAATACTTCATAAGCACTCCATGGGTAGACTTTGCCTTCACCGGGGAAATCGAACATGCCCTGCCCCGGTTCATCCGGCACTTTTCACCGGGAACCGGCGGATCATCCCCTGATTTTTCAGGGGTACCAGGTCTGCACTACAAAGGGGGGAAGAATCCTCCTGACGCGCCGGAGCCCATTCCCGGATTCTCCATCACCCGGGAAAACGGTAAGGAATGTTATGTCTCCCTTTCCCTCACCCGGGGGTGTCCGAAACAGTGCCGGTTCTGTTCGGTTCACCTTTCCCAGGGTTCGTCATTCCGCAAGGTGCCCTTAGGCAGGGTGGAAGCCCTTTTCAACAACCTCCCGGCCGGGAAAAAGGTCGTACTTAATTTCGAAGACGACAACATCCTGGCTGATGAAGAATATGTGACCGAACTGCTCTCACTTGTTTCCCGAATCCTGCCGGGCGCGGGAATCAAGGCAGAAAACGGAATCGACTACATGTTTCTTTCGGAATCCATGACCGTCAGGCTGATTGAATCCGGCATGACCCAATTCAATCTTTCTCTGGGAGCAGTACCACCGAATATCCTGGAAGCGGAGGACAGGTCATCAAACATCACACATTACCGGAAGATCTGTAGAATTCTCGAAGAGAACCACATTCCCCTCATAACCTACTTTATCTGCGGCCTGGCATCGGACACACCCGGCTCTGTTGCGGAAACACTTTTGTTTCTTTCCAAGCAGAACACCCTTATCGGTATTTCCCTGTTTTATCCGGTTCCCGGCCTCAAGGATTTCCAGGACAGGTCCGTTTTTGATGATGCGGCCCCCTTTTTAAGTGCATCCAGCTCGGCCTTTCCCTGGAACCGTTCACTTTCCACCGCCCAGATGATTACCGCCTTCCGTCTTACCCGGTTTATCAACCTCCTTAAAAAGAAACACCTTTCCGGAATCGAAGAGGACCTGGTCAGAAAAAGCCTGGCTTCATCAACACTCCACACCCTGATCAATACCGGGGGCTCCCGGGAGATTATCCCTGTTCCGAATCTGGACACCGGGATGCAGCACCATGTGCTCTCCGCCCTGCTGTATTGACCGGCCTTTTTCGCTACCCTGCTTGTGGAGGCTACTTTGCGTTGAGCTACCCTCACGGATGAGCTACTTAGCAAAGTTGACCGGCCCTTTTACCCATAGATTATGTGGAGGCAAGGTTGCGCTAAGCTGCCCCCACGGTTCCCGCTGCTTAGCAACCTTGACCGGCCCTTTTACCCCCCTGCTTGTGGAGGCTACTTTGCGTTGAGCTACCCTCACGGATGAGCTACTTAGCAAAGTTGACCGGCCCTTTTACCCATAGATTATGTGGAGGCAAGGTTGCGCTAAGCTGCCCCCACGGTTCCCGCTGCTTAGGAACCTTGACAATTCCCGGATGCATCCGTAGGATTGGCAGAACCAGATACCCTGTATAGTGAGGTTTGTTATGACGGAAAAAAAAGAATTCGGTATCGCGATCATCGGGTGCGGAACTGTGGGAGGAGCCACAGCAGCTTTGCTTACCGAAAGCGCTACCTTGATCTCTGAGCGGTCCGGCATGACCCTCACGCTCAAGTATATTGTGGATGTTGATTTTACCCATGCAGAAGAGATAGGGTTATCAGAGTCGCTCTTCGAAAAGGACCTGGAAAAGGTACTGGCGGATCCCGACATCCACATCGCTGTAGAGCTTATCGGCGGGACCACCACCGCGAAGACCGTCACCGCCCGGTGCCTTGAGGCTGGGAAGCACGTGGTTACTGCGAACAAGGCCCTCATAGCACACTTCGGTACTGAACTCCTGACCATTGCCAGGGAAAACGATGTGTGCCTTGCCTTTGAAGCCAGCTGCGCCGGTGGGATTCCTATTGTCCGCGCCCTCTATGACGGTCTGATCGCAAACCGTATCGACGCCCTCTACGGAATTGTAAACGGTACGTGTAATTATATCCTCACTGCAATGACCCAGAACGGCCAGAGTTATAACGATGCCCTTGGAGAAGCTCAGAGGGACGGCCTTGCAGAGGCAGATCCGACCCTGGACGTATCCGGTATGGATTCGGCGCACAAACTGGCCATACTCGGCTCCCTTGCCTTCGGCAGGAAGGTAGACCTGGAGGCCATTCCTGTGAGCGGCATCGATACCCTGGCGCTCCAGGATGTTGTGTTCGGCCGGGAACTGGGGTATATCATTAAGCTGTTAGCTATCGCAAAAAGGATGGAAAAGGGATTGAGCCTGATCGTCCGGCCTGCATTCATTGCACTGGAACATCCCCTGGCCTGGGTTTCCGGCCCTTTCAATGCGGTGAGCGTGTACGGGCATGCCGTAGGTCACACCATGTATTACGGCCGGGGGGCCGGCGGTTCTCCAACAGCTTCTGCCGTCGTATCCGATATCATTTCCGTTGCCCTGGGAACCATTCCTCTCCTGTTCAAGACCTTAAACGTCTGGCCGGAAGAATCGAAACCTGCCGTTCAGCTTTCATCCATGGACATCCACAGCCGCTACTATATCCGCCTGATGGTGGAAGACAAACCCGGCGTGTTTGCCAAGTTCGCTTCTGTCCTAGGTTCCCACGGTATCAGTATTTCGTCGGTCCTCCAGAAAGAGCCTGCTGAGGGTTCAACAGGACCTGTGGCAGTACCGGTGGTGATCACAACCCATGAAGTGCCGGAAGGAGACCTTGTTTCAGCCCTTCAGGAGATCAACACCTTTCCCGAGGTGAAAGAACCCGCGGTGTGCATCAATATCATCGACGAGCACGAAGAGAACCTCTAAAACCCCGGGATTCCCAGGATGTTTTCCAGAAAGAGGAAGAGAGGTATGCACACCAGTGCGGGCAGGAAGTTGGCTGTCTTTATCTCTTTCAACTTCAGCAGATTGATACCGATCATAATGATCATGACACCTCCAACCGCAGAGATCTCGTTCAACAGCAGTTCGCTTACATAGGGGCTGATGGCCCGGGAGAGGAGCGTGAGCCCCCCCTGGTACACAAAAATCGTAATCACAGAAAAAGCCACACCAATGCCGAAACTGGCGGTCAAAAGGATGGCAACAAAACCGTCCATAACCGATTTCGTAAAGATGAGATCGTAGTTCCCTTCTGTCCCTGCCTGGAATGACCCGATAATTGACATAGCGCCAACACAGAACAGAACGGAAGCGCTTAAAAATCCCTTTGGGAAGTTCTTATCTTCCCCTTCAGGGATAGCCTTTTTAGGGACGAATTTTCTGTTGAGAAACTCTCCAAACCGGTAGATTCCATCTTCTATACCTACCCTGTATCCGAAAAGACCTCCGATAACCAGGGAGATGGTCAGGAGCAGTATCCTCGACGTCTGGATAGACATCTTCATCCCTATTACCAGGGTAATGAGGCCAATAGCGATGAATACGGCTTCCTGAAACCGGTCTTTCAGTCTTTTGTGGATGATAAGCCCGATGAAGGACCCGAGGAGAACAGCAGCACAGTTTACATAGGTTGCAATCATGTAGGGAACGATAACGGTTTTGAACACAATAGTGAAGAACCCTAAATACTTGACTGGAAAAAGTCGATCATGTTAGTATGGCAACAGCAAAGAAGGAGGATCCTATGGCTAATGGCCAAGGCGCTCCTAAAACAGTGTCTTCAGCAGAAAAGATCTATTGTGCAAATTGCATCCATTGTAAACTGGTAAAAACTCCCTGCGGGAACGGCGGCCAGTATCAGCTTCGGGTCCGGTGTGACGCAGGAAAGTGGAGAAAAAAACTTGGTGAAGAAAAAGTCTACAAGTATTTCACTGTTGCACGAAGAAGTCTTGACGAATGCGATGCGTATACCCCGATGGGGGACGCCCGGGACTATATTAGAGATCTCAAGAAGACGCTACCAATCAAAGACGAAGTGTATACACTTTAGGTTAATAAAAGAGACCATATGAAACGATTGTTCCTGTTACCCGTTTTCTTTCTTATTCTTGTCCTTGCCTGTAAAACTACGCCTGAATCGATAGAAGAGGACTTAACCCCCGCCGAATTCTTTCAACGTGCTCAGACAGCCGTCGTTGAGAGGAACGACTACAAGTCCGCCCTGGTGTATTACCGCACGTTTTTAGAACGTTATCCGGAAGACCTGCCTAATGTCGTAGCCGCAGAATATGAAATCGCCTTCATCTACTATAAACTGGGTGATTACGACACTGCCGAAACCCTTTTCAGGAAGCTCCTCGAACGGTACTCAGTTGATCAGGATACGGCTCTGCCCAGCTGGCCGCAAATTCTTACGGAAAAATTTCTCCTTACCCTCGAAGAAAAAAAGCAATAATATCGATTCAGGGATGTTTCTTAGCCTTAGGGATGTTCCCTGCCTGTTGCAGCCCTCTACTGAGGTAATATCAGGGCGTTCAGTTCAATACCCATCTTCTCTGCATCGTTTACCACCATCTCTTTGGTGACATTGCCCCGGGGCCGGGGGTGGGGTGGAGCATCACCGATGAGGATGATGAGCCGGGATTTCGCCTCCCAGGGGAACGAGTGTATACCTGCGTACAGGGCTTCGTACACCGCCTCAGGGATATCCCTGCCACCCCGGGCGGTGATGCGGTCCAGGGTCTGCTGGGCTTTTTCCAGGCCGTCCTGGAAGGGGGATATCCGGGTAACATACTGCTCCATGTAATCTTTATAGTACACGATCCCGAAGCGGAAACGCTCGAAATCCTTTGTTTCCTCTTCCAGGAGGGGAATAAGCATCTCCTGCAGAAAGGGGATGTCGTCTTCCATGCTCTTGGTAGTATCCAGGGCCAGAACGAGGTCAAGATCAGGCCCCGGGGCCTCATCGATGATATTCTTGATCTCCCGAAGCATCTCTTCATAGCCGAGAGACAGGATCGCCTGCCCCCTCCCCTCTTCAGCTATCTCCCTGAATGTTTCCACGGTATCTTCCATGTAGTTGTCTTCCGGGGGTCCCTCAAAGGGTTTCTGGACAACCCTGAGCACAAAGGGATTGTCCCTGTAGGCCCCGGTATAATCGGCGTAGGGTTTCCCGAAAGAGCGCACGTTGAGCCAGGTGCCGTCCAGTACCTGGATTTCGCCTTCCCTGCTCCATGGGTAGCCATAGATGACGATATAGGGGATAAATATACGGAAGGCTTCCCCAAAAACCGGGTGTTCTTCAGGAGTAGAATCCACCAGGGAATAGATTCCACCGCTAGTGTCCAGGAACTCCCCGTCAAGAATCCGCTTTTCGTCTCCGTTTACAGGATGGTAGTCCGGGTCCCGGAGCGAGTATGAGTGGAGCCGTTTTTCAGGATCAGCAGTAGATTCAGTAAGCAGAACGGAATTCATGTCCGGTTTTTTCCTGATCCAGAGGTAGTATCCCCCGTCCAGAACCTGCTCGATTTCAAGGTCTCCCGGCGCGATAGAAATATCCTGGGCAGGCAGGACAACAGATGCAAGAAGCAAAAGGAGAAGTACTCCGGCTATTCTCATAATACTTCTATTATCGGAAGAAACATGAAGTCTTTTACCTTTCAGCTGAACTCAAGTACTGCGGGAAACGAAACCGTACGGGTATCCCGGGAAATCCCAAGGAAGTACCGCAGCCTCCGGAGAAACTGCCCGGTGAATTTACAGGTATCCCGGACATCAGGATCCATTTCGATAAACACGGACCAACCGTTTGAGTCCTGGTAGAAGAACACCCGGCTTACATCACTGTCCAGGACCCATAACGAATACCCGCCGCACTCATCTTTCTGCCATGTGCTGTTAGGAACGATCTCCCGGCGCAGGAAATAGACAGACACCTCTGAACCGGCATAATCGTAGAGTCCGTAGTCCGCAGGCAGAGCATTCGGCGGGAGAAAATCCAACCCCTGGATCTGTATCGGACCCCTCTTCAGAATCGATACGTCCGGCTCCTCCGTATCCTGGGGGTACAGAAAGACCGGCACCAGCATAACCAGAGAAAGGAGGACAAAAATCGTTCGTCTATTCCACTGTAACACTTTTCGCAAGATTTCTCGGCTGGTCTACATCACGTCCAAGTTCCTGGGCCGTGTAATACGCAAAGAGCTGCAGGGGAACCACCATGAGATAGGGGTACATGAGCTCGTGGGTCCTGGGTACCGGGATCACGTCATCTGCAATATCTTCTACTTCGGTATCCCCTTACACCATAAGTGCGATTACTTTTCCTCCCCGGGCTTTCACTTCTTTCAGGTTGGAAATTACCTTGTCCCGCAGGGCATCGTCAGGAACGAGAAACACACTGGGAGTCTTCTCGTTGATCAGGGCTATGGGACCGTGCTTGATTTCAGCAGAACTGAATCCCTCGGCATGGATGTAGGAGATCTCCTTCAGTTTAAGGGCCCCTTCCAGGGCAACAGGATACTGTATACCCCGCCCTAAAAATAAAAAATTTTCAACCCAGGAGTATTTTATCGCCAGGTCCCGTATCAGGTTCCCCATTGAAAATATGTGCCGTATCTGATCCGGTACATTCTGGAGGGCTTTCGCTATTTCCAATCCCCGGTCCAGGGACATGTCCCTCATCCTGGCCATAAGGAGGGTAAACAGGTAGAACACCGTAACCTGGGAAGTAAAAGCCTTGGTGGAAGCCACAGCAATCTCCGGTCCGGAGTGGATATACACACCGCCGTCGGATTCACGGGCGATAGTAGAACCTACAACGTTGCAGACACCCAGTACCGTAGCTCCTTTTCTCTGCAGCTCTCTCATGGCATAGAGAGTGTCCGCCGTTTCTCCGGACTGGGACACCACAAAGTAGAGGGTGTTCATTTCCACGATGGGGTTTTTGTACCGCACTTCAGATGCTACTTCCGCCATGGCAGGGATTCGGGCAACCGTCTCCATGAGATACGCCCCGAGCATACTGGCATAGTAGGAGGTACCGATAGCGATAATCTTAACCCGCTCGATGGCATGAAGCTCCTTGATGGAGAGGTTAAGTCCCCCCAGATGCCCCGTCGCCGTATCCAGGTTAAGACGGCCCCGTATAGCCCGGGAGATCGATTCCGGTTGTTCGTGAATCTCCTTTTCCATGAAATGGGTAAAGCCGTCCTTTTCGATCTCCTCCAGTTCCCAGCCGATGTGGTCCACCTGCTTGGCGATTTCCCGGTCCTTGAGGTCGGAGGTACGGAATCCGTCACAGTCTACAGATACCACTTCACCGTCTTCGATGTACACAACCTGCTTGGTGTAAGCCATCATGGCGGTTACATCCGAGGCGAGAAACATCTCCCCGTCGCCGATCCCGAGTACCAGGGGGGAACCGTTCCTTGCTCCTACCATCTTCCCGGGCTCATCGGCGTGGACAGCCACAATACCGAAGGTGCCTTTAAGGAGAAGCACCGTTTCCCGGACAGCCTTTTCCAGGTCCCCATCGTACCGGTCCACCAAAAGGTGGGCTATCACCTCGGAATCGGTCTCTGTCTTGAACTCGTATCCCTCGGAAATGAGCATTTCCTTCAGGGAGAGATAGTTTTCGATAATGCCGTTGTGGACAATGGCTATTTTTCCGGAATCGTCCAGATGGGGATGGGCATTGATATCGTTTACCTCACCGTGGGTCGCCCACCGGGTATGGCCGATCCCAAAGGTACCGGGCATATCCTGGGGCACGATCCCTTTAAGGACCCGTATCTTCCCTTTCTTCTTTACACACTTCAGGTCCGTGCCGGTACCGACACAGATTCCTGCGCTGTCGTATCCACGATATTCAAGCCGTTTAAGCCCCTCTAACAGTATATTGGCTGCGCGTTTTTGACCGCAGTATCCAACTATTCCGCACATATGGTTTTCCTTTTAACGTATGGTTATTTTTGAGCTACACCGGAAGAAAGGGCCGACAGCCTGCCGCTGTCGACCAATGTCACTTTCTGATCTTGCATCTTGATGATCTCATCCTCTTCAAAATCCTTCATATACTTCTGAATGATCTCCGGAGATATCTCTAAGTTCATGGAGATATCCCTGACCAGTTTCACTGCATCCAGTTCCCTGGTCATACCCACCTCGGCAAAAGCATAAAAGATATTGAGAGCGACCAGGCCCTTTTCATTATTCTTCTTCAGATGATGGATCTGCATATTTGCCTGCTGCAGGCGGCGACACAGTTTATCGATGATGTTAAGAGCGATTTTCGCGTTTTTCTCGATCATACCGATAAACCCTTCCCTATCGAAGGAAAGATACTTCACCGTGTCTCCGGCTGTTACCGTTGCAGTCCGTTTGACCCGGGTGACCAGGGCCATCTCACCGAAAAAATCACCTTTACCGAGCACGGCAAGGGTGTATTCTTTTCCGTCAATGTTCTTACTGATACGGACCGTCCCTTCCTGGATGATGTACATCTGGTCTCCTTCCTCACCTTCCCGGAAGATTACCTTTCCAGCATCTACAACGTGCCCGTATTTATTAAAAAGAGTATCGTCAGCCATTATTTTAAGCCTACCCTCCTGTTGCTACTATCGGATTGTATAAGAATAACCCTTAGTTTGAAGCATTGCAAGAGTTCTCCCTGTATATGATAAGTAAGGAGGTTCTCTATGAGAACTGTGTTTATTGTAATAGCTGTCCCTTTCTTTCTTCCGGGTCTGATCTGCTGTATCCCCTTAAGGGATAACCGCGGTTTTCTCTCCAACGACCTTCATCCCCCGGTACTTCTGGGTTCCACCTCCAGCGGTGCCGGGAGTATTACGGTGTTCTTCAATGAAACCCCGGAGGCTGAAACCGGTAATTTCAGAATCACTCCAGCTTTACAAATACTGGAGATCGTCTCCCTGGAAACCAACCTGGTAATCCGTCACACCGGGAAACAGACCGCCGGAACCGAATATATCCTGGAAGGGATCGTTTCAGATGAGGCCGGCAACAGCTTAGGGTTTATCACCCGGTTTTACGGTTTCAATCCCAGGGTCCCTGATATGCTTATCAACGAGTTCACCACACAGGGGTCCTCCACCCACCCGGACATGGTGGAACTCTACACCTTAAGCGAGGGGAACATGGCGGGAGTGTGCCTTTACCAGGGAGTCCACACAGAATGGAAGGAACGGATCATCTTTCCTCCCCTGGAAATCGATGCGGGCGAGTATATCCTGGTTCATTTCAAACCCCAGGGTATACCGGAAGAAATCGATGAGATCGAGAGTAAAGACCGGTCCGGCGGTCTCGACGCTTCTCCTGAGGCCTGGGACTTCTGGGTGGATTTGGGATCAGGACTTTCCGGTAATAACGGGGTATTATCTCTATACGCCTGCCCGGGGGGAAGACTCATAGACGGTGTTATCTACAGCAACCGCACCTCCACTTCGGACGAGAAATACCGGGGGTTCGGCACATCCACCATGCTGTTCCAGGCGGAATCCTTTGCCGAAGAAGGAGGATGGGCGTCCTCGGGCGATCTGATTACCCCTGAGGACTGCATTAACCCGGATGACTCAACGGCTACCCGGTCTATGAACAGGGGAAGCATTCCGGAAGACACAGATACGAAGTACGACTGGCATATCGTTCCCACCAGCACCTATTCGTTCGGAGGGATCAACAGTGATGAAGTATTTGTTCCATGATTAAAGGAGGTCTTTGAAGAGCCCTTCCAAAGCTTCCCTGGATCCGGCTCCCACCTGCTGATGTACCGGCTCCCCTTTATTGAACACCACGATGGTGGGAATGCTTATGATATTGTATTTCGCTGCGAGGTCGCCTGCCTCGTCGACGTTCACTTTAGCAACTTTCAGTTTACCTTCGTATTCCCGGGCAATCTCTTCGATAATCGGCGCTACCATTTTGCAGGGCACGCACCACCCAGCCCAGAAATCAACGAGAACAGGAACAGAAGAGCCTAAGACTTCTTCATCAAAATTGGCTGCAGTAACGGTAACCTCGGATTCCATCAATACGCTCCTTCATCAGGTTCTCGGTTTCAGATCTTTCAAACGAAAGTCCTCGATCCCATTATGCACTACATCGAGAATTTTTTCCACAGTTTTTCCTTCTTCTTCCGGGATGTTCCCTGTGTCCATAGCCGCCCTGACTGCATCGTGTATCGAGTGAAGGATCTTAGCGCATTCTACAAGAATCCGTTTCTCTTCCCGGTCTATGGCATTGTAATCCCGTATGGGATCGCTTAAAAAGTTGATGTACCGGGAAAAAGCCCTGGGGTCCCTATGCTCTCCCACGTTATAGAAATCCGTAAGGGCCGGAGCGACACCGGAAAGCCCGTGTACGGTACGGCTGACGGACAAGCCCCGGACGATGTTTTCCACGGTAAAAAAATACTCGTGATAAAACCAGGACATAAAACCGCACAGTTTCTGCATCTCGAAGGATGCGTCCTTGTGGAGCTGTATGGAAGGGTACTTCTCGATCTTTTTCTTAAGCTCCTTTAAAACCCGGTCTGCGAAGTCATCCCCCCCTCTTTTCGTCTTCCCGGCCCTCCGGGTCCTTTCGGCCTGCTTGTTCCGCAGCTCATCCTCTTCCCGGCGCACCAGCTCTCCCAGGACCGATATTTCCACATGGAGGAACACCTCCATGTTTATCCGGTTCCGAAGGGCCTGGAGATACCTGTCCTCGAAACCCTGTAGAGCAGAGAAGGGCTTCATGTACTGGATGACGTAATCATTGTATTTCTGGCGTACCTTGTCTACCGCTGTTTCGATTTCATCGATGGTGAGGGGTTTCCGTTTCTTCTTTGTTTTCTCTTTCATGGCACCGACGCAGGATAGTACCATTATCGGCAGATTTGATCACCACTGAAAAAGGTATCAGGCAGGGTCCTTTTTATCAATAGGCCTTTATCACACTTATTATTTCTTCATGGATTTCTCCCTCCACATGACAGCCCTGGAAAGCAGGGCATGATATACTGCGAAAGCGATGTAGACTGGTCATGTAACCTAATCATCGATCGTAGAGTTTTGAGGACAAAATGATCCTGTGGACGATACAAACAGAAGAAGTATGGCTGAAGCTTCAAGCTACTGGTATACTTCGGGCATCCCGAGAGAATATCACGGAAGACTGTTGGAGTTTTGGCTATATCGTGATCGTAATGCTAAAAGAAGTTTGTGTACATAAATTAACATTGAAAGCAAAGTCATTCAAAGCTATAATTTGATCAAGGCTAAGAAGAAATGCCAACAATATTAAGAATTGAAGGACTTAGATTTTTCTTTTATTCCAGTGATAGAGCAGAGCCATCTCATATTCATGTTGAGCAGGAGGATAATACGGCAAAAGTATGGCTTAATCCAATTCGGCTTCAACATAGCCATGGATTTCCTCGATCGGAAATCAATAAGATATTGCGAATAATAATAGAAAATAAGAAATTATTTATAAGGAGATGGGATGAGTACTTTCATCACGAAGAATGAAACCACTTTAGCTGAAAAAGTTAATATAACTGAGGATACCTTAACTGTTGATCTTGATGACGGGAGAACAATTTCTGTTCCTTTGAGCTGGTTCCCACGATTGTTGCATGGATCAAAGCAAGAACGCGATAACTGGTTGCTTATTGGAAAAGGAGAAGGTATTCATTGGCCTGATTTAGATGAAGATATCAATGTTGATGGACTTTTAGAGGGAACACCTTCACAAGAGAGCCAAAAATCATTTCAAAAATGGCTTGAAAGTCATAAAACAGGCTAAGGTTACACTACCCTTCTGAGACCATGCTATTATAACTTCAGCCCCATAAAGAGGTTTTTTTTTTACATCCTCATGAGCTGTTTGTTGAGGATGTAGTATGTGCAGTGGCTTCATTATTCTGTTCCATCATGCAGAATTGAATAATACTTACGGTTTGAGGTCCGCAGCCGGTAACTATGCCGTTTTACACACGCGGCAATAATACAATCAGAAAAGATTTACCCCATGTGATTTCTCTATCTCTTCGATATATTCAGGCAGGAGAAAGACACCCCTTTCCCCTGCCTGGTGACCATCTTAGCTCAGCTTGCTGCTTTTTCCTCTACATCACCCCCTTCTTCTTCGATTTCTTCTTTTTCTTCTCCCTTACCCTTGAAAACCGGCTTGAATTCAACATGTTCGGCAACGATTTTTATTTTCGATCTGATCTTCCCTTCACTGTCATCCCACCGGTCCTGCTTCAGCCTGCCGACGATACGCACCCCCCTGCCTTTCGAAAGGTGTTCAGCACACACCTCCGCCTGCCGTGCCCACACTTCCACATCGAAAAAAGACACTTCGTCGATGCTCTCATCATCGAGCTTATAGTACCTGTTGGATGCAAGACTTAAGGTACACACCGGCGTGCCTTTGGGTGTTTTGGTAAGCACCGGGTCCCTGGTAAGATTTCCTTCCATAAGGATTGAATTAAGACTGTTCATGGTTTCCTCCATACTTATTTTTTCCTCCGGAGTCACCCTATACAACAGGCAGAACAGATGGGATGCTTCAACATTTTGTTGATTTTTTTTGGAATTGTTGCGATTCTAGATATTCACTGTATTTCTTGAAAGGCGGAAGGTTTTATTCAACGTCTTCATTCGCAAGACATTTTAACTTTTCGACCAAGGCATCAGATAAGCGGTAACCGGACTCACTTAGTTTGCTTAAGGCAGTCGATACTGAAGTAATTAATCCTGATTCTTTAGCTACAAGAAGGATGCGGCCTGTACCCACAATCTTCACCCTTGTATGAATTGCTACCTGTCTCCCGCGACGTTCATCAATTAATAACAGAGTTCGTTTTTCTTTCGCCAGATCTATTGCCTGAGCTTCTCCGGGATCAAGTAATCGTTCGATATGCTCAGACGTTTCCGGTTTTTCTGATATGGTTAACCGTCCCTCTTTTATCGCTCCCGATAAAGCCTGAGCCCCTGGTCTATTATCGGCTGTATGCAGTTCTTCATATACTTTCGTTGGTATTAGTACTTCTGTAAACAATTCTTTAAGAATATAAAGATATCCCGCCTTCGCAAATCCTATAAGAGGTCCCGCATCGGACACAATTATCATTAAATTGAAATCCTCATCTCTTTTTCAAGTTCCTCAGGCGGATAATCAACAGCAGCAATTCCGGCTTCAGCGAGAATATCTGTGAAATCCTCGATAGATATGGAAGCAATTTTTGAAGCCTTGGAAAGAGTGATTAATCTTTTTTCAAATAGTGTTACAGCAATATCTTTATCGATTCCAAGATTCAAGAGCTTCCCTGTAAATGGAACTGCAAGTATTGATGGTTTTCCATGTTTAGTAATGATAGAAATACGACCCTTTTCGGCATCTTTCAATAAATTTCCGGAATACACACGCAAATCCCTGGCAGTAAATATATCAACTTCTCTCATCACCTCACCTCTATATTTGTGTATATAAAGTGTAGCACTTTTTAAAAGAATTGTCAGTATGCAAAAATAAAATGGACCATGGATTGACGATCTTTTTTTATCACTTTATGCTCATAACTATGAAGCAGATATGGAAACTCCCCGGTATTAATAGGTATGGGGAGGTTGTTATGAGTCTGATTCACAAACCGGTCCTGTTGATTGGTTCCAAAAGCAGAGTCGAAGTGGATGCCCTCTTTGACAGCGGGGCGAGCTACTCTTGTATAGACTATTCCCTGGCTGAAAAAATTGCCCATCTCGAACCCCTCGCAGAACCGATGGAGTTCGAAACAGCCGAAAAAGAGAGCATTATCAGGGCTGAATATCATATTCTGATTGAGTTCCACTTCCTCGATACAGAACGCCGCTTTACCGACGAAATTATCGTTCTGGATAATTTATCTGAAGCCTGTATTATCGGTGCAAAGACGATGCAGGCGTGGAAAATCCGTTTGGATTTCGATAAGGAAGAGGTCCTTTACGACAAACGGATGCATCGCTTAAGGATCTGAAACCGTCTTACTCTTGCCACAACAATTGAGAACACCAACATGTAACGAGTATCACGATCTCGATCATCTTGCAGGGTCCTGCATTCATCCCTTTCCCTTTCCAGGCACATAAAAAGCCCCCCGGCGTATAGCCGGGGGGCTGTAATTAGCAGTTGTACCTTCGATTAGAAGGATACAGTGGTTCCAAGGGCCCAACCGAGGTACGTTTCCGAGTTATCCGAGTCCCAGCTGTTGTACAGCTTGAAGTATACGTTTGCAATGCTGTACACGTAGTTAACACCGGTTGAGAAAATAAATCCGTTTCCGATGAAAGCATCTCCGCTTCCATTGAAATAGATGCTGAGTACAGTCGTCGGAGCAACGCTGAGGCCGAAATTCCACGCGATGTATGTATCGTCGTTATCCGGAAGAGCAACATCAGCACCACCGCTTATGGTTACTGCGAGAGGCAGGAGGTC
>JAJSAL010000188.1 GCA_024274705.1 Spirochaetota bacterium
ACCCTTCACAAATAACCAGGGGGAAAACGACCTGAGGATGACAAAGGTCCACCAGAAGATCGCCGGATGTTTTCGATCCCTTAAAGGTTCTCATTTCTTCTGTAGAATCAGAAGCTATATTTCTACCTGTAGAAAACAAGGAGTCTCCGCTAATGAAGCTTTGATGTTGCTCTTTCTTGGAAAATACCCTGATTTTATGACGGCAAATGTGTGTGGATCGATCAGTTCCCCTGATTGTGCTGAATAGTTACGTTTTTTTAAAACATATCTATAACCCGCCTCGAGTGCTTATTTTGGATGAGACACTCGAACATTTATCTATTAAACATTTACATAAAGTAATTCCTATATTACGTGATTTACAAAGCAGCGGTTCCTCAATCTTATTTGTCACACACCGTATCGATGATATCTATGATATAGCGGACAGGGTGTCTATTATGCGGGATGGTAAAATCCTGGTTACAGAAGATATAAAAAATATTGATAAAATAAACCTTATCAAGCTTGCCTACACACAGGTTATTAAAGACCACAGCATCAAACATGATGATTTTGATTTTTATAAACTGTTAAAATATAATGAAGCTATTCTCACCAACCTCCCATTCTCCCTGCTGGTTACGGATGTAAAAAGAAAAGTACGGTTAATAAATGAAGCGGCAAAACGTTACTTTGTAATTGAAGACGCAACACATCTGGACATTGATCTGAAAACGCTTTTAGGCCCTGAAAACGCTGAAGTATATAGATTGCTTAAGGACCGGATCATGCAGCAGAAAGAGGAATACTTTTATAATATCCATATGAAAACCAGACATGGAAGTTCGTCCCAGAATATCAGTATCCAGCCGCTTTTTGACGGGAAACTGTTCATAGGTAATATTATTACAATGGAAGATGTTTCCCAGTATGAAAAACTGCACAGACAGTTGTCTCTTTCTGAAAACCTTTCAGCAATAGGCCTCCTTGCCGCGGGTGTAGCACATGAAATAAAAAATCCATTACAAATCATTAATTACTACATGCAGAACCTGAAACTTACCCATCCCGAGGATGCGGGCATTGCTGAAACGGTGCAGGAAGTGGATGAAGAGATAGTTACTGTTTCGAATATTATCGATAATCTCCTAATGTTTTCTGAAAATAAAGAACTTGAATCCGAGGACGTGGAAATAAACTATCTCCTTTCTATGATCATCACATTACTGAAGAAGTCATCCGCTAAGGAGAATATTACTTTGCACTTCGACCCTGATCCCGATCCCATCTATGTTCAGGCGGTAAAAACAGAATTAAAGCAGGTGTTTTTAAACGTTCTGAAAAATTCCTTCGAGGCAATCGACGAGGAGGGGTCAATAACTGTGATAATTCGTTTGGTTCATTCGAATCCGGAAAAAAAGCAGGTTACTATTACCTTTATCGATACCGGCCCCGGCATCGATAATCAGATTATCAAAAACCTTTTTGTACCGTTCTTTTCCACAAAAAAGAAACCATCCCTTAATATGGGTCTTGGGTTATCTATTTCATACAACATTGTAACCAAGTATGCCGGAATAATGACAATGCAAAATAGTGAAGGTTCAGGATGTAAAACGGTAATTACATTGCCCGTGATAGAATAACATATCTACAAAGCTATAACCCGGTCTAAGAAAACACACGCTGCTCTGCATCAGACTGCAAAACAGCCCCGCTTTTGGTCAAATGCATTGATTTGTCGTTCCCTGATTTTAATCATTTTCAACATGGTAAAGACTTCCATTAAACCGTACAATTTTTCAAGATCATGAGTCCGGGGTACTTTGTTTGTTTTTTCTTCAATTATTGCTTTTAATGATTTTTCTATTGATTGTTGACAATGAAATGCTGCACTTTGGATAAGTTCTGGACTTTCCAGCAATTTCAATGCTGAATCTAAGTCAAGCTTTGAATATTTTATCCACTCTTTAGCTCGCTTTTTCATATAGCGTCTTTCCTGTTCTGATTATTTCTTCAAAAAATGAGCTTTTTTCTTTTTTCATTATTTCATATTCTTTTAAGGTAGTTTTTTATTGTTTCCTTTTCCATATTATTCTGTATTTTAGTTCACATTCCACTTCTGTAAAATGATTTTTTTTATTCTTTTCTTAAATTTAACTGAATTTTTCAATTACAAATATCCAATATGTCCGATTTCTGCATTTATATGCAATTTCATGCTTTATAACGACTAAGCTCACCTGCCGCTATGAAGCGCAGCGGAATCGCGGTCAGGTGGAGCGTCTTGTTAGCTTTTAATTGTTTTTTCAATATATTTATCTGGTTCATCAAGAATCTCATCATATTCAGATTTATGAATTCGTTTTGATTCAAAATCAATTTTCACATCCTGGATAAACTTTCTAAAATCATCATTCTGGGCACAAATTTTATTCATTGTTTCCCAATCCATGTTTGTTCTCGGAATTGCTGGGAACAATATTGAGGATGAATCAAAATCATTAAGATTAAGGTGAATAATGCCAATCCCAAATGATATAGTTAATCTTTCCAGTTCAGAAAGAAAATCGTCATCTTGCTTTATTTCTGCAGCTACTAAGTAACCTTCATGTGCCCAAGAGGAATTAGAAACGGCCTGAAAAAAGGCTTCTCTGTAATTTCCTTTGTTAAGGGATTTCTTCAATTCAAAGGAATATAATCGTATCAGATTATTGTCTGACAATTTCCCTAATTCAATGAGTTCTGATTCCCAATCTTCCAGAGGTAAATAAAATCCGACTAAATCTGGATATAACCATTCACTGTATCCTTTCTTTTTAGATTTTTCATGGAAAATTGTTTTTGTCAATATTCCTTTACCTCGACCAAAAGAAGGATTCGCATAGACAAAGTATGTTAACAATGGATGTAGATCTCTTTCATTCCATTTGCTTTTCTCTTTTTCTTGTTTTGTTTCAGCAATCTCAATTTTTTTAATAATATCTTCTGATAATTGAGATTCATTTTGCTTGAGGAAAAATCGTGCAGGCTGTTTCCCAACTTTTATGAACTTTGAGTTAGGGTTATCTCGGACATCAACAAAAAGTCTTGCTCCTAAGGTTTGCCAAGGAGTTTTTCCTGATGATCGAATTTTTTCGGTCAGGCTTAATTCTTCTGCTTTTTCCCATATTTCTTGGTATGTTAAAGGTTTTTCGACCTGCCGAAGAACATCAAAAGCTAAGTCATGAAAAGTGTATGCCATTTTATCCTCTTTTTTTAAAGCTAACATATTCCTTTACCAGTTTTCAGAAAAACTACTTTCATACAACAATTATCTTCCCTAGGCTGCTTGGCCCCCTTGGCCAAATCGCCGGGTAAAGCCTGGATACAGCACGGTATATTGCAGCCGTATAATCCTATATCACTAGTGCATATACCTTTACCGTATAACTTCACGACCCGCGTTTTATGCCGTAAAGGACGCTGTCTTTTATCCGGATATCGTAATTGTATGTAAGCCGGTAGTTTGTATGACGAAGCCTCCAGTTTTTATATTTATGTTTCTTTATCGCAGTAAGTATAGACCATTATCCCTGAAAAGAATCATACTTTTTTCACCCATCAGTGGTTCTAACTCTTTTCTTTTAAGATGCGGGGCTCTGCTGTTATTCAGCTCTCTTCCATGTGGTCCCGGACCAGGTAGAGCAGCTGCATCCGGTTGGAGATACCGAGTTTCGTATAAATCCTCTTTACGTGCGTCTTCACGGTGTTGACGGAAATGAACAGCATTTCGCCGATGTCGCTGTTTGTCTTCCCCTGGACGATAAGCCGGACGATCTCCCTTTCCCGTTCGGACAGCCCGCTCTCTTTAAGAAATGTTTCTCCGTTCCCAGGGTGGCGGCCGGAAACATCTCCCTTGAAATAGTTCCGGCTGATAAAAATGTATATGAGCACCGCGAAAAACGTATAACTTATGTACCCGAGTTTGAAAAATTGCTGCCTGAAATAGATCAAATCCAAGGGAAAGAAGAGGAGAAGGGGCATAAAAGTTATAATGATTACAAGGAGAAGGCTCCGTTCTTCCTTCCCCTTGACTTTTCTCAAATGAAAAAGGGCGACGATGGCATGAATGACAAAGAAAACGTTTCCCCAGGAAAAATAGTAGATGAGTGTAAGTAACATGGCTTCCTTCCAGTCGCCTTTACTCACGAAGAAAATCGAAAAAAGGCTTAATAAAAGGAAGAGCAGGATGACCACGAAAAGCACCTGGCTGGCTAACAGCCTCTGTTTTTCGAAAATCGGCAGCAGCCGCAAAAGGAAACGGCTCATTGCGAAGAGGAGAAACGTGGTAAACAGGACGGAAGAAATCGTGACCAGGAGGGAGAACGAACTGAACGACAGCCGGTCTACCGTTGCAGGGGGCAGAACGCGTATGACATAGGTGGCGATAACAATAAGCCCAATCTGCAGGAGCAGCGGCACGAGGATGGTAAGGAAGTCCCTCGAATTCCTGTCCTTAGCCTTAACCTGCAGCATGATGCAGAGAATCGTAATGGAGAAGATCAGGGATGCGGTAATAATAAGAAAGATATCTCCCAGGATAAACATCGAAGGCTCCCTTCAGGCAGGTTCGTTTGTGTATTGTACTCAAGGAAGAGTATTATTGCCAGAAGGAAGCCTGATCAATCAGAATATATAACGGAGAGAAACGGAAATATTGTCGTTTGCGTCCCACCCGCTGTAGGGACTCCCCAGTTCCGTATCTCCGCCGAAAACCTGACCGCTTATCTTAAGATGGAAGTCATCCATAAGTTTCCAGGTATACTCGGGGAAAAGGGAATATCCCTTCCCCTGCACAAGCCAGAGACCGCTTAACCGTATATTCATGGTATCCCGCAGGAACGGAAATTCTGCAGCACCGACAAGTGTCAAGGAATGACCGGTGCCGCCGTATGCCGCCACGTTGTCCACATCAACTTCTGCTAAGTCTTTAAAATCGATGACATAGGTTCCTGCAGCCTGGCCGCTTATGAAGAGGTTTGTTCCGGGAATCATGATGTCCGCTCCACCGAGATACACAAACCTGTCGTTGTAGAGTTCCGGGGCGGTGCCGTCCCTGTCTTCGCTCAGCCAGTAGCCCAGTTCGGTTCTTAACGTAAAGGGTCCTAAGGCCGCCGAGGCTTCGCCGCCGAAAAGCTGGGCTCTCGTATACACCAGGTCTGCAGTCGTCGTGTAGTGCCCGGGGTCCAGGGGATTGGTGCCGGTAAACGTTGTTGTAAACGCATAGCCCGGTTCGCTGAAAAAGCCGTAATAGTAGAGCGCTCCCATGTCGACAGGTCCCAGGCTGCCGGTTATCCGTGCAGCACCCTGGCTGTATTCGAGGGTGCCTGTATCCGGCGGCTCAATTGCACCGAATCCCGGTATGGCTGCAGGATCGATCACCGCCCACCTTCCTTCCGCCGAAATCTCGTGAGGTTGAAAAAAAGGTTTATAGACCAGTTCAAGCAAACCCTGTTTCGCAATATAGAAATTCACCGTCGCCATCAGTACAGCCCTTTTTGCTGCATTGAGGTCGGTCCGGACTTTACCGCTCTGTTTAAGCGGGTTTAATGGGTCGACTACATGGTAGCCGTCTCCTTTGCCCCATTCGGTTTTAAGCAGGCCTGCTTCGATATAACCGTACGAATGAAACAGCCGGAGATAAAGGGTATCAAGGATATCCGAATAATCAAGCTGATTCTCAATATCCTCGATTTCAAGGTGAAACAGTACCCCGCCTTCGAGAGAGTTCGTTGCTGCCCTAAAGTCCAAATCAGCCGTGGTAAGAACGTCGACCTGACTCTCCCACGCTTCATCCATATAATAGACGAATTCAGAGCCGATTTCCCCGGATACACTCAAGGATTGCTCTTTACCGGAACCGGCTGCCGGTTCAGTACTGACTGCTCCTTCCTCTCCGAAAATATCGGAGAAACCTTCGGAGCTCCATGCAGGCAGAAACACGATAAAACACAACATAACAATCATCACAGTTCTTTTCATTACCGGACCCTCCCTGTTTCCAAAAATGTAGTTGTAAAAAACGATGGTTTTATCGGAATGTCGTACTTAACCTGAACCAGGTCCAGGACAGTCGAGTGACCCGAATCCAGGGTGTTCATGGTAGTTTTTCCCGCTGTCCAGCGATCCTGGATCACGTTGAAATCTTCCGATATCAGCTCTTTTACCTTTGTATTTCCTTTAGCGGAAAAAAATTCCACCTTAACCGTGTACCACCCGGCTTTATCAACCCAGATGATTTTTTTTCCGTACACGGAATCCGCTGAAGATTTCGTTACGGATTCGACTACATAACAATCGTGTCCCATAAAAGACTCTTCCCTTAACAGCGTGTGAACGGAATCATCCAAGGATGTAGCCCCGAGGAGGGACATATCGGCATAGGAAAAGTCGGAACCCATAAACGACCCGCCCCTTTCGGATACGGCGATCCTCTTTACCTTTTTTAAGGCCGGAAGGTAGATCCACTGGTCTTCATTCCTCTTTTCATTTTCTATGGTAAGAAACCTGGTGTTTTTTACGCTCGCCGGTTCGAGAAACAAAGTGATCGTTTTTGTCAGACCATTGTCGTTTTGTACAAGGGTCTGGAACCGCATGGTTCTTGTGACATCTCCTTTGTTGACCAGGCTCATCTGTATATCCATAGCGGAACTCGAGACCTCCTGGGAATCGATAACACGTTTAATAATGTCCCTGCCCGATTCAGCCGGCAGAAGCTGTATCATCAGGATGAAGAACAGGAATATCAGGTACTTCGTTTTTTTCATGAATTACTCCTTGAATTGGTTTTACAGACCCGTCCTCTTTACCGAAGAGAAACCGGGGTTTTATTAGTTCGATGCACAAAGGCAGTACAATCAGGCTGGCGCCGCCGGACAACAGCATTGAAACCGAGAACAGGATCCCAAGCTGCCTGATCGGGACAAACCGGGAGATAAGAAGACCTGTGAATCCAACGGCGACGGAAAGGGCATTGAAGAATATGGCCTTCCCCGTTGTCCGGTACACCGTGTTTAAAGAATTCGCATCTTTGTCCCGGACGCTTCTCTTATAGGCGTTCATAAAATGGATGGCATAATCTACACCTATACCGATGGCCAGGGACGCAAGCAGGGATGTTACGATATCCAGGTTGAATCCGAAGATACCCATGAAAAGAAAAATACCGAGTACCGCGAATACCACCGGGATCATGCCGAAAAGCCCGGCGACAGGGGACCGGAACATGAGAGCTACGATCAGCCAGACGATGAGTAGTGCACCCAGGAGCGAGTAGTATTGGGACTCAAGGACGAGTTCCGAGAGGACGAGGCTCAAAGCGGTGCCGCCGCCTATGGAAATCTTCCATTCATCAGGTAAATGGTATTTCCAGAACTCCCTGATATCGGAACGAAGGGAAGTAAGGGCCCCGCTGTCATCTTCCCTGACCTGAAGAGTGACAAGCGTTTTATCCGGTTCCAGGCCGTCGTTTATTATCATATCCAGATTCCCGGAATAGAGCATCATGTACTGGGAAAGGAGGTCCTCCAGTTCCCCAAGACCGGATAATCCGTACTTTTCCGGTTCCATGGGAATCTCATCGAAGGCCGCACCGTTGTAATTACCGATGGAAAGGAAGGATTCGATAAACTCCCCGGTGGAGCCGTCTATTCCTGAATCGAGAAAGGCTTCTTCGAACCTGCCTGCCATCTCCTCATAGGTCAGGCCGGTTTCCGTTCTATCTCCGGGAGAATTCTCCACTCCTGGGGTTTCGGATATAAGGGTATCCCCGGAGTCCCAGTTGTCCGAGAAAAAATCGAAGGTGCCTTCTTCCTCTACCCCTTTCTCATAGGGTGTCCTGTCGGCATTCAGTACCTTGTTTATCCTTTTAATAAAAGGCACCAGGGTTTGAACCCCGGACACGATATGATGATTCAACTGTATGTATTCTTCGAAACCTTCAAGGTTGTGAAGAAACCCGGGACTGAGGATATCCCCCCTGTCCGGAGCCTCGATCAAAACAGAGATTATTCCGGTCCCGCCGAGTTCGTCGTTGAACGTGTTCGTATCCCGTACCATCCTGCTCCTGCTTTGAAAGAAATTGATCATGTTGGTTCCTAAGTTGATGCGGGGAATAAAAACCGCCGCCGCCGCGACGAAGACCAGGGAAAACAGGATGACCGTCATTTTTTTTCTGCGGACGATTTTCTCGAAAAGGATGAATATCCCGGGAGTACGCAGCCGGTTTTCCACACTTTCCCGTTTATGAAACCTGTCGGTATCGATCCCTCTCCTGTAACGCAGCCGGAGGAGAAGCGGTATCAGGACAAGAGCTCCGACCTGGGAAAAGAGAACACCCAGCGCGCTTAAGACACCGAAGGCCCGGAAGGGGCCTAAGGGACTGGAAAGCTGGGATAAAAACCCCGCCGCTGTCGTTGCCCCGGCAAGAATAACCGAGAGCCGGATATTACCAAGACTCCGCCGTATTATCCGAAGAACTTCGTCAAAAGGAAGAAATCCGGTTTTCCGCGACATGAGCCCGTAAAACTGGCTCATTACATGGATGCCGTATGCACTTCCCACAACCAGCAGGAGTACCGGAACCAGGAGGGAAGCCATTGTAAAGGTAAACCCCAGTGCTCCCATAACACCAACGACCCAGATGCAGGCGGCTACAAGGGCGAGAAGAGGAAGTACGACTCCTTCGATTCTCCGGAACGAAAAAAAGAGAATAATAAGAATAAGAACGGCGACCAGGGGGATAAGATAGGTAATATCCGCACTGACGCTCAGCTCAATTTCCCTGTTGACAACCGGGTATCCCACAATGGGAAAGGAAATATTGCTGTTTTTATATCCGTCTGTGATCATCCGTATCCCGTCGTACAGTGCCCGGTTCTCTAATTCGGATAAACCCGGCTCCGGCTGTATGACAATCACCCCCATTTTAGTATCCCTGCTGATAAGAGTTCCGAGATACAGGTCTTCCGATTCGACGATTCTTTTGTTAAGAAGACGTAAGGATTCCCTGGAGAAATCCCCGATCAGCGGTACAACTTCCATCCCCTCCGGGTAGCTTTCTATAAAGTCCGCGTTTGTAAGTGAAATAACCCGTTTTACATAACTGTTCGATTCAAGACGTTCCGTCAGGGTATCGATAAGAGTAAGGACTTCAGGTTCCAGAACCGTACCGAAATTAACATGTACTCCCAGCAGGATAGAATCCACCGCTCCGAATTCCTCCGTTATCCTATCGTTAATCTTTGATATCTCATGTTCTTTCGGTATGAACACATCCGTAGAACTGTTGATTCTGATTTTCGGTATCTGTATGGAAGCAAGTACGGTTACAATTATGATGATCGACAGCACAGCAATATCGGTCGTGATGTGACGTGAGCGCATAATCATCTCCCGGTTGTCTTTTGTTAATACAACGTACCTCTTGTGAAAGCAGAGAGATATCATTCTACCGGAGGATTCGGGTCACCTTTCCTTACGATTTTCCCTGTCACCCCTTCGGGTGACACTGCAGATGGGAGAATTGGCAGTTCGACAAGCTTAAGAAACGATTATATCGATCGTAAAAGAGAAGACAATACGAAGCTTCCCATGGAAAGCATACATAATTGACCCGGTATCCCAACGGGATGATGGCGTCGAGGTTGTAGAAATCGAGGTTCCGGGAGACCTTCCGTTTCTCCTCGGTTTGAACTATCCGGAATTTCCGGATAACTGAATCTTCCTGTAACTCACCACTCTCAAAGATGTTCTTCAGGTGCTCATTAACGGTACTCACATCCACATCAAAGAGCTGAGCCATCAACTTTAGAGATAACTAGATGGTCTCATCCTCGTACCGGGCTTCGATGCTCTGTTCGCCTGCCTGCCGCAGAGATTTAATCATCGGGACCCCGGTGCGCTGTGGCGTCCCCGTCGATCCAGTCCTCTTCGGTGTAGGACATGCCTTGTCGCCCAGGTACCTTGCGTTTAGGTCCGGCCCGGTAAAAGGAGCAGCTTTTCGAGCCGTAGCAGAAAGTCTCGAACCGGTAACGTTTTCTGGACGGGTTCCAGTGGTCGATAATCATCTCCACCGGCATCCTGCAGCCCCAGATGCAGGTCAGGCATTTGGAACCGTAAGTCCGGGTGTCCAGTCTCCGGTGCCCGCGTTGCCGGTACGTCGGCAGATCAGGCGGCACACCAAGAAAGGGCGGACCATCTGGCAAGGCATTCTCCACGTTCTTTTCTATCTTGATTCTGCTCGCTTTATAGAATCCGGCTGTCTCAAGCCGCGGATCAGGTACCGGCACCGATAAACCGCTCACCTCCATCCCGGCACAAAACCGGTACTTCTCGTGTGCAGCCTTTCCGACGGCGATCTGGAATTCACAAGCCTCGTCCCCGCATGTTCCATCAATGCGCAGCACATACCCCTGGTAGCTGTGGTGCCGCTCATCAAAAGAGCGCATGAGACGGATGCGGGGCTGAACAGCAACAACACGGCCCGACCACGCGATTTTAATCACACTTGTTTTAGCTCTCATTTCAGCCTTCCCGCGCCGTCAATCCAGCTCATGTGTAAAAATCCCTGCTTTCTCTTCAAGACCGTCTGCCAACCCAATAACCCGCCTGTGGTGAGTGACAAGTAAAACCTGACACCTCAACATCATCTGGACGAACTCCAAGCAGGAGGAGCTTACTGCTCTCATCCAATTCATCCCGAAGATTCTCATAAGACCCCAAGGTGAGTCTGGAAAAGAGATCGCCTTGCTAATAAAACGAATGAGACTTTTTCCTCAATGGCCAGGTCTACAAGGTTCTTGAAAGCTCTCCTGCAAGCATCGCGTATAGAGTCGGCAGGGGCGGATTCATAACGGGATAAACCGCGCAACGGGCTGTCCAGGTGGATGCCTGCGGCATGTATGAATCGAAACATTAAGCCCTCCAATAATATTTATTTTTAATGGTGATGAAAGTGAGGATCATCGTTTACCTCCCTTCCAACCTTTGGCGACATCCTTCTGCCGACCTATGAAAATCATCCTCTTCATGGCGTTCCTTGACCGCTGCCCGTTGTCGGGGCTATAGTGCCGACCGTCTGCATCAATCCTCACCCCCCCGTTCCATTCTTGCGGAATAAATAGTCAATAAAAGTTCGGAATCATCAATGAGTCGATAAGCCGGTTTCTTCCCGGAGAGTTTTTCGCTCTCGTTTAAAATGATTGGAACACCATCGCCCCGCTTTTCCATGTAGAAACCACGTCCCATATCGCCAACCGTTTCTGCTACCGGTGTTTCGGCCAGCAAGCTTGTGATCAACTCATTCCGGGTCGCCTGGCGCAGGGCTATGCTGTCAATAGTCACGGTATTCGGCAGGGCGCCCGGCGAGTATATTTCCAGCCGATCATCAAACATGAATAACCGGATCTTTGATCCAAAGATGGAGTAATCGCGATGCACCACAGCATTGACTACGGCTTCAAAAACAGCCCGTTCGCTAAACTGCGGTTTTTCAATCCGATGCGGTTCCTTGGTGGCCATGATAGTTTGATTCCTCTTCAGGAAGGCCATAACCTGGTTGATCTGCTGATCCAGTGGCCCGCGAATCTTCTGTGCATCAGTCTGGTAATTGGAGTCTTGCTTTATTCCCCGATAGCGCACGGCCTCGACAAATGCATTTGGCAAGAATCGCTCCGGATGCTCACAACAAAGCAATACGCCGGCTACCGACGCGCGAAGGACGCCGCTTTCCTCTTTTACCAGTAGATTCCGTTTCAGCAGAACAACCTCGGAAGGTTCATCGGAACGGGCAGTATACTTTCGCCACAAGTCCTCGGGCAGATCGCTTATGCTTGATTGAGGAACCGGCTGTTCTTCAAACCGAATCAACCGGGCCTGACTACGCTGTTGAAACAGGCGGGCAAGATAGTCCGGCGGCATTTTTCGTTTTGATGACCCCTGGCGATGAAAGTAGCCGCCTGGGCTTTCATGGACAAACAGGCTGCGAGGGACATCCACTTTGAGCACCGGTTGCAAAACACCGGTTTTGTCTGGAAGTTGCATACGAAACGACCGGAACAGAACCGGGGGCTTAATGCTCTCGTTGCAGATTTCATACACATAGCGTTCGATGGCTTCAAGGCGGTCCAAAGGAATACCCTCAATGTCGCGTGTCTTATCATCCACACCCAGAACAAGCACACCGTCATGAGTATTGGCAATCGCCCCTATTTCATCGGCCAAATCGGCTCGCTTAGGCTCGGCAACCCGGTGTCCTTTAAAGCGAACCGACTTGAGTTCCAGAGAAGAATCTTCTCCGAGGCGTATTTTTTTCAACAGTTCTTCCGGGGTATCAAACATGTCGTCCCTCCAATGCAATACGGCGATAGCGATCTTCAAAAGCCTTGCGCCCACCTTCCATTACCGCGCAGATGGTCTCCCGCACCGGCTTTTCCTGCAAGCTGCCTTCGCACTCTTTCTGCGTTTCACCACCGCGAGCCTCAAGGGCAACAACTAATTCCGCATCACCGTTGACGACGATGTTCGCATTGTGCGTGACCACGATAACCTGCCGATGGCGTTTGACCTCCCGCAACTGAGTGACGATCAGATCATAGATCAAGTGGTTGTCCAGGTCGTCCTCCGGCTGGTCCAGAATCAATGGTTCCTCTCCGTAGGAAAGTAGAAAAGCCAGTAATGCTGCCGTCTTCTGACCAGGCGACCCTTCCTGAATCAAGCGGAAATTCTGTCCATCACCCGATGTGCTGTACTGGACATCAAGGGAATCTTCCGGGAACCACAAGTCGAGGCGGTCAATAACCTCGGGCGGAAGCTTGCCGATATGAGTCGCGAAGCGTCTGTCTGCAACTGCTCCCTCGTCGATTTGTCCCGACGCAATCTTTCTGACCTTGTCTTTGATATTTGCCAGATTCTGCTCAATTTCCTCGCTGCCGTCACCATTTCCACAGAGTGTGCTGAGCAATCCTTCGCCACCAGGCGACCCAATGTCTTTTTCAAAACCTCCGTCTTCTCTTTGAAGCAACCGGCGAAACTCCCTTTCGACCGTTTCTTTGGCTCCATACGGGACAACCCGTATTCTGACATACCGGTTCTCACTAAGAATGCCATTAAGGAATTTCCGACGCGATTCGGTCAGTTCCCGGCGGATTTTCAGCAGTCGCAGCATCTGTGTTTCCGCCTGTTTTTTTATTTCCTCAATTTGTTTCTTGCGTTCATCCAGTTCTTTCAGTCGTTGCTCGATGGACTGACGGCGCTGTACCAGTTCGCCGTATGCCGCAGGATCGCCTGCTCCTTCCCGCTCCAGTTTCTTCCGTAATTCCTGATAATTCCTAACGGCGGCATCCACGCTCTGTTTCCAGGAAGACTCGTCCCTCTTCTTCCGCCACTCGGTGACGATTCCATCCGTTCGCGACGCCAGAGCCTCAACCTCTTTGCGTATTTCATTCAAGCTGTCGCGCACCTTGGCGGCATGCTCGCGCAATTCAGAATCTTCCGGTGAATCCGGAACGAAGGTGGTTTCATCCAGGAGGTCCGGGACAATATCATCCGCGACTTCACGCAACTGCTCCCCTGTGCCAATCCAGCCTTCCTCCCACGCTTCAACTTCCCGTTGCTGGCGACTCCGTTTCTGGAAGGTTTTGAGGATATCGGCATGTCCCGCTTCTTCGAAGATGGCCAATTTTCTTTTTACGTCGTCGAGTTCTCCCCGAAGACGCGGTTCTTCGGCAAGGCCAACTTCTATCTCCCTTGCCTTGGCTCGCAGTGAAAGGAATTGCCCTTCCTCCCTGTTCCATTTTTCGCTCCAGGAACGGTGATTAACCTCCGGAGCTTCGTCGACAACCCTAAGTAAGGCAAGCGGCGTTTTAGCGAGCTGGAATATCTGCTTCTGGCTGTAAATCCTCACCGGAAACCGTTGCCGAATGTCGCCTTCCGCGAGTTGCCAGCCGCCATCGATCTCTTGTTGAATAGGTTCTATGTCTCCGGGAGGATTCCACTGGACACGAAAACGGGAACCGTTCTTACGATAAATGGCCCTGATCACGGCGTTGTCTGTCAGCAAACCACCGTCTTCCCTATCCGGGTAAACCCGCCCGTATTTCTCAAACTCCGGTTTCAAATCGTCCGGCAGTTCATCCTCCCGGCGGAGGGCTATTCGAAGGAACTCAACGACAGTTGACTTTCCCGTGCCCCTGCCACCGATAATGGCATTGAACCAGGGGTTGAGCTCGATAACGAAGGGTTCGGAGCGACCTAAATAGCGTGCTTGCGAAATCTCTAAGGATTCCAATACCAGCGGAGCGTGCTCGTTCGGGTCTTCAGCCACCTGATCGGATCGGCAAATCGAGAGGGGGCCATCGAGCAGAGCGAGCCGTAACCCCTCGATGCCGGGGGTTCCCATTTTAACCCATGTGAAGTGGCTACCGGGATATCGCTGTCCCGCGTTGCCGGAAGGATGGTGGCTGTCCGACCCGAGGATTTCGGTCCAGGACAGCCGTTTGCCGATGTATAACTGCGGCTTCGCATACGTTCGGTTCATTAGTTCCATGGCGAAGATGTCTTCACAATCCAATGCCTGCTGCAACGTCGTCCCTTGCACATGAAAGAGCCCGTTATCCTCATCCACATGGGCGGAAATAGTAATGCCGCCCACTGAAGCGATCGCATCAACTACCTCAATAAAAGACTTGCGTGTAACACCATTGCTTTGTCCAGGAGTTCCTTGATATTCCACAGCACCGCGAAGGGCATCAAGGTCCGAAGTGTTCTTCGAAGGATCAAGAATGGCGAGCACATGAATTCCACCGTTGACAGAGATTTCTATGCCGGGGAACAGATAAAGATGCCTGAACTCATCAGGTTGATCCGATTCGAGTTCGCCAAGCGCTGTTTTGAGTCGATCGACCCACTCGCCGGTGTTGTGGTCGGTTATAGCGACACAATCAATACCGGCACGCATGTAGTCGAGCAGCCACTCTCTGGGCGTACGTTGCTTGAGAGTTGTCTGATCAGGGCCCTTACCGTAATCGTCCGAGGCTGGCGTATGGGTGTGAAAATCAAATTTCCACCACCGCGAACCGTTCCATTTCCAGTCTGCCATGTCTCTCCTCCTGTCCTTGTTACTGCCTGTTCAAACCACACTTTCTGAGAAACGGCGACTCGGGGATCATTTGATCAACCATTTATCTGCATCTCCTATCATAATAACCGGTTGGCCAATAATCTTGTTGTAACTGGCGTCTACGTAATCTGTAATTGCTCTGTACCGGTTCCTCTTTTCCCCGCTCCTGCCGGAGCCACAACCAGCATGAGCCGGTGATATAATTCATCTGCCTGTTTGATCTTCCGCATGACCTGATCCGCGAGTGGCTCTGCCATTACTGTTTTCCCTTTGTGTCCGGCTCTTCAACTCGCGTTTCATCCAGCCACCGGTCGATGGACTTCTTCCGGAAACGCCAGTGCCGCCCCACCTTCTGGGCCGGAACCTTACCTTCCCTGACGAGTTTATAGAGCGTGGATTTCGGAATCTTCAGGTAAATGGAGAGCTCTTCTATGGTCAGGACATCACCTGGTTTTTCATCCATCAGGAACACCTCTCCGGCCGAACAACAAGAGTTTTTTATAACACATCATAACGATCAATTATTTTACAGTTAGTGACAGTTGCTGTCAATCGTTTTTCTGAACTTTGAGCCATCAGCTCTATTTCGACCAGATACCTGTTGGAATGAGCTCCGTTCCATGCCAGGACGATGGCCTTCATAGTATTAACCGGCACGGGAACCCGTCTGTAGAGACTCGAACCGTCCGGATGGAAGCCTTCCAAGAGGTCTATGGCGGGCAGTCGGGACTCGGTGTCATCAAAGCTGAGGAGTTCCCCGTACACAGGGGCCCAGTCGCCCGTTGTGACGTTTTGACGCTCGCCGTCCATGGCTCGCGCCGTCCGGGACCTGGAGGACGGGAATACCGGAGGTCATCTCGTACAGGCGGTCGCAGACCATGGTTTCCTGAACATCCAGTACGCCCCGGCAGAATCGGTCATGATTCCAGAATCCACGCTTTAAGGCCAGGACGGCGTCCATGATGGCCGGATCGTGGTCTATCCATGTCAGCGAAGACGGCATTCTCTCAATTCTTTATTCCATTTCACCGGTATTGCTATTGCCTCCACTTGAATATTCCATCAACTTGGTGAACACCGTTCACAGGGACATGTCCCAGGATCATTGGCCGCGCATTGTTACAAAACGATTCGACGAACACAACGTCGGTGTAATTCGCTTCCCCTTCTCGCATTCAGTAGACGGCCCGTCGAAAGCGATGTCGGGACCATAGGCAAGCTCGTAGCCGGGATTCTCCAGCCACTCCAGGGTGGTCTGTTCGATGGTGTCTTCGGTTATGCGGGTCATATCATCCATATCTCCTCGGCATATTCG
>JAJSAL010000189.1 GCA_024274705.1 Spirochaetota bacterium
GGAATGCATCCAGAATATGAGAAACCTAACAGATATTATTGAAAAAATGAGAAAGTTGACGGTAAAACATATTGAAGAGCAGAAATGACTTTACCTGTTAAAATAGACAAAAATGGAATTTCTACTTGCGGAAAGTAAGATATAATATTTTTTTGCTTGCCTTTATTTTTATTCTTTCTTTATCGATTTTATGCTACAACTATCCCGCATTTCTCACCAATATAAATGATAAGAGGTTCGGATCTCTGATAAAGTATTTCAGACAAACAAAATACACCAGAGAAAGGAAGGCCCTCTATGATAACAGAGTGTATACAGCAGGACCCGTAATTTCAAGACCAATTTAAGAAAAAAACGATTGTACCGAAAGATGGGGACATCAATTTCAGCCATAAAGAGGTGATACTCCTTAGCGAAACAGACCGAAAGTATAAAATCGTCCAACGGTTTTCCATCTTGTTTCATTGATTAACGAAATCCGAACAAAACACTTCATCACTTTTCTTCTCTTCTTACGCAGCGGGTTTTCGGGTTGTGCCAGGGATATGAAGATTTGAACGAACATTATGAATGGAGAAAAGACCACTTCTTGCAACCGCCTGCAACTAAGAAGAGAATGCCTATGCTGCAGGGAAAAGCACATTGAACCGGCTTGAACTGGGAAAAGCGGTGACCCCTGAACATGGAGAGAGATACAATAGAATTGAATGGGAAGAAGAGACGATCGAAGATCTGGTCTCTGTACCTGAAGGCAGGCATCATTGATGCTTGACACCCCGCTGTTTTCATCATTTCTCCAGCAGGTCGCAGACATTGATGGCCAAATCCCGTTTACGAATGGGTTTGTAGATCAATTTCCGTATTCCCCGGCTCATCACCTCCTCTTCGGTAAGGGAATCGGTGTATCCGGTTGTGAGAATAATCGGAATAGACGGGTTGATACGCAGGATTTCTTCGGCAAGTTTTATGCCGTTTACATTGGGCATTATCTGATCGGTTATCACCAAGTCGAATTGAGGTGCCCGCTGAAAGAGGAGGAGCGCATCCGGGCTGCTGGTCTCTGCAACCACTTCATAGCCAAGGCTTTCCAGCATCTCTTTCTGAACCAGGACAAGGCTCTCCTCGTCATCTACAACGAGGATCCGTCCTTTCCCGCCCTTGATTTTCGGTATCTTTTTTCTCTCTTCGGAAAGGGTCTGTTCCGCTAAGGGCAGGAGAACATGCATCTGGGTTCCTTTACCTTTTTCGCTCACCACGTAGATATCGCCTTCATGTTCCTTCACGATCCCGTGGACCATGGACAGACCAAGACCGGTACCCTGCCCCACCCTTTTTGTAGTGAAAAAGGGATCAAAAATCCTCTCCTGGACCCACTCTTCCATACCCTCCCCGTTGTCTTTGACCTGAATATGGTAGTAGGACCCGCTTTTCAGATCCTTGGAAGGGATTACCATGGATTGTTCGGCACGGTCGACCTCTACCATTTCGGTGGATACCTCTACAACACCGCTTTCATTCCCAATGGCCTGGGCGGCATTGGTACAGAGATTGATGAGGATCTGATGGATTTCTGTAGGTTCCGTCATGACATACACATCGGCTCCCTCGATACTCTGGCGGATATCAATGGAGCTGGGGATTGTGGAGCGGAGCATTTTAAGGACTTCCTTGATAATCAGGCTGATTTGAATCGGCTTTTTCTCCTGTTTTTTGGATCTGCTGAAGGCAAGGATCTGGCTTACCAGGTTAGCAGCCCGGCTGGAAGCTTTGAGAATCTGCTTAAGATTGTTGTGAAGATAGCTCCCTATAGGAACATTTTCCAGGGACATCTCCGTATACCCTATGATTGCTCCCAGGATATTGTTGAAATCATGGGCAATTCCACCGGCCAGTGTCCCTATTGCTTCCATCTTTCTCGACTGCCGCACCTGCCGTTCCAGCTCCCGTTCATGGGTCACATCCCGCTCCACGGAAACGAAATTAATGATCCTGCCGTCACGGTCAAATACCGGGGTAATCGTTGCTTCTGTTTCGCAGGTTCCCCCCTCTCTTTTCCGGTAGGCAATTACTCATTTCCATACTTTGCCGGATTCCACCGTCCTCCACAGGTCCTCGGTCGAACTGTTCATTCCCGAAATCCGGAAACCCGCCTCTTTTAGATTCTTTCCAATGATCAATTCCTTGCTGTGACCGGTTACTGTGAAAATCGCATCGTTCGCATAGATGACGGTACCGTCACAGGAGGTAATGATGATGATCTCCGCGAGCTGCTCCACTGCAGATGCCAAACGGCGGTATTCCTGTTCAGCTTTCCTGATTGCCCGGAAGGTTTCAACTTTGATTATGCAGTTCCGGACCCGAAAAATAAACTCCCCGGGGTCATATGGTTTGGTGACGAATTCGTCGGCCTCGAGACGCAGGGCATCGATGACCAGGGTGGGATCTTCATGACCGGAAAGGATCATTACCACGGTTTCGGGATTCTCTCTCTTCACCCACTTGAGGATATCCAGCCCTCCGATCTCGTCGATCAGAAGATCGGTAATAACCAGGTCGTAAGGCTGTTCCTTAAGCAGCTCCATCGTTTCCACACCGCTTCGGCAGATTGTTACGCAGTAGCCTTCCTCCTCCAGGTCTTTCTGAATACTCGTGAGGGTAAGAACATCATCGTCTACAATCAGGAGGCTGAAATCCCCGGGATTACCCATTTTCTTCTCCTTCAGCCAGGGTACGAATAAAACGGGACAACAGGCGGAGGCACACGGTTTTTCTGTAAACTTTGTCTGACCGCTGGTCATCGATAGGACGGATTAAACCGGTGTAATGGCGGGTTATCTCCTTCAGGTGACGAGAGAGGGCACCCACAGGCCCGCCCAGGAAGCGGCGCTCAAACTTCCTGTCCCGTACGACTGTGGGAGCAACAGCCCCGAATGCGATACGGAAATCCCGTATCGAACCGTTTTCCACGTCCCCCAGCCCGATGAAGGCTGCCTTTGAAAGGGCATTCGCCCTCCTGGTTCCTACTTTCCGGTACAGGGTGGTAGAAAAATTCGATTCCGGAATGATAACCCTGGTAACCAGTTCGCCTTTACTCAAACGGGTTTTCCCCGGTCCCAGAATAAAATCATCGATGGCCAGTTGGTACCGCTTTTCTATAGAGCTTATCTCCAGCCGGGCATCCAGGGCGTAGAGCACCGGAAGGGTGTCTCCTGCGGGGGAGGCATTGCAGATATTACCTCCCAGGGTTGCCAGGTTTCGTATTCCAGGAGACGCAAGGAGAATAATAGCCTGTCTTAATACAGGGGGACATGCATCAAAGGAGAGTATCCGGGCAAGGGTAACACAGCTCCCGACAGAGAGTTCACCGTTGTGTACATCAACACTCTTGAGCTCCTCTATGCCTCCCAGAAGGAGCACAGCCTTTCCAAAATGCGGCGTAAGGCCGGATGACCTCCTGTGCTGCACCATCAGGTCAGTACCACCGGCCAGGGGGATCGGCCCGTAACACTCCCTTAACACAAGGGCATCTTCCAGGGTGACGGGATTATACGTTTCCATAAGTACCGTCCTCTGAAAGAACTTTCGATGCTCTTACTACACCATCCACGATCATGGAGTAACCGGTACATCTGCACAGGTTCCCCGAGAGGGATTCCCGGATCTCTTCTTCTGTCGGACTGGTATTCTTCCGCAGCAAAGCTTCAGAAGCCATAACGATTCCGGGAGTACAGAAACCGCACTGTACAGCCCCGGCTTCTGCAAACGTCCGGCTTAAAACCCGGTAGCGATGGGTCTTTTGAAACCCTTCTATAGTGGTAATCTCGGCTCCCTGAACATTTCCCACAGGAACCAGACAGGAAGGGATCAAGTCATCCCCTAGGAGAACAGAGCAGGCTCCGCATTCCCCTTCACCGCATCCCTCTTTCACACCGGTCAACCCGAAATCTTCTCTCAGCACATCGAGAAGGCGCCGAAGGGGATCTGCGGAGAGAGAGACCGGACAGCCGTTAAGGGTAAATTCAATCTTCATCGTGTAAACCTTGTATGATATGCTCCGGCTTTATCGGTATTCGATATACAGGAGTGCCGAGAGCATGTTCGACAGCCGCAGCAACCGCGGGAGGAGCACCGACTAAGGGTATCTCACCGGCACCTTTTGCACCGAAGGGTCCCAATTCATAGGGGCGGTTTTCCAGGAACTCTACCGATATGGAAGGTACATCCAATGCAGTGGGTATCACGTAATCCGTCATGGAACACTGTTTCAGTCTGCCCTTTTCCTGTTCCATCACTTCGATGGTCGCCCAGCCCGCCCCCTGGGCAATGCCCCCTTCCATCTGTCCCCTGGCTATAAGCTCGTCCAGAACCGTTCCGATATCATAGATACCATGGATGCGATCCACCCTGATTTCACCTGTGAGTACGTCAACCCTCACCTCTGCAATATTCACGCCCCAGGAATAGGCGGGATAGGCATCTCCGGACAGCTGTTCCTGGTCCCAGGATACGAAATCGGGATGGTGATACCGGACTTCTACCGTCTTTTCTTCCTTTCCGTTCCAGGTTCCCTTAAGTCTCTCCGCACCCTCCAGCACCATGTATCCCACCACCATGGCGGTTCGGGAGGCGACCGTAGGGCCGGAATCAGGGACCCTGTCGGTATCGGGATTCTGATACACAATCCTGTCCAGAGGAAGACCCATCGCCTGTGCCGCAATTTTACGAAGGGTTGTGCTCGGTCCCTGCCCCATCTCTACATTTGCAACCAGGATCTCCACGGTACCGTCAGGACTTCCCCGGAGCTTCACCTTTCCTTTTATCTTGTCCTTCTCCCCACTGCCGGTAAAACCACAGCCGTGGAGAAAGAGAGAACATCCGATTCCGTACCGGTACCCGCTGACGGACGTTCTAGTTTTCCGGATTTTTTTCCTGTAACCGGTTTTCGAGATCAACCGGTCAATCATCTCCGGGAGAAAGACCGGATGATGAATGGTGCCCCCCGTCGATGTTTTCGAACCTTTTTTATACAGGTACGACCGCTTGAAATCCAGGGGATCCACCCCCCTGTATCCTGCAAGGTGATTCATGTGCATTTCGACAGCAAAAAATGCCTGGGGCGCACCGAATCCCCGGAATGCCCCGGCGGGTACCGTGTTCGTCCGGAAAGCCCTGCCGTGCACCGTAAGATTGGGTATTTCATACACCCCGGTAACGGCAAACATTGCCCTCTGGAGGACCACACTGGTGAGCCCTTCGTATGCACCGCCGTCCAGGGTCACCCGGATATCCATGCAGGAAATCCTGCCGGATGTGTCAAAACCGGTCCTGAACTGTATAACCGAAGGATGCCGCTTCGTACTTGCCGTTATGTCTTCATCCCGGTCGTAAATAATCTTTACCGGTTTTCCCGTCTTGAAGGCAGCCACGGCTGCGTGTATTGCCACAAGAGAAGGAAACTCCTCTTTTCCCCCGAAGGCACCCCCTGTGGTAGTCTGAACGACTCTGAAGCGTTCTTCCTCCCATCCGAAGGCATGCACCAGGGCAGGTTTCACGTAATAGGGGCACTGTAGGGACCCGTAGACCGTTATCCTTCCATCCCTGAACAGGCCCGTCATTCCCTGTGTTTCCAGGTAGATATGCTCCTGGCACCCTGTTTCGTAGGTTGCCTCAATGATCTTATCCGCCTGTTCAAACGCAGTGGCGGGTTCCCCCTTGTGAACATGGTATTCGATAAAGAGAGCATCATCCCGGCTCTCGGCCTCCATTATCGAAGTAACCGGAGAAAGATCCTCATAGTCTATTTCTATTCCGCTGATGATCCGGTCGATCTCTTCCCGGTCTTCACCTGCGACAAGGAGAACAGGTTCTCCGATGTATTCCACCCTGTCCGAAGCAAATACTGGAAAATCTTCCTGGATCATCTTCACACAGTTTTTCCCCGGAATGTCCGATGCATCGATAATGTAATAGCCCTCAGGCATATCAGGAAAGGTAATGGTGCGAATTTTCGCCCGGGCCCGTGTAGACCGTACAGTGCGGCCGTAGAGTATGTGGTCGAAGGTAATATCACCGATGTACCGGGCGGTTCCCCTGCACTTGTCGTCTGAGTCTATGCGCACTGCAGATTGACTTATCTTATGACTCATTTCGATCTCCATTCTCATTCAAGGAGTTAAGGTTTGTCAACCTTCACTTTTCAGCCCATCGATTCTCGACTCTACTTCATCCAGCCTGCTCCGGAGTGTAGCAATTGACCGCTGGATACGCCTTTTTTCCCTTTCCAGCAGGATAATCGGTTCCTCCTGCTGCTCTTGCCGGGGCTTCCCCAGGAACCGGGATTTCACCATGTCCGGTGAGTGACCGTCGAGAAAACTCTGAACCGCTTCTTCCCTTCGTGCGGGTTCCCGTATGCGGGAAACGGTTTTCATGTTCTCGTATCCAATGTCAGGATTCAGGTTCATTGCAGTAATGGTCAGTATGTTCTTCGCCTCTATCCGGTGCAGCTGAAGTGCCCTGTCTACATAATCTTCAAAACTAACCTTGTGCTTTTCGCACAGTTCCAGTGCTTTTTTTAAAAGCCCGCCGAATTTCTTCATCAGTTTTCCGTTTTCTCCGATAAACTCCTCCCGTATCTTTCGGGTAAGTTCGAGAAAGTCATGGTCGGATCCGAAAGGGCTCATGTAAACACCGATGCTTTCCGCTTTTCTCAGCATAGAGTGAAAGGTTTCCCAGAATTGGGCGGTATGCGCCCTGACAGAAATAGGTACAGTTGAACGGGTAAACTGAAGATGATGGGCGAACTCGTGGATGGCTGTATAGATAATCGCGTTATCGCTTGACATATTCCGGTTATGAATGATGATCTCTTTTTCTTCCGGATGATACAGGCCGTCCACTTTCCTGCTTTTTTTTCCGGAGAAGATAAGGTCAAAATCCTCTATATCGCCTTCCAGAAGAAGAAGCTTTTCCTTAACCTGGTCCTGGTTCACCGGACAATACCTTAGATAGATTCTTTCTTATGTTCTGCTCTGTTTCCAGGTGGTCCATCATCTTATCGAAAACCCGTACCCGGGCCTGCCTTATGTCAAGACCTCCCTCTTTAACTTCCCCGGTCTCAATGGAGTAGCTCACCGTCCCTTCGAATTCGACAGAAAACACTGTCCGGAGATAGGCGAAAACCAGGCCGAGATCGTTATTCGGAGCATACCGGAAATAGAGAGTGATCCGTACTAATGGAATATTCCGGGTGGATGTATCCGGTTCGATCTGGACTTCCGGGAGGACACCCGTGAGATACGTGGAAAGTCTCTCCCGGTATTCCCTGGCCGCCGGCGCTTCTTCCGCATCCAGGGCCAGCCTGACAGCCCGGGGGAGGAACCGTATGGACCGGGAAACCTCCGGCAGCAGTATGCCTGGAAAATCCAGGGGGATTCCCAGGCCCTCCCTGTCCAGAGAAAGGCTCACCAGCCCGGTCCCTTCTGAGAAAGGGGGCAGGCTGATCACTCCCGAAGCCCTGCCGGTCCTATCGGTCACGATACGGGCACTTTCCTCTCCTCTTTCCGAGACAACCGAAAGAATAAGAGGGAGGGCACCTGTTTCTGTTTCAATTCCTGATTCAACCTCGATCCCGAATGAAAGGGTCCGGGCATATCCTTCAACTTCATCAGGGCTTTCCAGGGAGACAGCCGTCCCCTGAAGAATGGCTCGGGTTTCCCGTTCCACGAAATCCAGAAGTGAACGCCTTTCCCCACCCTCTATGTATCCCAGGATACCTGCAAACGGGGAAGAAAGGATACGCTCCCGGCTCTTAAGGAGAACAGCGATGTTCTCTATCATTGTTGCACCGGTGTTGCCCTGGATTGCCTGTATGTCTGATAGAATCTCTCGTTCAAGGCGGCTCTTCATCGCATCTATTGTTTCTTCAGAAATTCTGTAATAGACCCAGTATCCCCGGTCTTCTGAATAGAAGGAATCCACCTGTTCAGCTTCTTCCAGGGTTATAGCCACCTGTTCTTCCATCACCCTGGAAACTCTTTCATATCTGGCCCCCAGGGAGTCTTCATATTCTTCGATGATGATCTGCCCCTTAAGGGTGGTCGCTATCTGTGCTGCTATTTCCGTCAGAGCATTTTCCCGGGCGATGATCCTTCCATCCTCCCCTTTTTCCGGTCCTGCATTGCCGATACCGACATAGAACCCTTCCTCCGAGGGAAACGTATGTATCCACTCCGGTAGCCCATCCGCCGGATCCGGCGCGGTTGCGCAGGAAAAAAACCAGATCGGGATAACAAGGAAAAGGAATGATCCGGGTACATATCTCATCTCAGCGGACCTCCTGACCCTGTTCCGGACATACCCCAAGGGAATAATAAAACCCATCATGTATCCAGCGGGAGATAACCAGGAACCCTTCTATTCTGCCCCCTACTTCTATCCTGGAACGGGTCCGGGATGACGTGCCCAACCTGCCTGTACCGGTGAGACTTCCGGTCTGTACCTTTACAGAAATTTGGGAGAGAATGTCACCCAGGGCTGCCAGATCCGCCCGGTCCAGGGAGTCCGGCACTTTCCTGCTCCGCTGTACAACACCTACACCGGTATAATACCCTTCAAACCGGGGGGGCGTTGAGACCCAGGATGGTTCCCGGCCGTTCTGACCCACACGGCCCCCCAGGTCCGGGCCCGGTTGATCGGGAAGAACCGAAAGCATATAGCTGCCCCGGTCATCCTGATAGAAATCGAGCACCTCCAGATCTTCCAGGAGTGATTCTACCATGGCCTGGTCGACATCCACGGAAAAGGAATCAAAATAGCCTATTCTTCCCCCCTGTTTTTCCATCATCAGCACACCTTCGGCTTCCACGCCAACATACCGCGCCGCCTGTTCTGCCCCGTGAATGAGACACTGATCATACTCTTCCCCCCGGTCTGTCTTCCGGGTAGAAGCACTTAAGAACACGGCCCCCTCGTCTAACGCCTGCAGATTACCGAAAAACCGGTTGAGATATTCTTCTTCCGGCCGGGTTTCAACGGTGGTAACCGTTTTACAGGAAACAAGTGTCAGTACAACAATGAATAGTCCCACAGTAATGATAAATAGGTTAATTTTCATCGCGTTTAATTCAAAAAAAATGGTACGGCTGTTACACCGTACCACACTTTTCACATGAAAAGAAGAGAACTATTCTTATTTTGTTACCGGTTTTGATGTAGGCGGATTGTTCTCCAGTTCGTATTCCAGCCTTTTTGCAGCTTCCTGGGCTTTGAATTCCGCAAAGGCAGCGTCCTCGTTTCTGGCGAATTCGTTTTCAGCATCCATGATGAATTCATTGATCGGGTAATATACCAGGGCGAACACCGTACCGTCCTTTGCTACGTAAACGTCTTCAGTCCTTACGCCGTTCAGTTTCGTGTTGGTTATCTGTTTGGAGATGGTCTCCACGAAGGCAATTACCTGATTATTGCCGTCCACACCCGCTTCCTGAGCATAGTCCGTGATAGCCGATTTAATCGTTGCGCTCACCTGAAAAGCTATATCTTCCCTGGCCCGGGCAATTGCCATCTTCCTGGAGGTATCCAGTTTTGACATCTTTGCCGATCCCACGCCATAAATGGAGTCATCCGCCTGGGGAGGGTTGAGATAGAACCGGGGAATGTCCGAAGGCGGCTTCTCATCCGGTCCGGAAGCACACGCCATAAGGACGAAAAGGAACACTGCAATAATACCCGCTCCAAGTACTATTTTTTTCATCTTCTTACTCCTTTCCTGTTTATCATGTCCATAATGTATACCCATAGAACCCGGTTTTCAAGGAATATCAGTTATTTTCATAAAAATCAGTCTGAGAATGCTTTTTCAAACTGCCCTGTCCGCAGGAGAACCAGTGTACATGCTTTGAGAACTGATATGCCGTTGTCCTCCAACCGCTTTTGTACATCCTCCGATTCTGTACCGGGATTCATAATAACCCGGCCCGGTTTGAGCTTCAGGATACCCGGTATATACCCGTTCAGGATGTCCGGATTCACGTAGAGTGAAAGTGTGTGGATATTCTCCTCTATACTTTCCAGGTCAGGAACCACTTCGAAGCCTTCGATCTCCTCCAGCTTAGGGTTGACCGGCACAACATGATACCCGTTTTCCTTCAACAGTCTCACCGCTTTATTGGAGTACCTCTCCGGTTTGTTGCTTGCACCCAGCACTGCGACTGCGCCGTTGGTCTTATTCACCTTCATGGTATTAATATGCCATTTCTCATGGGAAAAGCAAACTACATACCATTTTTTCTGAATAGTTTGCATACTGAACGGTATACTCCGGTAGATTACAAAACAGGGAGAACACGTCGTGGCCATAGTCGAACTGATAGATGTGAAAAAACCCAGGTGACTGACCATGAAGAAGGCCTCGGTAGCTGAAATCCCGGATTACGTGTTCACGAAATCGTACCTTGAACGGGTGAACAGGTAGAACAATGGGAGCAGATGCCTCGTTCTGCCGATATGTTCAATCCCGGTACAGCACATCCGAAAATTCTTATTTAGGCATCAGTTCCAGGATGAGTTCCACCTCGCCCTGGCTCAACTTGGTTGCCTGGGCAATTTCCTTGACGGACCACCCCTGATGTGCAAGTTTCGTCACCATGTCCCGGGCTCCCATGGAAGGAGCCCCTTTCTCTTTCTTCTGCCCCTTGTTTCCGTCTTTCAGCAGTGAACCCAGGAGCCTGACCTGCTCCTCCGCCTGCTTCCCTACGTCCTGCAACCGGGTTTCTGTTTTCGCCAACCATTCCCTTGCTTTCTGTGTCTTTTCCAGACGTTTTTCCAGTTCCGATAATAGACTATCGATATTACCCAGCATGTTCATTGTTGCCTCGGCTTTGTCTTTATTCAAGGCCAGTTTATCAATTTGGAGGGTGGTTTCGTTTAGTTTTGCAGGAATCGATCCCAACTCTTTTTCGAATTTTTTAATCGCTTCTTCCAGACTGTGGAGATTCTCGAAATTTTTCTCCACACCTGCTATCGTAGCATCAACAATCTTCCTCTTACCTTCCAGGCGGTCATACTGTTGGTGTACAGTCACTTCCAGTTCTTCCAGGTTCCTTATTTCCGCCTGGATTCTCTGAAGATCATCATGACTCCCGGTAACCTGGTCCAGCTTAACATCGATTGCCTGGGAAAGATTGATCAGTTTCTTAAAATCCCCCTCCATGACCTCGATCTGCCGCTTTTCACTCATAAATCTGGTAAGTTTGGCAGAAACCTCTTCTCCCAGTTTTTTTATCTTCAGGAATTTCCTCTCCGCTTCTTTGATCTCCTTTGTTTGGGTTTCCACGAGGGTAATCTCGCTTTTAAGATCCTCGATATTCTGGGACAGGCCCTCTTTGAGTGAATCCGCCCTGTCAAAAAGCTTGGTCTGGTGAAGGAAACTCTTCTGCTTCTTATCGATTTCCTGGAGATTTACCGTAAGGATTTTCTGGTTTTCCTCGATCTTTCCATACAGTTTGTTCTGAACAGAATCTATCTTCTCCCGGGTGTCTTTTACGCTCGCCCGGAAATCCTTGATCCGCTCGTCAATTTCGGTCTGGAGTTCCCTTGTCCGCCTCTGGAAGTCAAGGATAAAGGTATCCCTGTCCTGTGCAAACTGCTGGAGAACGGATTCCGTTTTTTCCTTAAGATCTTCGTTCAACGAGTGGACCTGATCACCTAAAGAAATAAGTTCGTTTTTGAGACCGTTCCTTTCCTCCCGGGTCTGGAGTATCAGGTCGTCTCTTTGCGCAGAGAATTCATCCTTTATTTCTCCGATAGTGGCTGTTACGTCGGTTTTCAGACTGGTAAACTTCTCACCTACATCCGCCTCCGCCTCTTTCATCTGCTGCAGGACCTTTGCCTGCCATACGGTAACATCTGACTTGGCGGATTCCAGCCCTGAGAAAAAATCCTTTCTGCTGTTGCCAATCTCTTCCTCGAGAGATTTAAGACTCGTTTCCACGTTACGTTCGAATTTTATCATCCGGTCATTCAGGGAGGTTGAATGAGAAGCGAATTCCTTTTCGAACTGGATTTTTGCGTTGTTTTTTGCTTCTTCCAGGTCTTTTTCCGTGGTTTCCTCGAACACGGCGAACGATTTTTCCGCCAGGGTCATCCGCTGTTCTATTCCATCCTGAAAACTGCTTACCTGACCCTCGAATTTTTCAACCTGATCAAAGGTCCTCGTCTGGAACTCGCTTAACACACCCTTGAGTTCTTCACTGTAGCTTTTCTCTACCGCAGTACGCTCTTTTTCGAATTCGTTCCTGAGATTTTCCAGCTGCGTTTGAATTTGTGACTTCCACTCAACGATTTTCGTCTGCATATCATCATTTCGCACCCTCAAATCTGCAAAGAAATCATCTTCGAATACCTTCAACTTTTCCGACACATTGTCATATGCCCCGGTTTTCAGCCGGTTGATTTCCTCTTCCAGCTCCCGCATCGAGGCGTGGAGTTTACCGATATGAGATTCTGTTTCCTCTGCGAGAGTATCCCTCCGCTTCCGGTTGGATAGTTCAAAAGCATCCATTTCTTTCCGGATTTGAGTTTCCACCCCCCCCAGCGCGGTCCTGATGTTCTGCTCCAGTTCGTCCATATCGGTGTTTATCTCTTCCATCTTCCGGATCTTATAGAGAGAGTTTTCCTCATATTCGGTAATTCTCTTTTCCACTTCTTCTACTGCCTGATGAACCTTTTTGTCCAGTTCTCCTGAGTGGGAGTCCAGCCTGCCCAAAACATCCTCGGCGAGAATCCTGGATTGGTTTTCAGCCTCATCCAGATTTGAGCGAAAGGTCAGTTCTTTCTCCGCCAGCGCCGCATCCAGGTCGTCCATACGCTCCTTCATGGCAGATTTGAATTCCGCAATGGAAGATTGCGTTTCCCGGATGAATGAATCCAACTCTTCTTCCTGGTCCTGCCTGATCCCTTCCACCCGGGACACGATGTCTGCTGACTTGCTGTCGATAGCACAGGAAATTTCGCTGAATTGCGCATCAAAAGCTTTCATACTGTCATCCAACAGTTTCTGTACTTTTGTCTGCCATACGGTTATCTCCGACCGGGTGTCCCCGAAAAGGGTCACCAGCTCTTTTCGTGAATCTTCAATTTCACTATGAGACTGGGAAATAAGGCTGGACAGTTCGTTTTTTACTTCACCGGCCCTGCTTTCGATGTGTGATTTGATTTGAATGAATATCTCATCTTCCAGGTCCCTGCCCCGAGCAGCTGCCGCCTTCAGTCTTCCCTGGTATTCCTGTTCCAGGGCGTTTAACGAGTCCTGAAACTGTTCGAGCTTGCCCTGAAGGATCGTGTCCGCATTTCCTATTTCCTTGTTCAAACCACTTAAGGATGTTCGGACTTTCTTTTCCAGTTCTGCCGTTTCTTTGTTGCCTTCTTTTATAATGACGCTTTTCGCCTGCTTAAGGAGATCGAGGGTTTCCTGTTGCATACGGTCCCTACGTGCCTCCAGACTGGTTATGTAATCGCCGAAGTTATTTACCCGTTCTTCCGATGCCTGCAGTTCTTCCGATAATGTCCGTATCCCTGCATCGGTTTCCTGGATCACCTCTTTCATAATGCCCTTGAGCTGCTCCGAGTTCTGCCTGGCGAATTCGTCCCTTAATACCGGTATGGTCTTTTCCAGCTGTACGATACGCCCGGATGTTTCCTTGAGCCTTCGTCCCACGGTATCGACGAACTCCGATTCTTCCTCCAGCCGTTTTAGATTCTCATCAACCCGTCCTGTCATGGAAGTGAGTTCCTTCAGCGAGTTATCGTACCCGTCTATCCTTTTTGAAACCAGTTCAATCGACTCCGCCCTGTTTTTAAGTCTTTCTTCAGCCGCCCGGATATGATTAAATACTTCTTTTGCGGCTTTCTGATGGACATCGAGTTCGATGGAAAGATTTTTTAATTCCCTGGTTTTCTCCTCGACAAAGTCGTCGAGTTGATCCTTGATCTTATCGGAAAATCGTTTTACTTTATCCAGGGACCGGTTATTTCGATCTATCTGTCTGAAAACAGCCAGAATGACGATAACCAGCGCCAGTGTCAGGATATTGCCTATCGAGAATATCATTGTTCCTCTCCCAGTTTTAAACCTTTTCTCTAATTGTTATCCCAGCCAAGGCATGTTGTCAATTCTTATAGTTTCTCGCTTAAATACCTCTCTATCTCTTTATACCATAGAAAAGTAATATCCGCACCCTTTCGTTCCCTTTTCCAGGACAGGTGAGCAGTTCTCATTCCAACTCCGGAAGCACCGATGATGTCGTGGGCGTAACTGTTGCCGATATAAAGAATTTTTTCCGGGGGAAGATTCATCCGCTCTGCCAGCAGGAGAAACGGCTCCGGATGGGGTTTCAGATATCCGGATTCTTCGGAACTCATGGCGACATCCCACTCCCGGGAGAGTCCGAAATAAGAAAGTTTACGGTCTACCGGGTAATCGGAAAGAATTCCGGTTTTCAGCCCTTTTAATCTGATAAGGGAAATAAGTTTTTTCACCCATGGGTACAGGATCATGTATCTGAAACAGCGCTCCCATCTGTTGTAGATACAGGTGTCGATTTTATTGTAAGCCTGTTCCCTGGAGATGCCCATTGATCGTGAGAGGAGATCCGCCTGGGAGTTGCGAACATTTTCCAGGGGTCTTATTGTGCGGATAGTTTTTCGAACCATGCGGAAATGGTACACAAATACGGGGTGGGTGAGAAAAAACGGTATGGAGTATAGATACATGAAGAGATTGGGATATAAGGTCCCATCCACATCGAATGCCACCCCTTTTATTTCATGGTTCATGTTGCCGTTGTAAGGGAATTTCAGGAGGATTGAATATTTTCGGAGCCTTTATCTGTACAAGATGGATATAATCATCGGGATACCGCTGTACAAATTGATCAACAGGAGTATCCATATTCCGTTCCATCACTGCCGCATGGAATTCCCCGTTTTCATCGAAATAGGGAAAAAACACCGCGACATGAAAATGTTGGCGCAGCATCGGCTCATTTCCGTATTCGCTGTTTATCGACGCCAGGTAGAAATACCCCGGTTTCTCATGGGCCAGGTAATACAGGATAAAAGGGAGGTGGTCCATGGGATAGCCCATGTCTTCTATGTACTGAAAGTAAGGAATATCACGGATATCCCAGTTTTCCGGAGGGCCTCCTCCCTGAACAGCCGCAGCAAGGTTTCGGGTCCAGTCCAGACCGAAATATGGATCCCTCTCGTCCTCAAACCGGTTACTCCACCTGTTGCCCCTGATGTGAACCGGCTTTTTCTTGAGCTCCTCAATGGACATATAAGTGCCGTGCTGTTCATAATACAGACCATCAACGACCCATTTTGCGAATCCTGAACAGTTGAATCCACCGGGACCGGCATCACTTAAGTCCTCGATGAGGCGGAAGGAACCATCGAAATCCATGGCCCCATCTTCCAGATCGGGAAGTCCGGGCAGGAATGCTCTCACAGCATCGGCCATATTTTTTACCCGTTGCTGTCCAAGAAAAAAGGGAGGTGATGTGATTAGGGACCAGTCCAGACTCTGGGCCGTGCTTTTCAGGATAAACGCCACCGGCAGAGACAGGACTGATTCGAAAGGGAGGGGCAAATTAACGTTTCTGTACACAGGATATCCATACAAATAGAGGTCCATTGAGGAGCGGTCTCCCTGGGGAAATATTCGAACAAAACTTCCCGGATCCGAGCGTATAAAAATCTTCACCTGGACGAAAGATCCGTCATGTATGTTCCGCTTGATGATATAACTTCCCTGGCTGTAAAGGGGAAATTTGAAATCTTCTTCATTGGTGAATAAAAGATAGAAAGAATCCTGCTGTTTCCTTGTCTGTATCCTGACGCGGTTGTCAGTGAACGGCTGAACTACCGTGGTTTCCGGGAATTCCAGAACCTCATTCATAGGTGCAAAAATAAGGCCGGCATACGCTTTGCGAATTTCCACATGTTCCGGAATAACAGGTTCGGCATTGACGGCACTGCCCGGATTCCCATACATATCTCCGAAAGCAGCTGAAAATGCGGAAAACAGCATGACGAGTGATACAACACTGATAGTTTTCATGTTCACTATTAATATCGGATCAATGGATATAACAATGAGGGAGAACCACCCTATTTATCCCGATCTTTAAGCCCCTTTTCTATGGCCTTGACCCGCTTGATGATCTCGTTCATCCTGAATTCTATAGAATTGAGAATCCAGAACTGAAAATGGTTCGTTTTCTGTTGAGAATGTATCATCCAGATTATTTTAGCGGAAATCAGCAATACCCCGATCTCCAGGGATAAAAAAGTGGGGATGAAATGGATAGCGACCTCCAGGATGAACAACACGATGATGATAAGGACAAAAACAACGTTGACAATGGTATCTACTTTTGAATACCTCTTCCCGCCGATATTACCGATCACATATTTAATACGGTCCCGTTCCTTATTATATTCCGCTATTTCTTCTCTGAGTGCCCGCTCTTTTTCCTGTAAATCTTCCACAGACATAGCCGGATTACCCTTCCCGTACCTCTATTTCCAGTGGAATGCTGGAGTAACCAAACTCCTTGCGCAGATTATTCTTGATATACTGAAGATACTGGGGAGGAAATCCTCTCTTCTTGTTTACAAACAGGATGAATTTCACGGGATTGATGTGCTTCTGAGTCATGTACCTCGCTTTATAACGAAAACTCTTATTTTTCGCCATAGGAGGACTGTACTGGTGCTGCCACCGTTCCACCGCCTGGTTCAGTTTTCCTGTAGCTATTTCACGATGGAGCTGGTCCCAGATAGTAACCCCGGCCTCGAGCAATTCCGGTACTCCTTCCCCGTTTATGGCTGACGTGGGCATAACCGGGGCAAAAGCCAGTACAGGGAAAAGAAACCGTATTCTGTCCTGGACTGCTTCGAAACGGTTTCTGATAGTCTCCATTTTATCCCATTTGTTGAGGACCAGGATGATTCCTCTCCCCCTTTTCACCGCAAGGGAGGCAATCTTCTTGTCCTGGTCGGATAATCCTTCCTCTGCGTCTATAAGAAGAAACACGATATCCGCCTGGTCCAGTGTTTTAATCGCCCGGTTAACCGAGTAGTATTCAATATTTTCAGACACTTTCGTTTTCCGCCGGATGCCGGCGGTATCGAGAACCCGGAAAGCCATCCCTTTGAAAGAAAAGAACCCTTCGATGACATCCCGGGTTGTACCGGGCATGCTGGAAACAATAGAGTTATTCGATTGGGTAAGATAATTGGTCAGAGTGGACTTTCCGGTATTCGGCTTACCTATGATTGCCAGGCGGATAGTAATTGATTCTTCCCGGCTGTCCTCCGGGACATGATCCTTCAATCTCTCACCAATACGCACAAGGAGTTCTTCCATGTTTCTTCCGTGGCCGGCGGATATCCCGATAATTTCGAAACCGTAGGTTCCGAAATTCCAGATATCCTGGTCCCTTTTCTCATTGTCCACTTTGTTGATAACCAGTATGATTTTTTCCGACCACCTGCGAAGATACTCTATGAATGCCTCATCCTCACCTGTTATCTCCGTAACATCCATAACCAGGAGGATGAGGTCCGCCTTTTCTATAGACTCGATACTCTTCTGAACCACCAGATCATCGAGTTCTTCAGTTTCCAGTTTAAAGCCGCCTGTGTCTATGAGAAGCACCTTTTTTCCGGAAACATCACCCACAGTTTCAACAGGGTCCCTGGTTACACCGGGCAACGGGTCGGTAATGGCACGCCGCTGTTTCAGTATCCGGTTGAATAACGTGGATTTCCCCACATTGGGTCTGCCGACGATAACAACCTTTGGAAGTCCCGTTTTATGCACTGACAAGGTCGAACCGTTCATTCATCCACCTCTTGACGTATTGCTCAATCTCTTCGTGGGACCGCATATCCATAATGGTACCCACCAGTTCTTCCGCTTCAGACAGGGCAACTGAACGGATAATTTTTTTTATTTCCGGAATTCCGAAGGGACTCATGCTGAACTCATCCAAACCGAGGCCCAGGAGGATCACAGAAGCATAGGGGTCCCCGGCCATCTCGCCGCACATACCCACAGAAATACCATGGGCATGGGCATTCTCCACGGTCATGTTGATGAGACGGAGGACCGCAGGATGAAAAGGTTCATAGAGATAAGCAATCTTCTCATTTCCCCTGTCGACGGCAATGGTATACTGAATCAGATCGTTTGTTCCAATAGAAAAAAAATCCACCCGCTTGGCGAGGATGTCGGATATCAGCGCAGCCGACGGTACCTCGATCATGATGCCGCAGGGTATATCCGTTGGAAAATCGATCCCCTCGTTTTTCAAGTCCTGTTTTACCTCTTCCAGAAGGTCCAGGATCTCATCCAACTCTTCCATACCCGAGATAAGGGGGAACATGATGCGTAGATTGCCGTGGACCGAAGCCCGCACCATTGCCCGAAGCTGAGTCTTGAAAATATCTTTCCTGGAGAGGCAGAACCGCACGGCCCTCCACCCGAGAATCGGGTTTTTTTCATCAAAGCCCTGAAGATCGGGAATGATCTTGTCTCCTCCTACATCGAGGGTCCGGATGGTAACCGGTTTCTCCTTCATACCTTCGAGAACCCTCCGGTAATACTCGTACTGCCGGTCTTCAGATTTATATCCATCAGGCTGAAGAAAGAGGAATTCCGACCGGAATAGGCCCACACCGTCCGCACCGTGGGCAATAACAGAATCCATCTCCTCTGGAGCCTCTATATTTGCCTTGAGAAAAATAAACTTTCCATCCTGGGTCTCAGCAGGCAATTCGTTCAATGAAAGAAGCTGTACTTCCCTTTTCTGCCACTTCTGAAGGGTACTGATGTACCGGTTCTTTGTAGCTTCATCGGGCTCTATGATCACAACACCGGTATTCCCATCGAGGATAATCTCGTCACCGGTATTAACATTCTGAACGATATCGGAAAGGCCGAGTACTGCGGGTATCTCGAATGAACGGGCAAGGATAGCCGTATGTGAAGTCTTCCCCCCGGCGTCCATGGCGATTCCCTTCACATATCGTTTGTTCAACTGGAGGGCATCCGAAGGAAGGAGGTTGTGAGTCACCAGGATAACCTCTTCAGAAAGATCCACTAAGGAAATTCGTACTCGATACAGAAGATGGTTGAGCACTCTACGGGCTATATCCAGAAAATCGACTGTCCGCTCCCGTAAATACTGATCCTGGGAAGCACTAAGTTTCTCGGTGAGTTCCTTGATTTTTTGATAAAGGACCCACTCCACGTTCAGGCTTGCGTTCTGCAATTCACTCTCTATACTGCTGATAAATTCCGGATCACTGAGCATGAGCAGGTGGGCGTCGAGAAACTGACTATCACGGCTGTCCATTTGGTCGGAAGCTCGGGATTTAAGATCGTGAATTTCCGAGGTCGACTTTTCCACCGCTGTCTTGAAACGCTGGAATTCACTCTGAGCTTCGTCGGATCCGATTTCGTATTTCGGCACTTTCAGACTCTCATCGAGATAGAGAAATACTTTCCCGATAGTGATTCCAGGTGATGCGGGAATACCCGCTAACGTTTTCATGCCGGAGTTACTATACGCTCTTTTAATACGACTGTCAAATAACGGTAATTTATGCCGATACCTTATTTGATGGCACATAGACGCTCTACTTTCGGATGTCTTTTCTGGATTGCTCTTATCCTGTTAGTTCTGGTTATCATCCTCTTCAACAGACAGACAATTGAAAAGGTACTCAAGTCCACTGATTTCCTGACTCTGTTCCAAAAGGAAAAGGAAATTGAAAAAGAACCTGAAGTGGTTCGTAAAACTTTGGAAGATACGACACCAGAAGAGGAAAAAGAACCTGGACCCGTGGAACCCGGCGATAATACCATTATCATCGACGTAACCACACCTGAGGAGGAAGTTCAGAAAGAAATAGAACAGGAACCGGAAAAACTGGAAGAAAACAGGAAACTGAGGCAGTCCCGGGTATATTTCGTAGATGTACATGGTGAAGGCACCATAGTACTGAAGAGCCTGATTCGAACCGTTTCGTATGTGAACTCTCCCCTTACCGAAACGATCAACGTACTATTGAAGGGGCTGACTCCGGCGGAACTGAACAAGGAACTGTTAAGCCTCATCCCTGAGGGGACAAAACTACTCTCTGCTGTGGTAAAAGACGGCACGGCTTATCTTAATTTCAACGAACCCTTCAGGTTCAACTCTTTTGGAATCGAAGGATACAACGCCCAGCTGAGACAGGTCATCTTTACAGCAACCGAGTTCCCTACGGTGAAAAACGTACAGTTTCTCATCGAAGGAGAAATACACAACTATCTCGGTCCGGAAGGCGTTTATATCGGTGAGCCTTTAGGAAGAAACTCTTTTTAACGGATATTGTCTATCCTGTTCAGGATATCGTCCTTTGGTGATGAATCCCCATTTTGTAACAGGAACAGGAACTCCCTGTTCCCTTTTCTTCCCTTTATCGGTGACTCAGTAAAATCGGCAGTAACCACGCCCCGGTTCCACAACCTCTCGATTGTTTCAATAAGAACAGAACGAAGGTCTTCCACTGACCGTACTACACCGTCAAAGGCAATCCCCGGGGAGTTGATCTCGAACTGGGGCTTTACCAAAACGATACTCCAGCTCTCCTTTACCAGATGTAATAGTTTCTCGGCTGCAGGTACTATAGAGCGGAATGAAAGATCAGCGACGCCGGTATCCGGTTCAGGAGATAAAGATATCACATCCATCATGTTTGTTCGCTCGTGGACTATGACCCGTGGATTGATTCGAAGGCGGTAATCCAGCTGATTATATCCCACGTCCACAGCGTGAACTGCAGAGGCCTTATGCTGGAGGAGACAGTCGGTAAAACCACCTGTGGAACTTCCGGCGTCCAGGATTACTTTTCCGGAAACATCGATGCCCCAGAAAGTGAGAGCATGATCGAGTTTATAACCGCCTCTGGACACGAACCGCTCCCGAGTGAATTCGATCCGGGAATTCCAGGAAACTTTAGCAGCCGGGTCCCGCATGAGTTCACCGGAAACCAATACTTCGCCGCACAAAATCCGGGCATAGAGTTCCTTTTCACTGTGCTCCGGGAAACATGAAATAAGCAGTTTCAACAGGGGCTGCTTCTTCATCCTCAGAGCCCGGAAGCCTCCTGAAAACGTTCGATCGACACAGCTTTACCCGTATCCGCATCGATAGATACACAGACACCCATGATCACTGCCGGGTTTTCAGCCACCTCCATCTTCAGCGGGAGTTGAGTCTGGGAACGTCTTGTAGCTATTTCCTTTCGAAAACCGATCACTGAATCACAGGGACCTATCATCCCTGCATCGGTAATATACGCAGTCCCCTTGGAGAATATGCGTTCATCAGCAGTTTGGACATGGGTATGGGTACCGATAACCGCGGATACTTTACCGTCAAGATACAGGGCGAGAGCTTCTTTTTCATCTGTCGACTCTGCATGAAAATCGATGATGATAGCTGAAACATCACTACCCAGTTTCCGCACTGCTTTTTCCGCAACCCTGAAAGGACAATCTGTTTCCATCAATCTCACCCTGCCCTGAAGATTGATTACGCCCAGGGACAAGCCTTTCTTATTCACCAGGCAGATTCCTTTTCCCGGTATTCCAGGAGGGTAGTTTTCAGGACGCAAAAGACGATCATGCATCTTCAGCATCGGCAGAATCTCTTTTTTCTGCCAGATGTGATTACCCGAGGTAATCACATCTATGCCGTTTGTGTAAAACTGTTCGGCGATCTCCGGTGTCATTCCGAAGCCGGCTGCGGCATTTTCACCGTTGACAATAACCAGGTCAGCATGCCACTTTTTTCGTAGTTCTTTGAGATGAATGAAAAGAGCTCTGCATCCCGGTTGACCTATCACATCACCCAGGACCAGAGCCTTGATTATTTCAGGCACCTAAATTCCTCTGTATTCTACCGAGCGTATTCAATAATCCTCGTTTCCCGGATAATGGTAATTTTTATTCTGCCGGGATAACGAAGTTCGGTTTCAATTTTCTTTGCAATATCTTTGGCTACGATTTTCGCGCTTTCATCGTCAACTTTCTCATAATTGACAACAATGCGAAGCTCTCTTCCTGCCTGTATTGCATAAGCTTTTTCGACACCTTCAAAACTTTCTGCAATCCTTTCGAGACTCTCAAGACGCTTAATGTAGATATCCAGGGTTTCTCTTCGAGCTCCCGGACGGGATGCAGATATCGCATCAGCAACCTGAACAATAACGGATTCGATACAGTCGGGTTCTATATCGTTATGATGAGAACCTATAGCATTGATAATCCGGAGATCTTCACCAATTTTTCTGGCAAGATCCATACCCATTTCAGCGTGGTTGCTGTTTCCATCGGTCTCCATTCCTTTACCGATATCGTGAAGCAGTGCACCTCTTTTCGCGATTTCCCTGTCCGCATTCACTTCTGCCGCCAGCATACCGGCGATAACAGCTACTTCCTGCGAGTGCCGGAGTACATTCTGTCCGTAACTCGTTCTGAAATGAAGCCTTCCCAGTGCCTTGATACCGTCGGCATTCATATTGTGTATTCCCAGGTCGAAAAGGACCCTTTCACCCTCTTCATAGACAGTCTGGGTAATTTCTTTTGTCACTTTCTGGACAACTTCTTCAATCCGTGCCGGGTGAATCCTGCCGTCAGCTATTAGCCGGGACAGAGAAGCCTTGGCAATTTCCTTGCGCACCGGATCAAAACATGAGATAACAACCGCTTCCGGAGTATCGTCAATGATAATGTCAACTCCGGTAAGGGTTTCGAGGGTTCTGATGTTGCGTCCTTCTCTCCCGATGATCCTTCCTTTCATCTCATCATTGGGTAGACTTACAGACGTTACGGTTACTTCCTGACTGGTATCAGTTGCAATCCTCTGTATCGTAGTTACCAGTATGTCTTTTGCTTTTTTTTCAGCTTTAAGCTTTGCTTCCTGTTCGATTTTATTTACGATTACCTGGGCATCCCGTTTTGCTTCGTCTTCCATAGATTGCATGATGAGGGTTTTTGCCTCATCCGATGAAAGACCGGCGATCCGTTCCAGCTCATGTTTCCATTTATCTTCCTGATTCTGTAAAAATATCTCTCTATCTGATAGTTTCCCCTCACGGCTACTCAGCGTCTGTACCTGTTCTTCAAGAGTAGCTGCTTTCTTTTCAAGGTTTTCCTCTTTTTGTAATAACCTTCTTTCAAATCGATGAAGTTCATTTCTTCTTTCGCGAAACTCTCTCTCCAGTTGATTCCGCTCTTTTAAAAGCTGATCTTTGATTTCAAGTAATGCCTCTTTCTTCTTTGCCTCTGCCTCCTTAAAGGCTTCCTGTTTTATACGCTCAGCTTTTTGTTCCGACGATGAAAGTTGAAATCTGGCATACAGCCATCGTATTGTCCAACCTAGAATCAAACTAGTGAGAGGAAGTATGATTGCGAGTACAATGCTCATATTCTTCCCCCACATTATTTCGTAACAATGTATCGTTATTATATCTTTATCGGGTAATTTGTCAAGAACTGTTATTATATCATATAGCTATTATAAATGTAAAAAATTTTACCCCCGTGTGCCACAGTATTCTAGAGAAGGGAGAACAACGTCTGAAGGATTGTTTCGAGTTTGCATTCCGTTGACTTTATACCGAAAAACAGGTACGCAGACCTTCTGTGTATCGTTGCCGGAATAAAAAAAATACTTTTTACATATTCCCTGTCTTCTGCTGAAAGAGGTATTCGTAGGGAATCATGTGAAAACACGAGCTGTTTAAAAAGAACGAATTTCCGGGATGCAATAAAATAGCGGTAAAAATCGTCGTCCCGTGGATACTTCAGTATATCCGCACTAACATTATCAATTCCTAAGGAAGCTTCGACCTTAATACCATCTTCGTCTTCTACGAGAATAGCAGTCATGATGGCTTTCAGCGCATTTGAAATCTTTCTTAAGGCTTTCATCTCCCCTTTATAACCACCGCCGTATCTACCTGCGACGATGTCGAAATTGTATCCATTCTCATCAAGGACGTGGAGGATATCCCTTTTCTGATCGGTTTCTTCAACCTTTTCGGCCCCCTGTTCTTCGAAAAAAGGAAGTTCAACCCCTGCACTGGAAAAGATATCTTCAATGCCGGAATACTGTTTCTCCTCCTTCCCTCCCTGAACAACCTGATCGACCAGGCCTTTTAATTCACTATCCTTCGGTTTCAGGTCTGTTTCGATTATCTCTTCCTTTACCCGATAGACCCCATCCTCAAAACCAATGGCAGCTACAAATTTTTTATATAACTCCCGGATGTACCCAATATCGTGCTCTTCAATGAGCCCTTCTGCCGAACTCTTTTCTACGATGCGGATAAAATCAGGATCATTTCCGGAAATATCGGTTACACCACCCTCATCTACCCCGGATTCCTCCTGAGCTTTATGATCGGGTACAACCTGCATCGTTTCTTCTTCAAGAGCATCACTTAATTCCAGAAGCATTGCCGTTTCAGTCGATACTTCCGACTTCCATTCCCGCGGTGCCGATAGAGGGATCGAAGACGTTTGTTCCACGAGACTGTATTTTCCCGATGGAATCGTCGAGGTGTATTCCAGTTCAACTTCCTCCTCTCCTTCTTCCACTTCTTCTAAATATTCAAACGTACCCTGTTCTACCTGTTCCGTTCCTGTAAGATCGGCAATTACAAAAACAGGCAATTCTTCCAGCTCTTCGTGCATATTGTGGTCTTCAACGCCTGCTGCCTTATCTTCATCGGCTTCGTCGAGAAATTCAGTCTCCAGTAGATTAAAGCCCTCAACAGGTTCGTCTTCCGCTGCAGCTTCCACCTCTTCGAGGGCTTCGATTTCCTCGGGCTCCTCCGGAGTTTCGCCTTCTGCTGCCCCTTCCACCTCTTCAAGGACCTCGACTTCCTCCAGCTCCTCAACAGGTTCGTCTTCCGCTGCAGCTTCCACCTCTTCGAGGGTTTCGATTTCCTCGGGCTCCTCCGGAGTTTCGTCGTCCGCTGCAGCTTCCACCTCTTCGAGGGTTTCGATTTCCTCGGGCTCCTCCGGAGTTTCGTCGTCCGCTGCAGCTTCCACCTCTTCAAGGGCCTCGACTTCCTCCAGCTCCTCAACAGGTTCGCCTTCTTCCACAGTGTCCCCTATATCTTTAGGACCCTGTGTTGCAGTAACCGGATGCTCGTTCTTTATTCGCCCTGCACTCTGAATTTGCTCAGCCGGCAGCACAATTTTTCCGCTGGAAAGTATCTTTTCAAACATCTTTTCGAGGTTCGAAAGATCTAGATTGTCCGGAAGTTGTAAGGCTTGACGATTACCGCTTCCAGCCTTTTCACCGATGACCGAGATAATTTCATCCCAGCTTCTATCGATGAGGGTATCTACTTCCCTTTCACCTTTGTTATCTATTTTTCCTAATCCGCTCTTAATCTCCCTCTTGATGTGTTCCCGCTTTCTCCCAAGGTCAAGTTTCCACTCTTCCCAGTCAATCTGGTCCCGCTTTTCCAGATATCCTTTCAGGAAATTGATCTGGAATTTTTTTACCCTTTCTGACAGTACTACCAACCTGTCCTGCCGGAAATTGAGAATAAGAAATACCACGAGAAAAATAGTAAGGAAAAATACCGTAAGCAGGATGTACCTGAGAGGTTTCCCTAGACTAAACTCATTTTCATCAACGAGATATGCAATTGAACCTGCATGTCCCGAAGAAATACTGAATAGGAAGTACCTTTTCCCATCTTCCGACATAACCACCGGTTCGTTGACTACTTGATCCCCTCCTGAACGGTTGGACAGTGTATTCAGAATCTCCGATTCAAGTACAGCAGCCGAATCATAATCGACATTAAAAAGATATCCTGTCTGATCCAGAAACGAGAAACGTGTCCCCTCTGCAAGCACACCCTCTTTGAGCAAATAATTTCTGAGATCCCGTTCAGAAACATAGAAAAGGGCGGTTCCTTTATACAGATCAACATTGTCGTAAAAGGAAAATTGATAAATAAGCCGGTTTCCTGTACCATCAATGTAGACTTGGGGCTTCTCCCCATCGGAAATCTGTAGAGACTGTACCGGTATCTGCGGTTCTACATCATCCAGCTTCCTGTAGGTGATACTGAAATCAGTTTGTTTTGAGATATCGTTACTGGTTGTACTGAAATTGATATTGCCCCTGTCATCGATAAATCGTGCGAACAGGAATCCCGGTAAGTCATTTTTCAATCGATCAAACGTATTTTGTGTAGCTTGTATGTCCTCACTGCTTTTATTAGGTAGATACGCCCTTTTAATAAAGTCTTCATCCAGAACTGAGGAGAACTGGATATTACTCAACGTGTGATAATCATCAATTTTTTCCTTGGCAAAGAGAACGTCCTGTTCAATAACCTGGGTGACCCGTTTGTTATAAAACCTTGTCTCGATTACATCGAAAAGACCGGAGAATGCAAATACGGCGAATACGGCAAACAGCACGATTGCGGTAAGAAGACTGAATGCAAATTTCTGAACTGTCTTCATGCGGCGGGGCATCCTCCGAAGTCCGGAACTCGTTAAAAACTACTATATCTACTCTATCACAAAGAAACGGAGTTATTCATTAATATATCGGTTATTTAAGCAGGCTGATTTACCAATGGGGGCAATAAAAAAGGAGCTGGAATCCAGCCCCTCTATTATTAAAACCTAATAATCTATCCTTCCGCTTCAGGTTTAGAAATTTTTTCTTCATCTATTTTTTCCTGGGATGTTTCTTCCCGGACAACTTCTTCCTGTTCCTGTTTTTTCCCCTCTTCTTTCTCCGCAACAGGTTCTTCTACAGAGGTTTCTTCTGCTTCAACTGTACCTTCGGAATGTTCTGCTGCCGGTTCTTGAGTTTCCGGCTCCGCGATAGTTTTAGAACGCTTCTTCGTTTTCTCAACAACCGATCTTTCAACCAATTCGAGAAGCACCATTTGTGCTGCATCATTGTTTCTGTAACCCATTTTCAAAATCCTGGTGTATCCGCCTGGTTTTTCAATGAATCGGGGCGAAATATCGGTAAATAATTTGTCCAGGATTCCCTTATCTCTAATCCTCCTGGCAATTTGCCGGCGATTATGCACAGAATCAATTTTTGCCCTGGTGACCATTTTTTCAGCTGCCCGCCGGGCTTCTTTAGCCTTTGCACTTGTGGTAGTTATTCTTTCATATTTAAAAAGGGACGTCACCATACTATTTATCATCGAATTTCTGTGACTTGGTTTCTTCCCTAACCGGTTGAATCCAACTCTATGTTTCATTTTCCTCGTCCTTCTTCGCAGCAATTTTCTTAGCATTTTTCAAAGAGCTGTAATCAGTCATGCCAAGGCTTAAATTCCAGTCCGTAAGTTTGTCCTTGATCTCCAGGAGCGATTTTTTTCCAAAATTACGGGTCTTCGCGATATCCTCTTCTGTTCTCCTGGTTAGATCACCTATGGTTTTAATATTTGCATTTTTCAGACAGTTGCTGGAACGAACAGAAAGTTCGAGCTCCTCCACAGGTGTATCCAATATAAAACGAACACGCTCTTCATCTTCGTCGACTTCTTCATCCGCGCCTACAAAATCTTCGTCAAAATTAATAAATATGGTAAAATGATCTTTAGCTATTTTTGCAGCTTCAGCTACTGCATCCTCAGGATTTATCGTACCATCTGTCCACACGTTGAGGACGAGCTTATCGTAATCGTTCCTCTGCCCTACTCTGCAGTTTTCAATGACATATTTAGCTCTCCTGATAGGTGAGAAAATCGCATCCACAGGTATCGTTCCAAGAACTTCGATATATTTTTCATTTACCTCTGCAGGGACATAGCCCCGTCCAAGATCGATCTGGATTTCCATATCGAAGTTAGCCTTCGCCATGAGGGTCGCAATTTTTTGGTCTTTATTCTTAACAATGATATCGTTATCTTTCTCTAAGTCTGCTCCCGTGATCTCACCTGCCCCTTTACATTCTATGAAAATAGTTTTCTCCTCTATTTCCTCAGGCAGTTTTATCTGCAGGAGTTTGAGATTGCTGATCACCTCTGGAGTATCTTCAACAACTTCCGGAATAGCCTCGTACTCGCTGGAAATCATGTGTGGTGCGCTATCAGAATCATAACTGGTGATTTTTACCGCCGTAACAGCGAATCCCTGGATTGATGAGAGGAGTATTCGCCTAAGAGTATTACCTATTGTTGTCCCGTAACCTCGCTCGAAAGGATAGGCAACGAATTTCCCGTAAAAATCATCTGTCTCAACGTGTTCGAACGTAATACCTTTGGGTCTCTTAAACCCTTTTAGAAGGTTTTTTCGCGCCATTATTCTCCTACCTTGAATACAGCTCTACTATCAACTGTTCTTTTATTTCCGCAAGATCTGTTACATCACTTTTTATAGGTAAGGCTTTAACCTCGCCTTTCATGTTGTCAGGATCTACATTCAGCCACGGCACTACCCCTGCCCTGGTGTACTCTCTCAGGCTTTCCTTGATTACCACCATCTTCTTACTGCTGTCTCGTATCTCCACGGTATCATTTATCGATACAAGGTATGAAGAGATATTAACCTTCTTTCCATTCACCATGACATGTCCGTGGGAAACGATCTGCCGTGCCATGCTTCGTGAAGATGCAAACCGCATCCGGTATACAATATTGTCCAGTCTCTGTTCCAACAAGGTTATAAGATTATCACCTGTCTTTCCCTGCATACGCTCAGCTTTGTGGAAAAAGATCCGGAACTGCTTTTCCAGCATCCCGTACATTCTTTTCACCTTCTGCTTTTCCCGAAGCTGTATACCGTAATCAGACATCTTTTTCATCCGGTACCGCGGCGCTTTCCCGGGTGGATTTCTCTTCTTGGAAATCGGACACTTAGGACCGTAACACCGCTCTCCCTTGAGAAAAAGTTTTGTTCGTTCTGCCCTGCATAACCTGCAAACGGAATCTGTATAACGTGCCATTCCTCTCTCCCTAAACCCTTCTGCTCTTCCGGGGTCTACAGCCGTTATGTGGAATCGGGGTGATATCCCGAATGCTTCGTACGTTGAGCCCCAGGGCTCCTAATGACCTGATGGCCGATTCTCTCCCTATTCCCGGGCCGTTAACAAAAACGTGTACATCCCGAAGACCCGAATCAAGGGCTTTTTTCGCAGCAGTTTCTGACGTAATCTGAGCCGCATAAGGGGTAGACTTTTTTGCCCCTCTGAAGTTCAGGGATCCGGCACTAGCCCAGGAAATAGCATTTCCGTTCAAATCGGTTATCGTTACAATAGTGTTATTGAAGGTAGCCTGAATAAAGACTTTTCCTTCATGAACGACCTTTTTTTCTTTTTTCTTTTTCGCCTTAGCCAATTACCTATACCTCCAGATTACTTAGCCGCTTTTTTCCTTCCGGCAACGGTCTTTCTCTTACCTTTTCTCGTTCTTGCATTCGTTTTAGTCCGCTGGCCCCGGACCGGGAGCCCCTTTCTATGCCTTAAACCCCTGTAACATCCGATATCCATCAGCCGTTTTATATTTAAAGCAACTTCAGTTCGAAGCCTACCTTCTACCTTATAATCATTCTCAAGTATACTTCTGACTTTAGCCAGTTCTTCATTCGTAAGATCGTTGAGTTTACTTTCCGGATCAATTCCTGATTTCTCACATATTTCCAGAGCAGCCGATCTCCCAATTCCGAAAATATATGTAAGGCCTATTTTAACCATCTTGTTCGGTAAATCTATTCCGGCAATACGAGCCATATCTCATTCCTACCTTTGTCTCTGTTTATGTTTTGGATTCTTACAGATAATTCGCAATACACCTTTTCGTCTGATAACCTTACAATTATCACACATAGGTTTAACACTCACTCGTACTTTCATAAGTCAACTCCTTAGAGATTCCTGGACCGTATCTTGCCTTTTTTTACAAGACCTTCATGGTGATGCATCCGTAAATGTCCCTCGATCTGTGCCATCAGATCGAGATCCACGCCAACCATGATAAGAAGGGAAGTTCCTCCCATGAGCATGGCCACCTGAATAGGTATGTTGAACATTTTCTGTATAATCGTTGGTATAACAGCAATGAACGCCAGGAACAAAGATCCCGGAAGTACAATCCTGTTGAGAATTCGGCTCAAGTACTCTTCTGTTTTCTCCGACCTGATACCCGGTATCGACCCGCCGTTCTCACGGATCTGTTTCGCAATCTCCACAGGATTAAGTGTAACCTGTGTGTAGAAATATGCAAAGAAAACAATAAGAAGGGTATACGTTATTAGGTACGGAGCTCCTCCCGGTCGGAGCCAGCTCGCCAAGTCACCAAACCACTTGATTTTATTTCCCAGATTTCCTGCTATCTGCAGAGGGAATGTGAGTAGCGAAGAAGCAAAGATCACAGGTATAACACCGGAAGGGTTTATTTTAAATGGGATATAAGTGTTCTGGGCCCCATACATCTTTCTTCCGACAACCCTCTTTGCGTAATGTACCGGTATCTTCCTCTGCCCCTGCTGTTCATACACAACCAGTGCAATAATTCCTATAAACATTGCCAGGACAATGAGCACGAAGACCGGGTTCAGGGTTCCGATACGAATTTCCCGAACCAGGACGGTTACCGCATTCGGCATACGTGCGACAATACCGGCGAAAATAAGAAGAGATATACCGTTCCCTACACCGCGCTGGGTGATTTGTTCACCTAACCACATTAAGAAAACCGTTCCCGTGGTAACCGTTCCCATCGCCAGCAACGTGTACGGCAGTTTCGCCATAGTAACAGCATTGGGAATCTGGTCTGCATATATTGTAACAACATAGGACTGGAGAAGGCTGATTAGAACGGTACCGTACCGGGTATACCTCTGAATCTTTTTTCGTCCACCATCTTCTTCTGATATCTTCTTCAACCGTGGGAATACAAGAACAAGGAGCTGCATGATAATCGACATTGAAATATACGGCATGATGCCCAGCATGAATACCGAGAAATTCTTAAATGCGCCCCCGGAGAAAAAGTTGATGTATTCAGTAATGCCGATGGTTCCGGATGCTTCCTGGGATAAGAAGTAGAGTTTCAGCGCGTTGATATTTATACCGGGAATTGGAAGGGTAGAACCGAGGCGGAATACCAGAAGCATTCCGAAGGTGAAAAGGATCCTGTCCCGCAGGTCCTTTATACGGAACATATCGACCAATGCATTACTTGCCATACAATTTCCTTATTCTTCCTTTGCTTCCTCTTCCTTAGGTTCGGAAACACTTCCGCCGGCTTTTTCGATTTTCGCCTTTGCCCCTGAAGATACATGTTCGATTTCAACGACGAGCTTCTTGGTTAGTTCGCCGTTCCCAAGTATTTTCACGCAGTCATGGCTTTTTTTAACGATTTTTTTCTCTTTCAGAGAAAAAAGACTCACTGTATCCCCGTTATTATACTTCTTTTCCAGTTCATCGACGTTGATAACGACGAATTCCTTTTTAAAGGGATAGTTGGAGAAACCACGCCGGGCTATCCTTCTATAGAGGGGCATCTGTCCTCCTTCGAACCCGGGACGTACACCACCCCCTGACCTTGAGTTCTGGCCCTTATGACCCTTCCCGCAGGTTCCTCCCTTTCGGGAACCATACCCTCTTCCTTTTATCGTCTTGTTTTTACGGGAACCCTTCGGAGCCCTTAATTCCATACCGTCCATACCGTGTTATATCTCCTCAACCTGAACAAGATGGGATATGGTGCTGACCATGCCAAGAATCGCCGGTGTAGCTATTTTCTCAACTGTCTTGCTGATCCTTGTAAGTCCTAAGGCTTTGGCAGTCTTTCGCTGATTCGGTTTATGCCCGATTATACTTCTTGTGAGCGTAATCCGTATTTTCTTACTCTTTTTCGCCATGCATTAACCCCACATTTCCATGACCGTTTTTCCCCGTTCGCTGGCTATTTCCTTCGCATCAAGGAGACTTTCAAGTCCATTGAAAGCAGCTTTGAGAATATTCATCGTATTCTTCGACCCAAGTGACTTGCTCAGGATGTCATTGATACCGCTGGCTTCCATAACTGCCCGAACCGGTCCGCCTGCAATGATTCCCGTTCCCGGTGCTGCAGGTTTGAGAAGCACCTCGGCGCTCTTAAACTTCCCGATTATTCTGTGGGGGATGGTATTCTTTTTCACCGGCACCTTTATCAAATGTTTTTTTGCCTTTTCAATACTCTTCCGTATCGCTTCTGCTACATCATTCGCTTTGCCGAACCCGTATCCCACAGTTCCCTGACCATCACCAACAACGACGAGAGCGGAGAAGGAAAACCTCCTACCACCTTTTACAACCTTGGCGACCCTATTCAGTTTGATGAGCTTCTCGACAAATTCATTACCTCTTTCCCGATCCACCGTATCCCCCTAAAACTTGATTCCCTGTTTTCTTACACCATCGGCGACTGCTTTTATAACACCGTGGTATTTATACCCATTTCTGTCAAAAACGACGGAGCTGATGCTCTTTGCTTTCAGTCTCTCGCCCATTGCCTCACCAATCTTTTCCGCATCGCTGACACAAGACTTGAGGCTGCTGTACTCTTTCTCTAAAGTACTTACAGAAGCCAGCGTTCTCCCACTGTCATCATCTATAACCTGGACATACAGGTTTTGGTTACTTCGAAAAACAGTCACCCGGGGCCTCTGTTCGGTGCCCCGGATATCCTTCCGAATGTGTTTCTTTCTTCTTATTTTTCGCCTGATCTTATCCTGGACCTTTTTCATCTTTTGTTTCCTTACGCTACACCGGCTTTTCCGACTTTCCGGACAATCGTCTCACCTTCGTACCTGATACCTTTACCTTTATAAGGCTCCGGTGGACGAAGGGAACGTATTTCTGCGCATGACTGCCCCACAAGCTGTTTGTCAATGCCGCTGACGATAATTTTAGTGTTTCCTTCACAGGCAATATCCAGACCGTCGGGTATCAGGTATTCTACAGGATTCGAGTAGCCCAGATTGAGAATAAGAATATCCTTCTGTACTTCCGCCCTGTACCCAACACCGCTTAACAGCAAAGTCCGGGTAAATCCCTTACTCACTCCGGTAACCGCATTGAACAGCAATTTCCGTATCAATCCGTGAAAAGCCCGTACCTTTTTCGTTTCATTCTTCCGGCTTACAATTGCCTGGTTTCCGTCAACGGCAACTTCGATACCATTCATAATCTTTACTTCGAGTTCCCCTTTCGGGCCGTGAACCGTGACGAGTTGTTGTGTGATATCGAGTTTTATACCCTGCGGCAACTGTACCGGCAGTTTTCCTATTCGCGACATTGTAAAACCCCTCTTACCATATAGTACAGATGATTTCGCCGCCTACCTTTTTTTCTACTGCTTTCTTACCAGTTGTAACTCCAGTAGAGGTAGACACAATAAGAGTGCCGTATCCATTGAGCACTCTCGGCATCTTTTTGTATCCCGAATACATCCGTCTTCCCGGTTTCGAAACCTTTTCGATACCGTGGATGATAGGTTCCATATAGTCATTATATTTCAAGAAAACACGGATAAAATTAAATCCATCATGAGCAATCTTCTTGAAATTTTTAACGTACCCTTCATTTTTCATTATTTTGATGACTTCCAGTTTCATCTTTGAAGCTGGAACATCGACCTTGTCGAATTTGGCTCTGCTCGCGTTTCGTATTTTGGTGAGCATATCGGCAACAGGATCAGTTATAGCCATTTCCCTCTCCTACCAGCTTGATTTTGTAACTCCGGGAATCATTCCCTGGCTTGCTAGCTCTCTAAAACAAATTCTGCACATCTGAAATTTACGCATATATCCCCTTGGTCTGCCACAGATACGGCACCTGTTGTATTTCCGTGTCTTGAATTTCGGCTTTCGCATCGCCTTGTAAATCAGTGATTTTTTCGCCATATCTTCCTCTCTTACCTCCTGAAAGGCATCCCAAGTTTTTTTAAAAGGTTTCTCGCTTCTTCATCGGTTTTCGCCGAAGTCACGATAGCCACATTTAATCCACTAATCCGTTCAATCTTGTCATAATCGATCTCAGGGAAAACGATCTGCTCTGTAATTCCCAGTGAATAGTTCCCGTGCCCGTCAAAAGCATCGGGATTCACCCCTCGAAAATCTTTAACCCTCGGCAAAGCTACATTCATAAGCCGGTCCAGGAATTCCCACATATGGTATCCATGTAGGGTAACTTTTGCCCCTATCTCCATACCTTCCCGCAATTTGAAGTTAGAGATCGATTTTCTTGCTTTAGTCTTGACCGGCCTCTGTCCGGTGATCAACCCCAGCTCTTTAACAGAGGAATCAAGGAGCTTCTTATTCTGAATCGCTTCTCCAACACCCATGCTGACCACAACTTTTTCGATCCTGGGGGTCTGCATACACGTCGTGTACTTAAATTCCTCTCTCATTTCCCCCATTATTTCTTTGTATTTCTTCTTGAGAGTCGGTGTGTACTCTTTCATTACAGTGTTTCCCCGGTCTTTTTGGATATTCGGACTTTTTGTCCGCCTTCGATCTGGTATCCAGCTCTGGTAACGGCACCGCCTTTCGTCATAAACATCAGGTTCGAGATATGGATAGCTGCCTCTACTTCTATAATACCGCCTTTATCACCCTGTTTTTTTGGTTTTATAGCCTTTTTCACCATGTTGATACCCTGAACGATAACCCGCCCAGCCTGTCTGTCTATTTTCAGAACTTTACCGGTTTTTCCTTTATCTTTCCCGGCAATGACCTTTACTACGTCGTCCCGTTTCATTTTAGTCTTGTTCATAATCACTTCATCCCCCTTAAAGTACTTCAGGAGCGAGGGACACGATCTTCATGTAATTTGCTTCCCTGAGTTCACGCGCCACAGGCCCAAATATACGTTTTCCAAGAGGATTCTTGTTTGCATCGATGATCACACATGCATTGTCATCGAAACGTATATATGTTCCGTCTCTTCTTCTGTATTCTTTATTCGTACGAACGATAACCGCACGCTGTACATTGCCTTTCTTTATAGGTGCATTAGGCAGCGCATCCTTTACAGCGACGACTATAACGTCTCCAACACTTGCATTCTTCCTTTTACTCCCGCCCAGTACTTTTATGCATTGCACCCTTTTAGCGCCGCTGTTATCAGCAACGTTTAAATACGACATCATCTGCACCATTTTGGATACCCCTGCTTCACAATTCTCTCTTTATCCTCGAGCCTTATTTTGCGCGTTCAACAATTTCCAGAAGGCGCCAGCATTTCTCTTTGCTTCTCGGACGGGATTCTATAATCCTTACTGTATCTCCGATTCCAGCTTCGTTCTTCTCATCATGAGCTTTCAGTTTCTTTGATCTCATGACATATTTCTTATATAACTTATGGAGAGTCCGGGCCGTAACCTGGACAACGATAGTCTTATCCATCTTGTCGCTGACGACCTGACCAGTGTACATCTTTTTTCGTGATAATTTCTGTTCAACCGTTTTCTCTTCCACTGGTCTCTCCTATACCTTGCGTATCCCAAGATCGTACTCATGTATTATTGTATTCAGCCTTGAAATTTTTATCCGAAGGTGCCTTTTTTCAACCGGATTGTCTACATGGCCGACGACCTTGTCAAAACGTAGATTCATTATCTTTTTTTCAAGCTCTGCACGCTTTGTGTGAAGTTCCTCATATGTTAAATCTTTGAAAGAATCTCTCATATACTACCCCACATCTCTTCGCGAAACGAATTTAGTCTTTAACGGGAGTTTACTGTCGGCCAGCTTCATCGCTTCCTGGGCCAGATCCATAGATACACCGGCCATTTCGAACATCACTGTTCCAGGTTTTACTACAGCTACCCAGTATTCCGGGTTTCCCTTACCTTTCCCCATCCGGGTCTCAGCCGGTTTTTTAGTATAAGGCTTGTGTGGGAATATACGAATCCACACCTTTCCGCCGCGCTTAATATGCCTGGTCATGGCGACCCTGGCCGCTTCTATCTGCCGGTTGCTTATCCACTTCGGTTCCACCGCAACGAGTCCGAACTCGCCGAAAGCAATAGTATTGCCCCGGCTTGCCTTTCCGTTCAGGTTTCCCCGCATCTGTTTTCTATATTTTGTCCTTTTCGGCATCAACATAGCTGTCAGCTCCTCGCACCGGTCTTTTCATTTCTGCCTTTTACAAGGAGACCTGCATCTTCTTTTCTGTCCTTTCCGTATACTTCTCCATGAAAAACCCAAACTTTAACACCAATAACACCGAAGGTAGTATTAGATTCGGTAAATCCGTAATCGATATCCGCACGGAACGTATGGAGAGGTATTCTTCCATCCTTATGCTGGGCGATCCGTGCCATTTCAGCACCACCCAGTCTTCCTGCAACCCGTATCTTTATACCCAGTACTCCGGCCTTCATAGCATTGGAAACAGCCATTTTCATAGCACGGCGAAAAGATCCCCTTGATTTCATCTGCCGGGCAACATTTGCTGCTATTAGAGTTGCGTCTGTTTCGGGCTTCTTAATTTCCTTTATTTTAATCTGGATCTTTTTATCCGCTACCTTTTGCAGACGGGAACCGATTTTTTCTATGTTGCTTCCCTTGGTGCCTATGATGATTCCCGGCCTGGAGGTTCGAATAACAATGGTGATTCTCTGAGGGTGCCGGATAATCTCCACATCTGCTATTTCTGCACCCCTGGTTTCCGGACAATTCTTGATCTCCTTCCGTATCTTCAGGTCTTCGTGCAGAGTTTCTGCGTAATCTCTTGGGTCCACATACCACTTTGACTTCCAGGTTCTATTTATTCCTAATCGTAAGCCGTTTGGATTTACTTTCTGTCCCACTTTACTCTCCCTTGCCTGCGATTTCGTCAACAACTACAGACACATGGCTGAGGCGTTTTAACAGTATATCTCTCCGTCCCCGGGCCCTGGGCCATACACGCTTGTGGCGCGGTCCTTCGTTTACCATCAAGTCCCTGATGTAGAGCATCTCTTCGTCGAGATTTTTATTCTGATACAGAGCATTCGCAGCTGCAGACTGGATCACTTTTCTCAGCATACCGGCGCCTTTCTGGGGAAGGCTCTCCAGAATAGCGAGGGCTTCCGTGTATGGCCGTTTCCTGATGGTATTCGCAACCCTCCTCAGTTTTGTAGGAGAGATCATCAGATATTTAACGTTTGCTTTATAACCCTTTTTTTCTTCCATACTGCATCACCTATTTTTTTGCAACTTTCCGGTCGGAACCGGCGTGACTCCTGAATACCCGGGTAGGGGCAAACTCGCCGAGTTTGTGCCCCACAAGATTTTCCGTAACATACACGGGAACAAAATTCCTGCCGTTGTACACAGAAATGGTAAAACTTACCATTTCAGGAATAATGGTAGAGCAGCGTGAATAGGTTTTCACCATCTTCTTGTTGCCTGATTTGCTCATCTCAACAATTCTTTTGTAAAGTTTTTTCTCGATGAAAGGTCCTTTTTTGATCGATCTAGACACGCCTTATCTCCTACTACGTCTCTTGACGATGAATTTATTGGAAAGTTTCCTCTTCTTCCTGGTCTTGTATCCCTTCGTAGGTACACCCCAGGGTGAAACCGGATGACGTCCGCCTGAGGACTTACCTTCTCCTCCGCCATGGGGATGATCATGAGGATTCATAACAACGCCGCGAACCTTCGGCCTTCTCCCAAGCCACCGTGAACGGCCGGCTTTTCCAAGACTGACATTCATATGATCTTCATTACCAACGACCCCGAGGGTGGCACTGCATTTCCGAAATACCATCCTTATTTCACCCGACGGAAGGCGTACCGTCACATAATCGCCCTCTTTCGCAGCTATAGTGGCCGAAGTGCCCGCGGAGCGTGCAAGCTGTGCACCCTTGCCTAACTGCAGCTCGACGTTATGTACAACCATACCGAGAGGTATATTCTCCAGGGGGAGCGTATTCCCTGTTTCCAGAGGAGCATCAGGTCCGTTCTGTACGGAAATTCCCACTTTCAATCCCTTAGGTGCGATGATGTACCTTTTATCTCCGTCAGCGTAATGAATAAGTGCAATATTCGCACTGCGGTTGGGATCATATTCTATAGTTGAGACCTTCCCAGGCACCCCGTATTTGTCCCTCTTGAAATCAATAACTCTATATTTTCTCTTATGACGCCCGCCTTTCCTTCGTACGCTGATCCGGCCGCCGGCACCTCTTCCAGCCTTGAAAGGCAGACCCTTAGTCAGTTTCTTATGCGCTTTATCAGTGGTCAACTCCTCGAAAGTGAGACCGGTTTTGAACCGTAAGGTCGGTGTTTTCGGCTTATATTCTTTTATTCCCATCAGTTATGCTCCCTCAAAAATATCGATAGAATCACCGGCAGAAAGGGTAACAATAGCCTTTTTCCACTCTGATGTATGTCCGGACTTGTATCCCGACCGGGAGCGGACTGTTCTTGTTTTTCTCTTCACGTTGATGATGTTGCAGGCAACCGGTTTTACTGAGAACAACTCCTTAACAGCCTGCATGACCATAATTTTATTCGCTTTTACGTCAACACAGAATACATATTTCCTGTTGGCACCTTCCCGCAGGGCATTCGTTTTCTCAGTGACCACGGGCTCTAAGATTACCTTCTTTGCATCCATATCAATTACTCCCCGGGTTATCCTTTCACACTGTAAAAATCGTTCAGTTTACCTGCCGCGGTTTCCAGCATGATGATGTTTTTTCCATAAAACAGCTCGTGTGCACAGAGCCTGTTATAGGAAAGGAACTTCAGCCAGGGAATATTATGCCCCGCCCGACGAAGCATTTTATCGTCATCTTTGAGGACGAAAACCGTTCTTTCATCAGGAACAATATTTTTAAGAATCTTTACAAGATCTTTTGTCTTCCCTGATTCGATAGAAAAATCCTCGATAATCTTAAGCTTATCCCCTTTCGCTTTCAGACTGAGGATCGACTTCATAGCAAGACGCTTCATTTTTTTCGGTATCTTATAGCCGAAATCCCGTGGTTTCGGTCCGAAAACGATGCCGCCTCCTACCCAGACAGGAGAGCGTCTTCGGCCGGCCCGTGCATGACCTGTACCCTTCTGCCGCCAGGGCTTCTGAGTACTCCCTCTCACCTCTCCCCGGGTTTTCGTACTTGCAGTACCGACTCTCCGGTTGGCCAGCTCATTCTTAATGGCGTAGTAAATCGCACCTTCGCTGATTTCACACCCGAAAACATCATCATTCAACTCGATATCTTTCATCTCTTGGCCCTTAACCGAAAAGACCTTCTTTACCATTTCGACCACCTGTTACATGAAACGTGTGTTAGAGCGAAGCATACCGCCCTTGTCACCTCTATCAGTATTTCTTTCTCGCCTGCTTTACGATAACAGTACTATTATTTCTTCCCGGTACAGCGCCCTTAACCAGGATCACTTGTTTCTCTGAATCAATCTTTACAACCTTAAGATTCTGAACAGTCTTCCTGTCAAAACCCATCCTTCCAGGCATTTTTGTGCCCTTGAAGACCCTGGAGGGCCACGCTGCCATACCGGTAGATCCGGGTGCCCGGTGAAATTTCGAACCATGCGTTTTTTGACCGCCGTGGAACCCGTGGCGCTTTATAACTCCCTGGTATCCCTTCCCTTTTGATTTTCCGGTGATATCGACAAAAAAAACATCCTCGAACAGTTCGAGACCCAAAGTGTCGCCGACTTTAACATCTCCTTCAAAATCCCTGACTTCAAACAAGTGTTTCGTCGGCTTTAAAGCCTCGCCGAACTGCCCCTTATAGGGTTTCGAAAGCCTTTTGTCTTTTCCTTCCACAGAACCGAGCACAACGGCATTGTAACCGTTCTTCTCCTCGTCCCGGGTGGCAACTATAGTATTTTTTTCTACTTTTATGACTGTTACAGGAATGAGAATACCTGTTTCGTCAAACACCTGGGTCATGCCTAGCTTTGTTCCGATAAGACCAACCATCTTTATAAACCCTACCAATCTTTATTGAAATCCATATGTAAAGCGTTTACTGCTTAATTTCAACATCAACGCCTGCGGGAAGCTCGAGCTTCATAAGAGCATCCATGACCGCAGACGTTGGGTCGAGGATATCGATAAGCCGCTTGTGCGTTCTCATCTCGAACTGTTCCCTCGACTTCTTATTCACATGGGGAGATCGAAGTACCGTGAACTTATTTGTCGTCGTGGGAAGAGGAATAGGACCGGCAACTTTAGCACCGGACTTAACTGCCGTCTGAACGATCGATTTCGCACTCTGGTCGATTAATTCAACGTCAAATCCTCTCAGTCTCACACGAATTCTGTCTTTAGCCATTGTCACTCCAAAAAACCAGGCCCCGCCCCTTCCGGAAGCAGAGCCTTCAATCAACCCTTATTCGATTATTTCCGTTACCTGACCACTTGCTACGGTTCTTCCACCTTCCCGCACGGCAAAACGAAGTCCCTGTTCCATTGCAACCGGATGGATAAGTTCAACGATGATATCCGTATGGTCACCGGGCATGACCATCTGTTTGTCTTCCGGAAGGGTTACAGTACCTGTAATATCGGTAGTAACAAAGTAAAATTGCGGCCTGTATCCGCTGAAGAACGGAGAATGGCGACCACCTTCCTCTTTACTCAGACAGTAAGTAGTTCCCTTGAACTTATGATGGGGAGTGATGGTCCCGGGTTTTGCAAGCACCTGACCCCTTTCGACGGAGTTCTTGTCGATACCCCTTAAGAGACAGCCGATGTTGTCTCCGGCTTGTCCTTCGTCCAGCAGCTTGTTGAACATTTCGACGCCGGTACAAACAGTTTCCTGAGTATCCTTGATACCTACGATTTCGACTTTTTCGTTTACTTTGATAATACCTCGATCCACTCTGCCGGTAACAACAGTTCCCCGGCCCTGAATGGAGAAAACATCTTCGATGTGCATAAGGAAGGGCTTATCCACGTCCCTCACGGGAAGGGGAAAGTAAGAATCCATGGCTTCGAGAAGTTCCATGATGCAGGCAGTCTTTTCCGGATCATCGGGATTTTCCATCGCCTGGAAAGCGGAGCCCTTGATCACCGGGATATCGTCACCAGGAAAATCATAATTTGAAAGCAATTCGCGAACTTCCATTTCTACGAGCTCAACCAGTTCAGGATCATCCACGAGATCGATCTTGTTGATAAAAACGATAATCGCCGGTACACCTACCTGGCGTGCCAGCAGGATGTGTTCCCGTGTCTGGGACATAGGACCGTCATCCGCTCCGACAACGAGTACCGAGCCGTCCATCTGAGCTGCACCGGTAATCATGTTCTTGATGTAGTCAGCGTGTCCGGGACAGTCGACATGGGCATAGTGTCTGTTGTCAGTCTGATATTCCACATGTCGTGTATTAATCGTAATACCCCGTTCCTTCTCTTCAGGAGCATTGTCGATTTCATCATAGGTCATGACTCTATCACCGTATTTCCTTCCGGAAAGCATGGTGATAGCTGCTGTGAGGGTCGTCTTCCCATGGTCAACATGACCAATGGTACCTACATTGATATGCGGTTTAGACCTCTCAAATTTCTCTTTCGCCATCTCTTCCTCCTTACAAGGTTATACACTCTTGTATGTTGCCGTAAATATATTCAAAACTATATTACTTCCAGTAATACATTTACACTACCCCGTTTTACGGTAGTGCGATCAACTGTCCATAATCTTCCAGTAAACCTTTAGAATATGGTTTCCAGTGATAACCACCTTATCATCCTCCGGGCTGACCATTCCCCGAAAGTGTACAGCAGTAACAGCGGGGTTCACACTTCCTTATACTTGAAGGATGATCGGTTTGGTAACATCATCTGCAGCCCCTACATATAGTAAGAACTTACCAAAACCGTTATACAAAAGAAGCAAAAGCTGCTTTTGCAATACATTTCATATTTTATTCGTCCGGACGCATAAAATACCGTATTATCGAGAGAGAATCAAGGGGTTAGAGTAAAAAACTCCCGCAACCCTGTTCTTTCCCGTACTTCCTGATCTACCACCTGTAATGGGAGAAGGCTTTATTGGCTTCCGCCATCCTGTGGGTATCTTCCTTCTTCTTGAATGCCGTTCCAGTAGAGTTGAACGCATCCAGCAGTTCATCTGAAAGACGGTCACTCATCGGTTTTCCACTCCTATCTTTCGCAGCACCGATGATCCACCTCATTGCCAGCGCATCTCTCCGGCTGTCCCGTATTTCTACAGGCACCTGGTAGGTAGATCCCCCTACCCGCCTGGATTTAACCTCGACCATAGGTTTGACGTTCTCGAGAGCCTTAAGGAAAACGGAGAGGGGTTCTTCTTTCGTTTTTTCCCCGATCCGAGCCATTGCGGAGTAGAGAATTTTGGCACTTATCGATTTTTTTCCATGGGACATCATTCGCGCCATGAACTGCGATACAACCGTATTGTTATATTGCGGATCAGGAAGCAAACCCTTCCTGGCAACGATCTTTCTTCTTGGCATTGTGTTCCTCTTTACCTCTTAAGCCTTTGGTTTCTTTGTACCGTATTTAGAACGGCTCTTTTTTCGGTCTTCAACACCGAGAGTATCTTTTGTACCCCGGATAATATGATACCGTACTCCCGGAAGATCCTTAACTCTTCCACCCCGGAGCAGCACCACGGAGTGTTCCTGCAGATTATGCCCGATTCCGGGTATGTACGCGGTAACTTCGATACCGTTGGAAAGTCTTACCCTGGCAACTTTCCGTAATGCGGAATTCGGTTTTTTAGGGGTAACCGTCATAACTCTGGTACACACACCCCGTTTCTGAGGGCAAGAACTTAAGGCCGGCGCCTTGGTTTTCTTGGACAGTTTTTTGCGTCCTATTCGAATCAACTGATTAATCGTCGGCATATGGTAAATTCACTCCTCATTCTCCCTAGTGTAAAAAGTGGTCAAACAATATCAACATGATTTAAAAAAGTCAACTACCACAGGCAATTGAACGCTCCACGTATTCGCGTTCAAACCGGCTTTACGGAAGTCCCGGATCGGGGTTTCCGATACAAGCAGAGCTTGAATCTTCCGTGTTGTTGGCTGCAAAAGCTGATACGGGCATAGCCCGTATTTCCACCAGTTTCGTAACTGGTGGATTCCCGCCAAAGGCGGGGGATAGCTTTTGGAGTCAAGGCCCGTCATTTTCTGCAGCCAGTTCCGCTTCCTTAGCCTCTTCCTCCTCGGCTTTGCGTTGTTCCAGTATCATCTGCATGGAAGCATCCAGATCCTCACTGTGTTCATCAAAGAGCTTAATATTCTTGTAGAGCCGCATACCCGTTCCTGCAGGAATGAGATGACCGATAACAACATTTTCTTTAAGGCCCCGCAAGTTGTCATAACTCCCCTTGATAGCCGCGTTGGTCAATACCCGGGTCGTTTCCTGGAAAGAAGCCGCAGAAACCCAGGAATCAATGTTGAGGGATGCCCTGGTTATTCCCAGGAGAAGGGGCCGCGCAACTGCAGGCTGGCCGCCTTCACGGATAACCTTTTGATTTTCCCCATGAAACCGGTACTTATCAACCTGCTGCCCGAAAATGAAGTTGGTATCTCCCACGTATTCTATTTCCACTTTTCTCATCATCTGTCTGATGATGACACCTATGTGCTTATCATTGATATTTACACCCTGCAGGCGGTATACCTCCTGCACTTCGTTTACCAGGAAACTCTGCAGAGCATTCTCACCGAGTATATCCAGGATATCGTGAGGGTCTTCACTGCCTTCACAGAGCATTTCGCCGGCCTCTACATAGTCACCGTCACGCACCAGCAAGTGCCGCCCCATGGGAACCAGATGCTTGAACTCGTTCCCGAAAGGATCTTCCACCATAATCACCCGTTTCCCCTTTACAATTCCTGTAAAACGCACAGTTCCGCCTATCTGGGCGAGAACAGCAGCGACTTTCGGTTTCCGGGCTTCAAAAAGTTCTCCTACCCTCGGCAGACCACCGGTGATGTCCCTTGTTTTAACACTCTCCTTTAAGAGTTTCGCCAGGGTCCTTCCCGCCTGTACAGAAGCCCCGTCTTCTATATTCAGGTACGCCGCACCGGGAAGGTAATAGTTGGCAACCTCGTTTCCATCTTTATCTTCCAGCGTAATCCTCGGCTGGAGGGACTCAAGGGAAAAATCGGTAATTTTCTTTTCTATATTACCGGTATCTTCGTTGATTTCTTCCTTCAGCGTTGTACCTAAGACAATATCATGAAAACGGACTATACCGTCATGTTCTGCAATAATTGGCTCAGAGAAGGGGTCGAAAATTGCTATGGACTCTTCCGCCTGAACTATATCGCCCTCTTTAACCATGAGCTCCGCACCGTTTCGTATATCAATCTTTTGTTCCTGGGTGATGAGGAGGACCTTATCTTTTTTAAGGTGAATGTAGGCAACCTCTTCCGCTAAGATTTCTTCTTTTCCGTGCTTGACGACAGCTTCTCCGCTTAAAACTTTCTGACCGTCTTCCACCAGAATTTTATCATTCTTTTTTATTTTAATTTCGTGAAGAACCCTGGCGACTATAACATTACCTTTCCTGGTAAACAGGATATCCCCGTTTTCCAGCGTTACGGTTGTGCCGTTTATTGCTTTCACGACAACCGGATATCGTAAAAACGTCCGGTTTTCTTCACTCACCTTTGTAGCCGCCCCCCCGATATGAAACGTACGCATAGTCAGCTGTGTGCCCGGCTGCCCTATGGACTGGGCAGCAATAATCCCTACCGCCTCACCGATATCCACCGTTCGGTTCGTGGCAAGGTTTCTGCCGTAACACTTCTGGCATACCCCGTATTTTGCCTCACAGGTAAGAACCGTTCTGATACGCACTCCTTCCACACCGCGCTCTTCTATTTCTCCCGCGATTTCGTCGGTAATTTCTTCGTTCACATCGATGATAACATCCCCGGTAATCGGGTGCTTTACCCGTTCCAGGGTGAACCTCCCTGCGATCCTGTCCTTGAGAGGTTCTACGATTTCTTCACCGTCTTTCAATGCCCGGGTATCGATTCCATTGATGGTACTACAGTCTTCTTCATTGACAACAACATCCTGTGCGATATCCACGAGTCTCCGGGTGAGATACCCTGCATCAGCTGTCTTGAGTGCTGTATCCGCAAGTCCTTTCCGCGCTCCGTTTGTGGAAATAAAGAACTCGATGATAGACAGCCCCTCCTTGAAGTTAGAACGGATAGGAAGCTCGATGATGTCTCCTGACGGTTTGGCCATGAGTCCCCGCATTCCGGAGAGCTGCCGGATCTGTGTCCGGCTTCCCCGGGCTCCGGAGTTTGCCATCATATAGACAGGATTAAAACCCTGCCGGTCTTCCTGCAGGGTTTTCATGAGTACATTAGTCAGATCTTCGTTCGTCTTACTCCATACTTCAACGACACGGTTGTACCGCTCTTCCTGGGTAATATGTCCCTGGAGATACTGACTGTGGATAGACTGAACTTGTTCGTTGGCGGAATCGATCATTCCCTTTTTCTCGTCAGGGATAACAATGTCATCAATTCCGATTGTTGCACCAAATAAGGTAGCATACTTGAATCCGATATCCTTAATCAAATCCAGTATTTCAACAGCAACGGATGCACTATGCTCGGCATAACTCGTGGCTACGAGAGTTCGCAGCTCTTTATCTCCCAGGGGATAATTGATAAAGTCGATTTCTTTCGGCATGTCTTCATTCAGAATCACCCTGCCGGCCGTAGTTTCCTGGACCTCTCCATGGAGAGGAACCTTGATTAATGCATTGTAATCGATTGCCCCGGCATCCAGGGCGAGAAGGACCTCTTCAACACTGGAGAACCGTTTTCCTTCCCCTTTAGCCCCGTTCATGTGCCGCGTTAAATAGTTGATTCCCAGAACCATATCCTGGGAAGGAAATACGATGGGACTCCCGTTGGCGGGATTGAGAAGGTTCGTTGAAGAAAGCATCAGGGTCCAGCACTCTATCTGGGCAGCCTGCGTCAGGGGTACGTGGACAGCCATCTGGTCCCCGTCAAAGTCTGCATTGTATGCATGGCATACGAGGGGATGAAGCTTGATCGCTTTTCCCTCAACGAGTACCGGTTCGAAGGCCTGGATCCCCAACCTGTGAAGGGTAGGTGCCCGGTTTAACAGAATCGGGTGTTCACGGACAACTTCATCCAGAATTGTCCACACTTCCTGGGTCCCCTGTTCTACCAGGGTCTTAGCCTTTTTAATGTTATACACAACATCTTTTTCCACCAGCTTCTTCATGATAAACGGCTTGTACAATTCCAGGGCCATTTTTGTCGGCAGCCCGCACTGATGAAGCTTAAGTTCCGGTCCGACAACGATAACACTTCGTCCGGAGTAATCTACACGCTTACCCAGAAGATTCTGCCGGAACCTTCCCTGCTTTCCTTTGAGCATATCCGAGAGTGACTTAAGGGGCCTGTTGGAAGCACCTTTGACAACACGTTTTTTCTTCGAATTATCGAACAGGGCATCTACTGCCTCCTGAAGCATTCTTTTTTCGTTTCTGATGATGATATCCGGAGCATTCAGGGCCATGAGCCTTTTCAGCCGGTTGTTCCGGTTGATGACTCTTCGATAGAGATCATTCAGGTCGGAGGTGGCAAACCGCCCTCCGTCCAATTGTACCATGGGCCTCAGTTCCGGCGGGATAACCGGGATAACATCCAGTATCATCCACTCCGGCTTATTCCCGGAGTCCCGGAAATTCTCAACGATCTCAATCCTTTTCAAAAGCCTTTTATCAGCCTTTATACCCTTTTCTATCATCTTTTCACGGAGTTCCGAGGAAAGGGAATCCAAGTCGAGATTTTCCAGGAGGGTACGTATGGCTTCAGCACCGATACCTGCGGTAAAACTCATCCCGTACCGCTCCCGGACTTCCATGAAGTCTTCTTCTGTGAGAAGCTCCATCTTTTTAAGTTCCGTATCACCAGGTTCGATAACGATGTATTTTTCGTAATAGAGGATGGACCTGAGAGCTGCAATGGTAAGGTCGAGAAGCAGTCCCATCCGGGAGGGTACAGACCGGTAATACCAGATATGAGAAACCGGAGACGCCAATTCTATGTGCCCCATCCGTTCTCTTCGCACCTTGAAATGGGTCACTTCAACGCCGCACCTGTCACAGATGACACCGCGGTACCTTATGGATTTGAATTTCCCGCAGTAACACTCCCATTCCTTGGTTGTACCGAAAATTCTCTCGCAGAACAGACCGTCCTTTTCCGGTCTTAAGGTACGGTAATTGATGGTTTCCGGTTTTTTTACTTCGCCGTACGACCATGCCCGTATCTGTTCCGGTGATGCGAGCTTTATTAAAATATTATCGAAATCCTGAATGTCTCTCATGCACCCTTCCTTACATTAAAAATGACTTCCCTGACGGTTGATCAATTCTTCATCCCGTTCTGTAAGAGGTATCTGTTTCCCCCGGGAATCGAAAATAGCCACATCCAGGGCAAGTCCCCGTAGTTCCTGTACCAGTACGTTAAAAGATTCCGGTACCCCGGCGGCAGAAGACGGTTCCCCTTTTACGATACTCTCGTAAATCTTTGCCCGCCCGGTCATGTCGTCCGACTTGATGGTAAGCAGTTCCTGCAGCGTGTTCGCTGCGCCATAAGCTTCCAGGGCCCACACTTCCATCTCACCGAGCCGCTGTCCGCCGAACTGCGCTTTTCCGCCAAGGGGCTGCTGCGTTACCAGTGAATAGGGACCGGTGGACCGGGCATGCATCTTATCATCCACAAGATGATGGAGTTTCAGCATATACATGTATCCCACGAGAACCTTGTTCTGAAAGGGCTCTCCGGTTCTACCGTCATAGAGCGTCGTCTTTGAATTCTCCGGTAGATTCGCATCTTTAAGCTTTTCCATGATCATCTCGTTCGAAGCGGACTGGAATACCGGAGTCGCATACCATTCATCCAAGGCAACTCCTGCCCATCCCAGCTCTATTTCGAGAATCTGACCCAAGTTCATACGTGAAGGCACACCTAATGGATTAAGACAGAGATCCAGCGGGGTCCCGTCCTCCATATAAGGCATATCTTCTTCAGGGAGTACCCTGGCAACGACACCTTTGTTTCCGTGCCTTCCGGCCATCTTGTCGCCTTCCTGAAGTTTTCTCTTGGTTGCGATAATAACTTTCACAACTTCATCCACACCGGGGCTCAGGTCGTCGCCTTCGGTCCGTTTCAACCGCTGGACATCAATGATCGTCCCTTCAACCCCGTGAGGAACTCTCAACGAGGTATCCCGAACTTCTTTCGCCTTTTCCCCGAAGATAGAATTGAGAAGTTTGAATTCCGGAGTGGTCTCTGTTTCCGATTTGGGTGTAACCTTTCCCACCAGGATATAACCGGATTTGACTTTTGCTCCGACGTGGATAATACCTTCTTCGTCAAGCTGCTCCAGTGATTTCTCGTTTGTATTAGGGATGTCCTGTGTGAGTTTCTCCGGGCCGAGTTTTGTTTCACGTACTTCGACAGAAAATTCTTTTATATGCACAGAGGTGAAAATATCCTCTTTTACGACCTTTTCCGAAATGAGTATGGCATCTTCGAAGTTGTATCCGTTCCAGGGAACTAATCCCACGAGAACATTTCTACCCAGTGCGAGCTCACCGAAATAGGTTGCCGGCCCGTCTGCCAGCACATCCCCTGCTTTTACTTTGTCCCCCACTTTCACCAGGGGTTTCTGATTATAACAGGTGTCCTGATTAGTCCGCTGATACTTACTCAAGTTGTATTCATCTTTTTCACCGGATGTGCCCGGGTTTTCAGGATCGATAATAATCTGGCAGGAAGATACATATTCCACAGTCCCTGATCTGTCAGCTTTCAGTAGTGCTCCCGAATCGTAAGCCGTTTTTGCTTCCATTCCGGTTCCCACCCTGGGAGGTTCCGGGAAAACAAGGGGAACAGCCTGACGCTGCATGTTCGAACCCATAAGGGCCCTGTTCGCATCATCATGCTCCAGAAAGGGGATCAGGGATGTACTGACTGAAATAACCTGTTTCGGTGAAACGTCCATATACTGAATGGAATCCGGGTTCTTTGTTATATAGTCACCGGCTTTCCTGACAGATATCAGGTCGGATTTAAACTTTCCGGTTTTCTCGATAGGAGCGTTTGCCTGGGCGATAAAGTATTTCTCCTCATCCATGGCGGAAAGATATTCAATTTTCTTTGTAGCCTTGCCATTTACCACCTTTCTGTAGGGTGTTTCGAGGAAGCCGTAATCATTTACCTTGGTGTAATTAGCCAGGGATACGATAAGTCCGATGTTCGGTCCTTCCGGTGTTTCAATGGGACACATCCGGCCGTAATGGGAGTAATGTACATCCCGTACTTCAAATCCCGCCCTGTCCCTGGATAGTCCTCCGGGGCCGAGGGCATTGAGGCGCCGTTTGTGTGTCAGTTCCGAGAGAGGATTGACCTGATCCATGAACTGGGAAAGCTGGCTGGAACCGAAAAACTCCTTGATAGCGGCAACAATAGGTTTGATCGAGATGAGATCCTGAGGTTTGATGGTGTCCGTTTCTTTTAATGACATCCGCTCTTTGGCGATTCTCTCCATCCTGGCGAAGGCAGTCTTGAGCTGATTCGCCATTAGTTCCCCGACGGACCGGATACGGCGATTTCCCAGATGATCGATATCATCCACATTAGCTTCCCCGATGTACACCTTGATGAGGAAACCCATAGTGTTCACAATATCTTCCCGTGTAAGCACATGTTCTTTCACCGGGGGATCATAATCGAACTTCTTATTAAGCTTATATCGTCCCACGTCACCCATATCGTATCTTCGGGGGGTAAAAAACAAGGAACCCAAGTCCTTTTCCGCCGTTTCCAGGGTAATAGGTTCCCCGGGCATAAGTACCGAGTAGAGTGCTATAAGTGCGTCCTCCTTTGTCGGTTCATCGATACCGATCTCATCCCGGGTAAACTTTGCCTCTTCCCGTTCGAAACAGTTAAGAATGATCTGGGAATGGAGACTCTCCGAATTTTCAAAATCGATGATTTCCACTTCATTTATCTCGGAATGGAGAAGTTCATCGACATCGTGGAGATGGATTTTATCACCCGCCTTGTACAGCTTTTTCTCTCCCTCTTCCCCCTCCTGGATATAGACCGCTTTGGAGAAGACCTTACCAACCAGTTCTTCTTTTTCTTCCCGTTTGTCAACGACAGGCAGAAACTTCTTTTTATAGAAGATATCGATAATCTTTTCCCTGGAATCGAAGCCCAAGGCCCTCAGGAAGAGTGTTCCCAGGACCCTCTTCTTTCTGTCTATTTTTGTATAGACCAGTTCTTTTTTCTGATCTATCTCAAACTCCAGCCAGGAACCCCGGTAGGGAATGATCCTGGAAGAATAAACACCCTTTTCGTGGGAAAAGATAACACCCGGTGAGCGGTGGATCTGGCTTACGACAACACGTTCAGCACCATTGATAATAAAAGTACCCCGGTCTGTCATAAGTGGAATATCACCCAGATAAATGTCTTTCTGCCGGATTTCTCCGGTATCCTGAAATATCAGGTTTATCCGGGCCTTGATGGGAACTGCATAAGTAAGCCCTTTCTGCTTACACTCGTTCTCATCGAGTTTGATGTTGGTCTCGTCCAGGGTATAGTAGGTATACTCAAGGAGCATATCACCATTTGGACTTTCGATGGGAAACACCTGCTGGAACACATCTTCCAGCCCCTGCCGGTTCAACGGTTCACCCTTCAGTATCCTCTCCCTCTGCAGAAAACGCTCGTACGAGGCGAGCTGGATATCGATAAGATTAGGCAGATCCATAACTTCGTAATATTCCTGCCCTATGTAAGTTCGCTTAATAGGCTTGCTTCTATCAAGCATGTGCACCCCCCCTGACGTCAGTAAACCACCGGTACCTGTACCGGTTCCGGTGGCTTGTGAGTTGGTCTAATGTGTCTAAAAATAACAAATGTTATTTATCGTTCTCCTGTATCGCTCATTCCGCTCTTTTATCTGGCAAGAACTTCCAGGAAAGCCTTCTTACGGTCACAAGAAACATGCAGCGGTTTGATTTATTTAACCTCTACTACGGCTCCCGCAGCTTCAAGCTTTTCTTTCATTGCACCCGCTTCTTCTTTGGAGATTCCTTCTTTCAGGACTTTTTCTCCGCTTTCTACTACTTCCTTCGCCTCTTTCAGACCGAGTCCTGTAATAGCGCGAACCTCCTTAATTACCGGGATCTTTTTGCCCTCATTAAAGCTCTTGAGCACAACATCGAATTCGGTCTTTTCTTCTTCAGCTTCGGCTACAGCGCCTCCGGTTGCACCTGCAGCAGCAACTGCCACAGGTGCAGCGGCTGTAACTCCGAATTTTTCTTCCATTGCTTTCACTAGTTCCGATACTTCCAGTACCGTCATGTTCGCAATAGCATCCAGGATTTCTTCTGGTTTAAGGGTAGCCATATTATCTTCTCCTTTCACTTCTTCGGCAGCAGTAGCATGCTACTTCTTAGGAAGACTAATGCTGCTCTTATATTCATGAGGATCCTTTCTGATCCGCAACTGCCTGTAGTGTACGCACGAATTTCGTTATCACGCCGGTCATTCCGTATACAAGATTCTGCCTAGGAGCGTTCATCGTTCCCATAAGGATAGCGTATAGTTCTGCTTTTGACGGCAGCTTGGAAAACGCCACAATCTGGTCCTTGTCAAAGATGTTCCCACCGATGAGCGCACCTTTCATATCCAGAGGCATATCTTTCGCCATCTCTACCAGCGTTTTCGCGATAGGCCCGGATTCATCTTCCGGGAGGGCTACCGCTGTGGGTCCAATGAGGAAATCATCCAAACCCTGGTGGTGAAGCTCTTTAAACGCAATCTTTGCAAATCTGTTCTTGATTACTTTATATTCCGCCTGCTGTTCCCGAAGCTTGTTACGCAAAAGGGTGATCTGTTCAACCGTCAGTCCCCGGTAATCGGTAAAGATAAAATCGTTACTTTTTTCAAAGCGTTCTTTAAGCACCTTCACCGCGTCTATCTTATATTGCTGAACCTGTTTTCCTTCCAACATACCTTATGCTCCTTGTGCAGCCGTTTCTTTCGGCGATACTTTGACACCTGGTCCCATTGTGGAGGCGACACAGATCGATTCGACGAACTCACCTTTTATATCCGTTGGTTTTTTTCGTTCAATCTCTTCCAGAACGATCTGAACATTCTCCGCAATCTTTTCCGCATCCATGGACACCTTGCCCACAGAAAGATGTACTACACCGGTTTTATCCGACCGGAATTCGACACGTCCCTGTTTAAGCTCTCCCAGGGCTGCCTTTAAATCGAAAGTAACAGTCCGGGTTTTCGGGTTCGGCATCAGACCTCTCCGTCCAAGAATCTGTCCAAGTTTACCAACATCTTTCATCATATCCGGAGTAGCAACCGCAACATCAAAATCGAGCCATCCGCCTTTAATTTTTTCGATGAGATCTTCGTCTCCCACATAGGTGGCACCCGCTTCCCGGGCTTCCGTTGCTTTATCTCCCTTGGCGAACACGAGGATCTTCTTTTCATCCCCGAACTGGTGAGGCAACACCAGGGTGTCCCTGACACTCTGACTTTTCTTCAGATTCAGCCTGAGGTGAATCTCCACGGTTTCGTCGAATTTGGCAAATGCCAGCTCTTTTACCAGTTGCAGCGCTTTCTGACAGGCAAACTTTTCCTGCTTATCGTAGGTTTTCAGGGCTTCCTGATATTTCTTCCCGTGTTTCACAGTGCTCACCCTCCTACTTCCACGCCCATGGACCGGGCGGTGCCGGCAATAATCTTCATGGCGGCATCTATATCATTCGCATTGAGGTCGGGCATCTTGATCTCGGCAATCTCCTTGAGCTGAGTTTTTGAGATGGTTGCTACCTTCTCTTTATTCGGCTCCGGGGATCCGCTTTCCAGCTTACATGCTTTTTTTATCAGCACCGCCGCAGGAGGTGTTTTCGTTATGAAAGTGAAACTTTTGTCCTGATACACCGTAATGACTACGGGAATCAGCAATCCGGGTTCCACACTTTTCGTCCTGTCATTGAACTGCTGAACGAACTGGGGAGCGCTTACCCCATGAGGACCTAAAGCCGGCCCAACCGGAGGGGCAGGCGTAGCCTTACCCGCCGGAACCTGCAACTTGATAAGCGTAGATACTTTCTTCTTTGCCATATGTTACTCCAAAACGTGGTATTAACGCCCAACCCTTACTACCCGGTCGAGCTCCCATCCCGGTTCCCAACGGGAACCGTGCCTGTCCGGAAACAGGCTTATATCTTTTCCACCTGCATGAAATCAACTTCTACAGGGGTATATCTTCCGAAAATTCCTACGGTAACCCGCAGTTTACCCTTTTCCGAATTGGCCTCTTCCACAGTTCCGGTAAACGTATCAAAAGGGCCGTCGACGATACGTACAGTCTCACCGACACTGAAAGACTGCCTTGTTATCATCGACTTTTCTGTTTTTATTTCTCCGATTTTTTGCAGAATAGACCGCGCTTCTTCCGCTGAAATGGGCCGCGGCCGTGTACTCCCAATAGAACCAACAAAACCGGTAACGCCCTGGATCTTTCGAATGTGTCCACATACTTCCTTCCAGCCCCGGTCGGGTAAATCCATTTCCACAATGATATACCCAGGGAGAAACTTTTTCGTACTCGTTTTTTTCTTTCCGTCCTTTATTTCCACCACTTCTTCTGATGGAACCTTTACATCTGATACCGCATCTTCCAAGACACCGTTTTCAATCAGCTTCCGTATATGTTTTTCTACCTTATTTTCATATCCGGAGTATGTATGGACTACATACCAACCTTTTGCCATAAACCTCTATTCCTGAAACAACTTTGGGGCTAAAAAATTAAATCAATGCCGAAAAGCAAGAGAAAATCCACAAGGCCGAGAATAACCGCAAAAATGATCGTGGAAATAATAACGACCTTCACAGAAGAACTCACTTCGGACCTGCTTGGCCAGATGACTTTTCTGAGCTCAGCGTAACTGTCTTTAAAGAACTGTATAATCTTCTTCATTCCACGCTCCTATATACAGGCCAGGTAGGATTCGAACCTACAACATCCGGTTTTGGAGACCGGCGCTCTAGCCATTGGAGCTACTGGCCTAGGTATACTCATTTTTTATTTAAATTATTTTACCTTTGCTTCTTTATGAAGCGTGTGTTTGCGATCAAATTTACAATATTTTTTGATTTCCATCTTTCCCTGCATGTTCTTCCGGTTCTTTTTTGTTGTATAGTTACGCCTGTTGCACTCAGTACACTGCAGCGCAATAATTTCTATTGCTCCTTTTTTTGTCTTCGCCATGAATATACTACTCCTGCTATACTGTAGAGCGTCAATGTACGCAAAATAACCTTGTGTGTCAACGGGCCTAACGAAAAAAGCCCTCGATCGGATTTGAACCGATGACCCCCTCCTTACCATGGAGGTGCTCTGCCAACTGAGCTACAAGGGCAATAACATAATTGAGTCCGGCCAACCTATCAGAAAACCTTGTTTTTGTCAAGAATGCTGAACAGCAGGAACCGTGAGGGTAGATTAACCCATTCTTGCCTCCACAGAATATACAGGTACAAAGGCCGGCCAATCCTGTGGCAAACTGTCTTGCATAAAAAGATACAAAAATGTAGGATTGATATTTATGGCGGTTGAACAATTAAAAGAAGGAAAATTACACTATCGCAGGAAAATACAGGAACTCTCCCTCCTCTTCGAGATAAGCCGGACGCTGGACGAAAGCCTCGATATAAAAGAGGTAATTAGCCCGGTACTCCGTCTCGTCGCTGAACACTTAGGGATGCTCCGCGGTACTATTTCCCTTTTAAACCGGCAGACCAGGGAAATTTCCATTGAAGCTGCATACGGACTATCCAATTCCCAACAGCGTAAAGGGAAATACCGTCTGGGCGAAGGGATTACCGGGCAGGTTGTACAAAGCGGGCAGCCTACGGTTATTCCTCATATTTCCGATGATCCGACCTTTCTGGACCGAACGGGAGCACGAAAAGGAACGAAGAAGGGGAACATGTCCTTTATCTGTGTCCCCATCAAGATCGGTAAGGAAACTATAGGAGCATTGAGCGTGGACCGCTACTTTACCGAGGACATTGGCCTCGACGAGGACGTCCGCCTTCTCTCTATCATAGCATCCATGATTGCCCAGGCGGTAAAGCTGAGACAGTCCCTGCAGGAAGAACGGCAGCGCCTTCTGGAAGAAAACACACGGCTTCAGGAAGAACTGAAGGACCGGTTCCGTCCGTCCAATATCATCGGGAACACCAGTATCATGCAGGAAGCCTTCGACCTGGTTGCCCAGGTGTCAAAAAGTGATGCCACCGTGCTGATACGAGGAGAGAGCGGTACCGGGAAAGAACTGTTCGCCCATGCCTTACACTACAACAGTCTTCGCGCGGATAAACCGTTTATCAAGGTAAACTGCGCAGCCCTGCCGGAAACCATTATAGAAAGCGAGCTTTTCGGCCACGAAAAAGGGGCATTCACCAGCGCCGTATCCACGAGGAAAGGCCGGTTCGAACTCGCCAACAACGGAACCATTTTTCTGGACGAAATCGGCGACCTTTCTCCTACGGTTCAGGTCAAACTGCTCCGGGCACTGCAGGAGAAGGAATTCGAACGGGTGGGAGGCAACACAACACTTCGCACCAATGTCCGGATCATCGCGGCAACGAACCGGAATTTAGAGCTGTTGATGACGAAAGAAAAATTCCGGGAGGACTTATATTACAGACTTAACGTATTTCCCATCCACATTCCTCCCTTGAGGGACAGAAAGAGCGATATCATTATGCTTGCGGACCATTTCATCGAAAAGTACAGCAAGCAGAACAAGAAAAGTATCAAACGGATATCCACACCGGCGATCAACCTCCTTATGAGCTATCACTGGCCGGGTAATGTTCGGGAACTGGAAAACGTAATCGAGCGGGCTGTACTCCTGTCAACAGATGATGTGGTTCACGGGCATCACCTGCCTCCTAGCCTCCAGTCTGCGGAGTCCACCGATACCGGTTTGCACAGCACGTTGAATGAAGCCCTGGATAATCTTGAGCGGGAACTTATCCTGGATTCTCTTAAGTCGACGAAAGGGAATATGGCAAAAGCCGCCCGCAGACTGGGGATAACCGAACGCATCATGGGACTGAGAGTGAACAAGCACAACATAGACAACTTGAAATACCGTACCGGCAGGTAGTCCCTTTCTTTACAAAAACCGGTACTTATACAACAATTACTGTATGAAACAAAAACCTACTCCCGAGGAGTTCCAACGCATCTGTCCGGGCCTGGAGTCTACTTTTGTCAACGAACACCTGTCATCCCTGGATGAGGATTACTTTCAGTCCTTTGAAGGTAAAAAGATTGCCGAACATGCAACCCTTTTATCCTGGATATCCGGGGAGAACCCCTGGAGGTGCTCCATAGAACAGGTTGACGGGAACGGCATCGAATGCACGATCCTGGCGTACGATTATCCTGCGGTGTTTTCCATGATCACCGGTCTCCTCTCAGCTACCGGCTTCAATATTGTTTCCGGAAGAATCTTTACTTATGCACGGCACAGCATGCAGGATCCATCGTCCTCCGGGTATTCCCGGCATAGATGGAGACGGCCCCCTAAGGTTGCACTGCCAAAAAGGAAAATCATCGATCATTTTACCGGCAGTCTCATCCGGGACATCAGTTTCAGCACCTGGAAAAATCATTTTCTGCACGATCTGAATGATCTCTTCCATACCCTGGGTACCGGGGAAAGGGAAAGCATCGACCGCGCCCGCCTTAGAGTGAACGAGCGGGTTGTCCAGGCGCTCTCGGGGCAAACAATCGATGCCTTCAGCATGCTCTATCCCGTAGTGCTCGGCGATTTCGAAATCGGTACTACGACGACCCGGCTTCTGATAGAGGCGGAAGACACACCGTTTTTCCTGTACACCCTGAGCAATGCCCTCTCCCTTCACGACATATCAATCGAGCAGGTCCGGATCCGTACCAGGGGAAACCGTGTAGAAGATATCATAGAGTTTTCGGACCTCTTAGGGAATGCGGTGACAGACCGGGAGAAACTCAACAGGATCAAGATATCGGTGCTCTTCACAAAACAGTTCACCTATTTCCTGAGTAATGCTCCGGATCCGTACAATGCTTTCAAACGGTTCGAGAATATGATACAGGAGATAGAAAAGAGTTCTTCCCAGGGATTTCTCGACTCGTTTCTCAAGGAGCCTGCGATCCTGCAGGACCTTGCGCGGCTCTTAGGAGCCAGTGATTTCCTGTGGACCGATTTTCTCCGTAATCAGTACGAAGCTATTCTGCCCATGCTGGAACAGGGTACCCGGGAAACCGAGTTCAGTCATTCCAGTATCGACCTGCCGGAGATACTGAGCAAGCAGTTTTCAAAGGACGGATCCCGGAAAGAAGAAATCCGTATTTTAAACCAGTTCAAGGACCGGGAAATCTACCTTATCGATCTAGACCATATCCTTTTAAAGAACCTGGATTTCCAGTTTCTCAGCAACAAACTGACAGCTCTTGCAGAAACAGTGATCAACACCGCCGTGTCCTTAAGCTGGAAGCACCTGAAGAAGAGATTCGGGATTCCCGTAACCGTTGCAGGTCTGGATGCCAAATTTGCCGTCATGGGTCTCGGAAAACTGGGGGGTGCGGCCTTAGGATATGCCTCGGATATCGAACTCCTCTTTATCTACAGCGACAATGGTGAAACCGACGGTAAGGAACGGGTGTCCAATTCCGAGTTCTTTGAACGTCTTTTCCGGGAAAGTGTGAACATGATCGAAGCGAAACGGGAGGGTATTTTCCATGTGGACTTACGGCTTCGGCCGTTTGGAAGCAAGGGTCCCCTGGCATGTAGCCTGGAGAATTTTATCCGGTATTTCGGCAAAGAAGGCTCAGCCCACAGTTACGAACGCCTCGCTCTTATCAGAATGCGCTCCATCGGGGGTGATTATGAACTCGGGCGAAGAATCGAACGGATCAGGGACGAGATCATCTACGCCAGTCAGGATTTCGACGTGACCGCCCTTAAGGAACTGAGGCAGAAACAGTTTACCGCAAAATCCAAACCCGGAAGACTGAACGCAAAGTTCAGCCCAGGGGGGCTGGTGGATCTGGAATACACAGTCCAGATACTTCAATGTATCCACGGTAAAGACCACACCAATCTTCGGACACCGGGAATTCATGTAGCATTAGAGGAACTGGCCAAAGCAGGGGTGATGAGTGCAGAGGAAGCAGAGGAACTCACAGATACATACTATTTCTTCCGTAAACTGATTAACGGTCTCCGGATGCTCCGGGGAAACGCAAAGGACCTCTTCCTTCCGGACCTGGATTCCGAGGAATACCAGCACCTCGCGCGGAGAACCGGCTACACCGAGCAAGGCAACTGGGTCCCGCCGGCACAACAGCTCCACCTCGAATTCGAAACCCGGGCTGCAACGATACGCACCTTTGTAGAGTCCCATATCGGCAGGGACTCCCTCCCGGGACCGCCGGTAGGTAATGCGGCTGACCTGGTTCTCTCTTCTGCTATCCCCGGTGAACTGAAGAAGAGGATTCTGAAAAGTGGCGGTGTGGTGAACACAGAGCGGGGATATACCAACCTGAAAGCTCTCTCCGGAGAAGGGGAGCGGAAAACCCTCTTTGCACGGCTGGCCATCCTGGCCTGGGACATCCTCAACAAGACACCTGACCCGGATATGGCTCTGAACAACTGGGAGCGGTTTATCCATTCCGTCAACGATCCGGCAGATCACTATCGTCAATTGCTGTCTCAGCCTAAACGGCTGGAAATCCTCCTGGATATTTTCGCCGGCAGTCAATTCCTGGCTGATACTCTGGCAAGAAATCCTGAGTTCCTGGCCTGGGTAACCGATCCGGGACATCTACACACGGTCCGCTCCGGATCAGCCATGGAAGAGGATATACACACGTTTTTTAAAGAGGCTGACAGTCATGAAGTATGGTTTGACGGACTCAGGAAGTTCAGAAGGCGGGAAACCCTGAGAATCGGGACCCGGGACATCTGCCTTAAAAAACCTATCCGGGAAATCGTTACAGAACTCTCCAACCTTGCAAAAGCAGTTCTCCGGCAGGCCCTGGCTAAATAATGGCAACGGTTCTGGAATGGTTCCGACGTTTTTCCCGGCACATTTGTCATCTTTGCCCTTGGGAAGCTGGGAGGAGGTGAACTGAACTACAGCTCCGACATCGACCTGCTGGGAGTATCCGTACCGGGGCCTGACTGGTCCGAAAATGCAGAGAAGATCCTGTTTCAGATCATGGAGGCTCTTTGCCGGGACCTCTCCAATCATACCACGGAAGGTTACGTGTACCGGGTGGACCTGCGGCTCAGACCCTACGGCCGTTCCGGGCCTATCGTCATCTCGAAACCGGCTCTCTTGAAATACTACCGGGAGAGCGCCGCCCTCTGGGAACACCAGGCCCTGTTAAGGCTTACACCCGTAGCGGGAGACCTGGAAGAGGGGTGCGCAATAGCCGAAGAACTGAAAAGCATGATGCCCTGTACCTGGGATAGAACGGAAGTGGTCAACTCCATCGATACATTGAGGTCAAAAACAGTGCTCGCACTAAAACGATCGGTCCTTCAGGGGCTGGATGTAAAAAACGGAGAGGGAGGCTTAAGGGATATCGAGTTCCTGGTTCAGGGATTACAGCTTATTCACTGCTGTTCTCATCCCGGGCTGCTCACCGGCAACACCATGGACGGTTTGTTCCGGCTGGGAGAGCACAGCATCCTTCCCGCTTCAGTGGTCGATCACCTTACGGAAAGTTACCTTTACCTGAGGAGGGTGGAGCATTTCATCCAGATCTACGACGACCGGCAGACCCACATGCTGCCCAGGGACCCCCGGGAGAGAAAAGCACTCCATAAGCGGCTGGAAGGAGATAATTCCGATAGTGAAGACTTGTTGGAAAAAATCGAAAGGATGATGGCTTCGGTGCGGAAGGCGTATGAAACGTACCTGATCAATACGGTATAAATGTTACGTGCCGGGCTGCTCCCTGTCGTACCGCGCCATGATCTCCGGAAATTCGTAAAAAACCATGCCGGAATCGTCCACTTCCATGGTGACACGCAGGTTATCCAGCATCTCTTCTATCGCCTGTTCAGCACTTTTCATTCCCAGTCCTGTTTCCAGCACGATATCTGACAGAGTAATCCTTCCTTTCAGACGATCAGCCAGTTTAAAAATCCTGGATTCTGTTGTTTCCTCATCCTGCTTTTTTTCCCGGGTCTCGATCCGGCCGGGGAAAGAATCTTCTTCCAGGCCGTATCCACCAAACCTTCCGAACCTCGTTCTGCGGAAAATTATGCGGATGAATAAACCTATCAGCATGAGTGGCACGATCCAGAAAAACATACCACCTCCGTGAAAAAAGAAAAAACCCAATATCGTTTCCTTCTTGACCGTTTCCAGTTAATAATAACCATAAGATACAAAAAAAGCAATTACCGCGTTTCGGCGAGCTTGACGGCAAAACACAATTATCCTATACAATCAAACAGATGAACAATCGGCGAGAGAAACATACGGTACTGCTGGAAGGGAAACCCCGGGTTTATATCGTACGCAGGAACAGCCGGACCAGGATCAATATTCGCATTTCCATGGATGGAGAGATTGTTGTATCCGCACCCGATCATGTTCCGGTGCCCAGGATCGAAGAGGCCCTTTTAAAGAGAGAATCCTGGATTCTTACACGTATCCGGAAACACCATTCCCTCCGCTCAACAGCATGGGATAGCCTCCGTTTCCGGGGCGTGGCGTATTCGATTCATGCGACGGGCATCCCTTCCCAGAGAATCATCATCGATGGGGCAAACAAGAAGCTCCTGGTACCGGAAGACCCTTCCACTTCTGAATCCGCGAGGGCCGGAATTATCAGCACCTTGAAGCGGGAAGCAAAATCGTATCTTTCAAAGAGGATTCAGACAATATCAGGTATCATCCAGGTACCCTATAAAGGACTTTTCGTCCGTAATCAGCGGACACGCTGGGGCAGTTCATCATATCTTGGAAACATCAATATCAACTGGCGCGTCATTATGGCCCCGGACAGGGTTATCGATTATCTTATTATCCACGAGCTGATGCATCAGGTACACCGCAATCATTCAAAGCAGTTCTGGAAAGCTGTAGAGCAGGTCCTCCCGGACTGTCACCGGTTCGATTTGTGGCTCAAGAAGAACTCTTATCTTTTAGCACTGTTTCGATAGAGGGCTCACTCAACATTCTCTGAATGATACTGCTGTTATCCAGGAGAGTGCTCAGGCTCTGATTGTGGTGGAGCCTGTAGATAATCCTGGCAAACAGATTTCCCACTTTTACCGATTCGAACCATTCCCTGTCCAGAAGATTGGAGCTGTGATACACACCGTTAGTACCGATAATACGGGAAAATACACCTTCCCGGTACGCCTGATCGAAATGTTTGATAGCATCCCCGGAAAAGAAGGGAAGACTTACAGCAGCAATAATGTGTTCAGCTCCCAGTTCATTCAGGTGCCGCATCGCCTTCAGCAGGGTGCCGCCGGTGCCGAGCATATCGTCCGCCATGAAAACCGTTTTCCCTTCAACTGAACCCAGCAGTTTCATGCTTACAATATTACTCTGCCTGGCGTCTTCGCTCACTTTGGAATAATCCCGCTCTTTATACAACAGGGCCAGGGGTCTTCGTAAGTTACCGGCAAAATACTTGTTCCTGTCTGCAGCACCCAGGTCTGGAGCAACAACGACAATGTCATCATGCTGCAGATCGATTATTTCAGATAGTTTTTTTACTATCTGATACGAAGCGTGAAGATTTTCCAGGCGCAGCGTGTTAAACGTATTTTCGATCTCCTTTGAATGAATATCCAGGGTAATCAGCCGGTAAACTCCCATTGCCTCCAGGGTCCTTCCGAACCAGGAAGCCGTCAGGGCTTCCCTTCCCTTCTTTATGTGCTGCCGGGAAAAGGGATACGCCGGCAGGGCAACTGTAACGGTTTCGGCACCTGCCTGATACGCCGCGTCTATCGTCACGAACAGTAGGAGTGCCTGATCATTCACAGACAGGGAATAACGTTTGTCGGAATCATTAAAACAGAGGGGGTAATGGTTTTCCACATCCTGAACGATGTAGATGTCCATTCCCCGGATCGAGGAGAGAATCTCGGATTTGAACTCCCCGTTCGCAAACCGGGTGAACCGGACAGGTACTTTGAACTCCGGGGTCCTGTGTCCCTTCGTCTTTCCGTTGCCTCCGGTACCGGAAGAAAACATATCCGTCGTGAGATTGATACTCCGGATAATCTCCTGCCGTTCCAGTCCGTACTGTTTTGCAAGGTGGGAAACCCGTTTATTGAGCTTTCTCGAATAAATGCATTTAAGGTGTTCAAGAATCTCGTTGGTGAACTCTTCGGCCCCGGGGCAGGCAATGATACCGAGGTCTGCCGCTTTTATCAGGCTCACGTACATCCCTTTAGAAGTCGTTATGCTAAAATAGCATGGGGGGAACGGGTGGTCAATATTGCCTGTTCATCAAAGAAGGGAAACCGGCATCCCCATCAGTTTTTCTACCGCTTTTTCAGCTTCTTCCTGCCTGGTCCCGACGGTCCTGCGTATTTCACACAGGGCCTTTCGTGGAAGATGCAGGTTGAGCTTCCCTGTTGTACCGGAAGAAGTACGTTTTTTAAGGACATCTTCCGGATCCCGCCCTTTAAGCTCTGCAAGGTGTAGTCCCACCTCTCTATAGGCATCCCGGAAACTCATCCCCCGGAGGACTTGTTCTATGGCGGCATCAGTCGCAAAGATATCCGGAGTAAACCCCTTGCGAAGATTGTCAGGCTTCACTACGAGTTTCTCAACCACCAGGGTCATCACTTCTACAATGCCAAGTCCCGTTTCCAGGCCATTAAGGAACGGTTCTTTTGTTTCCTGGAAATCCCGGTTATATCCTGAAGGGAGAGCCCGTATTATCATTTTTATCTGTTCCGTCCATGCTGAAACCGAAGCTGACCGGGCCCGTACCAGTTCGAGACCATCGGGATTCTTTTTCTGGGGCATAATACTGGAACCGGAACAGAGCTCATCCGGGAGGCTGAAATACCCGAATTCCGGGAGAGAAAACAATATCAGGTCCTGAGCGAGCTTGCTCGAAGTAAGGCAGATATGTTCGATACCGAAAAGGATGATAGACTCAAATTTTCCCAGGGAATTATTTACGTAGAGTACATTGTTCTGCAGTTTCCGAAATCCCAGATCTGCTGCTACCTTTTCCCTGTCCAGATCGATGGGTACACCATAGCCGGCTGCAGAACCGAGAGGACTCTGGTTATTGAGATCGTAACCGGTTAAGAGGAGACTGAAACTATCGATACACTCTTCGGCAAAAGCGGCTGCCCACAACCCGACCGAAGAAGGCATGGCGACCTGGGTGTGGGTCCTCCCGGGCATGGGGACCGAGGCATACTTTTCCGCCGTGTTTAGAAGCATTTCTATAAGAACACACAGCTTTGTCATGTACAGGTGCAAAAATGACCGGGCATACAGCCTGAGAGCGGCTATTACCTGGTCATTCCTGGACCGGCCTGTGTGAATTTTTTTCCCGGTCTCACCGAGACGATCTGTAAGAAATGATTCGATGGCTGTATGGCAGTCTTCCTGAGAAGGCTCGATCCGGAACGATCCGGAACGATGGAGATCGAGGAGGTCCAGGAACCCCTTCTTCAGGTCCGTCAGTTCTTTTCCCGTCAGGATGCCGATAGAAGCGAGCATCTCAGCATGGGCCGTACCGGCGACACAGTCTGCCGGAATGAGCGCAGTATCGAGCAGATAATCCCTGCCTACGGTAAACCGCTCCAGAACGGAATTCAGATCGTAGTCTTTCTGCCAGAGCTTTGCCACCTGCAGCCTCCAGGCTGCAGGATACAGTAAATCTCACGATTTATACAACGGTCATTTATGATCAGTTTTCCTTTTGGAATACCAGGCCATCTTTCCCTTTTACAACCAGAATCACATCGCCTTCGGTAATCTCACCGCTCAATATTTTTTTTGCAATCGGATTCTGGATGAGATTCTGGATGGTGCGTTTCAGGGGCCTCGCTCCAAAAGCCGGATCAAATCCTGCTTCTCCAAGGAACTTCCTGGCGGAATCATCTATTTTCAATTCGATTTTTTTTGCCTGAAGCCTCTGCATGAGAAAGGCAACCTGTATGTCTACAATGCGCAGGATGTGTTCCTTACTCAGCCTGTTGAAGGTGATGATCTCGTCAACCCTGTTGAGAAACTCCGGTTTGAATGTCGCCTTTAACAGTGCATCGATTTTCTCATTGACAGCTGACGGATCTTCTGCCTGCAGGATCAGGTCACTTCCTAAGTTGCTGGTCATAATGACAATCGTATTCCGGAAATCGATTCCCCTTCCCTGTCCGTCGGTAAGTCTTCCTTCGTCGAGAAGCTGAAGAAGGATATTGAACACATCCGGATGCGCCTTCTCGATTTCATCGAAGAGGATCACCGAATACGGCCTGCGGCGTACCGCTTCAGTGAGCTGACCGCCTTCATCATATCCGACATACCCGGGAGGCGCTCCTATCAGACGGGATACGGAAAACTTTTCCATATACTCACTCATATCGATCCGGGTGAGGGCTTTTCGTCATTGAAGAGAAAATCCGCCAGGGTCTTCGCAAGTTCGGTCTTCCCAACACCGGTAGGACCGATAAAGATAAAGGTGCCCAACGGCCTGCCCTCTTCAGAGACACCGGTCTTGTTTCGCCTGATTGCATCAGATACAGCCTGTATCGCCGTGTCCTGGCCGACAACCCTCTCTTCCAGAATAGATTCCAGATCGAGATACTTAGCCATCTCCGATGCAAGCATCTTCGAAACGGGAATACCCGTCCAGGTGGACACCACGTTGGCGATGTCTTCTTCGGACACTTCTTCCCGAAGGAGTTGTGTTCCCTGCTGAATTTCCTTGAGCTTTCGGGTCTTGTCTTCCAGCTCTTTCTTTACGTCCGGAATTTTTCCGTGCTTGACTTCCGCTGCCTTTGAAAGGTTTCCCTCTCTCTCGAAATGGGTTTCTTCTATATTGAACTCTTCCAGTTTCTGTTTAAGACCCCGGATCTCCTGGATAATCGCTTTTTCATTCTTCCACTGGAGCTGCATGGCGTCCCGCTTCCCTGTCAGGTCCGCCAGCTCTTTCTCCAGTTTCTGAAGCCGTTCTTTCGATGCTTCATCTTTCTCTCTTGCCAGAGCCTGTTTTTCAATGTTCAGCTGCAGGATACGCCGTTCGATTTTATCCAGTTCAATAGGCTGGCTCTCTATTTCCATTTTAAGCCTGCTGGCGGCCTCATCTACCAGGTCGATCGCTTTGTCCGGCAGAAAACGGGATGTGATATACCGTTCAGAAAGGGTTGCCGCGGCTATCAGGGCATCGTCCTTTATCCGTACCCCGTGATGGATCTCGTACCGCTCCTTTAAGCCCCTGAGGATGGCAACAGTATCTTCCACGGAAGGTTCTTTCGTGTACACAGGCTGGAACCGCCTCTCCAGGGCCGCATCCTTTTCGATATGCTTCCTGTACTCATCCAGGGTGGTAGCACCGATAGCCCGGAGTTCACCCCGTGCCAGGGCCGGCTTGAGCAGGTTCGAAGCATCAACGGATCCTTCCGCTGCTCCGGCTCCCACCAAAGTATGCAGTTCGTCTATGAACAGAATAATCTCCCCGTCTGACTCGGTGATCTCCTTGATAACGGCTTTAAGGCGGTCTTCGAATTCACCACGAAATTTTGTGCCCGCTACAAGTGAACCCAGATCCAGGGCGAGAAGCTTTTTGTTTTTAAGGGAATCCGGCACATCACCGGAAACGATCCTTCGGGCCAGACCTTCTGCGATCGCGGTTTTTCCAACGCCGGGTTCTCCTATGAGCACCGGATTGTTCTTAGTACGCCTGGACAGTACCTGCATCACCCTTCGTATTTCCTCATCTCTCCCGATAACAGGGTCCAGCTTTTCCCGCTTTGCCAGGGCGGTCAAATCCCTGCAGAACCGGTCCAACACCTGGTATTTACTCTCCGGATTCTGGTCCGTCACACGCTGGGACCCCCGGATTGACATGAGTGCTTTAAGTACCCTGTCCCGTGTCACGCCGAGCTGCTTTAACAGATCAGCGGCCTTGCTTTTACTCTCCAGCATCGCCAGCAGGATATGTTCCGTGCTGACATACTCATCTTTCAAACCTCCGGCCTCGGTTTCCGCCCGGGAAAGAATATTTGCGACTTCCGGTGACATATGGACATGGGTGGTGTCGCCGTACACTTTTGGTTTTGCCGTAATAATGGATTCCAGCTGGGTTTCGAGTTCATTCTTAGATACCCCCAGGCGGTCCAGTAAAGGAGGAACTACACCATCATCCTGGTGTAACAGGGCAAGCAGCAGATGCTCTGCGTCCAAGGTCGAATGATTATATGATTGCAGTACGGAGTCCGCCTCCTGAAGGGCCTCCTGTGCTTTCAAAGTCATTTTATCAAATCTCACGTGTATCTCCAGTTTTTCATTTAAAAAATGTATGGTTCAATTTAGTCTACATATACAAAATACGAAATGAACCCCGAAATCGTCAAAGGAAAAAGGATATCCGGATTGCCAAAGCCGGTTCTTTTTAAGTATAGTTTTACAAGACCTGATGATACCTTTTGCGATCAATCTTATCCTGGCGGCAGTTCCGGCCTTAATCCTCCTCTTTTACTTCAGATGGAAAGACCGTCAGAAACCTGAACCCTTAGGGTTGATATGGAAAACCTTTGCCTTTGGTTTTATAGCAGTTCTACCAGCCATTGTAATTGAATACGTCCTCTCCTTCCTGGGCATGACCTTTACCGGCAGAACAGCGCTGCTGTTTCGGGCTTTTATCATGGCAGGCCTGGTGGAAGAATCGTTGAAACTCAGCGTGGTTCTCCTTTTTATTTACAGGAAACGTGTGTTCGACGAGGTAATAGACGGTATCGTGTACACCGTTGCAGCAGGCCTCGGTTTCGCTTTCTTCGAAAACCTGTTCTATACCTTCGGCCCTGTGTATGCGGTCCTGTTCCGGGGTGTCACTGCGGTCCCGCTCCATGCCCTGGCATCGGGAATGATGGGATACTTCATCGGCATGTCTAAACAGTCCGGCAACAAGCGGCTTATCATAATCGGCCTCTTTATCGCCGCGTTCTCCCACGGGTTGTATAATTACCTCCTCTTTCTGGGGGGAACCTATGTTTTTGCGGTTATTCCGCTTCTTCTGATCTTCTGGATCGTAATCCAAAACCTCATGAAAAGGGCCCTTGAATAGCGGGGTACATCCCACGGCCCTTTTGCCCATACATTCTGTGGAGGCTACATGTCGTTTATCTACCCTCTTGTTTTGCTACTTAGACATGTTGACCGGCCCTTTTGCCCATACATTCTGTGGAGGCTACATGTCGTTTATCTACCCTCTTGTTTTGCTACTTAGACATGTTGACCGGCCCTTTTGCCCATACATTCTATGGAGGCTACATGTCGTTTATCTACCCTCTTGTTTTGCTACTTAGACATGTTGACACCAGATGGGATTCTCGGTATATTTCTAATCACGGCGCAGGGTAGAGCAGTTGGCAGCTCGTCGGGCTCATAACCCGGAGGTCGGAGGTTCAAGTCCTCCCCCTGCTATAAAAGACTACATCGGTTTTACGGTGTGGTCTTTTTTTTACATGGAGACAGGGAGGACTTGAAACGAGTGAAC